>JAJVIA010000138.1:13516-16649 GCA_022072245.1 Anaerolineae bacterium
GCTTCTACGCCGGTGCGCTTGCCGTACGGCAGACGCAAGCCGCGCCCGATGGATTGTTCGATCAGGATGCGCGCATTCGCCGCGCGCAGCGGCACGATAGTGTACAGATTCGTAACGTCCCAACCTTCTTTGAGCATGTTGACGTGAATGACGATCTCGGTGGGTTCGTCCGGGTGTTCCACCTTGAGCAAACGCTCGACCATTTCATCTTCTTCCGCGCCCGACTTGCTGGAATCCACTTGAATGACCTTGTTCGCGTAACGTCCCTGAAAAAAGTTTTCGGATTGAATCAATTTTACAAGTTGTCCCGCGTGCGTGGTGTCGCGTGCAATGACGAGCAAGAACGGTTTGACGATGGGCTGGGAATTTTCGCGCGCATACGTTTCGAGTTCGACTTTGACGCTTTCGTGCAAGCGCACGCCGTCTTCCAATTTGATTTGTTCCAATTGTTCGGGCGCCAATCCGGCGGGCGAGAAATTTTTGCGCGTGACGACGGCAGGTTCTTTGACAAAGCCGTCCGCCATTGCCTTGCCGAGCGGATAATCCACAATCACATTTTTGAATGGCAGCGCGCCTTTGCTCGTCTCGACAAACGGCGTCGCCGTGAGTTCCAGCCCCAAAATCGGTTTCAATTCGTTAATGGCGCGCACGCCCGCCGACGCGCGATAGCGATGCGATTCGTCCATCAACATCACAAGGTCGTCGAGTCCCGCAAGATAATCAAAATAACTCTGCCCAATATATTCAGACAAACGCTTGATGCGCGGAGATTTGCCGCCGCGCACTTCGGAATTGATTTTCGAGATATTGAAAATGTTGATTTTGCAGCGCAGCAACGTATCAAACAAACTGCCCGCCGCCATTTCGTAATTGTCGCCGTTGATGAGCGCGGGCGGATTCATCGCAAATTCCGCGATGCCTTTGAACACATATTTCGGCGTGTTGGGCGTAAAGTCGGCGATGAGTTTGTTGTAGATGGTGAGATTCGGCGCGAGGACAAAAAAATTATTGATGCCGTGCGCGAGATGCAGATAGGAAATGAACGCGCCCATCAAGCGCGTCTTGCCCACACCCGTCGCCAACGCAAAACAGACCGATGGAAAATCGCGTTCAAAATCGGTGACGGTTGGAAATTCCGCGCGGATTTTTTCCAACATCTCCAAACGAGACGCGTCTCCAAACATCTCCAAACGAGACACGTCTCCAAACATCTCCAAACGAGACACGTCTTTTGGAGACGTGTCTCGTTTGAGAGATGGATAAATAATTTCCATCACGCGGTCCAACACGCGGAGGGATTCGTATTGCGGCGGACGGAGCGAGAGACGTCCTGTAATCGCGTTAACGTGGCGATTCATTTTCAATTACCCAAACGTGACAGGTTTCCTAAAAATCTGTCACGTTTGGGAGCGATAATTGTCCGTCAGATGTGACAGGTTCCCGAAAACCTGTCACATCTGGCGCGTGCGGCAAGTTTTCCACTTTGAGGGAATAATCGTCGTGACCCCATTCGCAGCGCGCGAGGACTTGGGTGGGAATTTTTTTGACGGTCAGATTTTCAAAGCGGTCGGCTCTGCCGCGAAAGGCGAGACACAAGACGAGCAAGGAACGCTCTGCGCCAACCTCGGCGCTCAACTGCTGTAACTGCGCGTGCGAAAGGTTTTGCGTGGTGACGTAAATGAAATCGCGTTCGGTGGAGTGTCCGTGCTGCCAATACGCGCTGTCGCTCGGCGCATAAGTGAATCCTTCGAGTTTGCACAGCGCTTCGGCGAGCATCGCGGCGTTGTATTGTTTGCTGATGACCCAATTGCCCCATTTGTCTTGTTCGAGCAAGGACGGCGCGAGCCGATAATAACGAAAACCGCCGCCGCCTTGCCAACTCACCGCTTCGGTGATGCCGCCCTTGTCCTCACCGTCAATCACTTTTTTGAGACGCGGGATAATGTGCGTGTGAATATGTTCGCCCAATTCCACCATAATCCAACGTCGTCCCATCTTGTGCGCGACTGCGCCGGTGGTGCCGGAACCTGCGAATGAATCGAGAACGAGGTCGCCGGGGTCTGTGGCAATCTCCAAAATACGTTTCAACAGACGCTCAGGTTTTGGTGTGACAAACCATTCTTCCTTTTCTCTTTCGGGAAATAATTTCTTTTGCTCGTATTTTGCCTGCCTGTTATGTCCAGTAACCTCAAGATCGTCCCATAAGGTCGAAGGTGGTATCCCCTTTTGGTCTTGAAGATAAGTTCTTCTACGTATTGCTGTCCCATCAGAATTGAATCTAATCTCACCAATTTGCATTTTCTCAATCATAGTTTCTTTACTCCATCGCCAACCATTCTTTGGTGGCTGAATTTCGATGCCCTGAGGAGAAGTAACCGTATAAACAAGATTTTTCCTGTAATGCGGAGAGCCAATAGGATTTCCGTCAAACCATGGTCCGCGCGGATCGTTGTCTGGATTCTTGTAGTGAATTTGTTGAGACTCGCTTGGCATCACTCGGGCGGATTGCCAATCAGGTTTTGATGAATAAACCAGAATCGTATTATGGTCTATTGAAAACTGTTTTGCATCATTGTTGCTATTATCTGTTGATTTCCAGATAACAGTTGAAACAAAACAAGATCGTCCAAATAATTCATCACAAAGAATCTTTAAATAGTGTCCTTCATTATCATCAATCGTAATCCACAACGAACCATCGTTGGACAACAATGCGCGAATCAATTCCAAACGGTCACGCATGAGAGAAAGCCAAATCGAATGTTCCACCCCATCGTCATAATGCGCGAACGCGCTGCCCGTGTTGTACGGCGGGTCAATGAACACACATTTCACCTTGCCCGCGAACTCTTGCTCCAGCGCCTTGAGCGCGAGCAGATTGTCGCCAAAGATGAGACGATTATCAAAAATATCGCGGTCGGTCACGCGATACGGCGCGTGATACGACTTGTCCGCATCTTCCAAGAGAATGCGCGGTTCCAAACGCGGGCGATTCTCTTTACCAATCCACGTCAATTCGAGTTTTTGTTTGTTCATCATCCACCATCAAACGTGACAGGTTTCCAAAAAACCTGTCACGTTTCACGTTCACGTTTCAATCGTCATCCTCGCCAATGATACCACGTACCGCCGC
>JAJVIA010000079.1 GCA_022072245.1 Anaerolineae bacterium
TTTGTGGGACGGCGCGTCGGTTCGGGCGTTTGCGTCGGCGGCGTGAACGCGACGACATACACGCGCACTTTGTCTTCGCGCGGTTGTCCCCATTGATCCGTCGCGGTGAGACGAATATCCAATTCGCCTTCGCCGTACGCGTTGGCGTCGAACTGGCCCAACTTGCCGCGCATTTCGGCGTTGCCCGATGCAAGCGTATCCCAACGGCCCGCGCGGCCGACTTCTAAAATCCAAGCGCCGCCATCGGGAATTCGCACCGCGCCGTTCACCGTCACGGTTCCCGAAACTTGGGCGCCCGGGTCGGGACGATTGATTTTTACGCTAACCGGTTCGGGTGTAACCGGCGCGTTATGGACGCACGGACTCGTTTCCGTTGGCGCAAGCGGATAACCGTTCGCCGCGCCCCATTCGCGGATGCGGTCATAAGGCACAAACGGGTCGGGCTGCAAATTGGCAAACACGCGTTCCTCGATAGTTTCGGGCGCGCAATTTTCATTCGCCAGCAAATTGTTTGTGACGTCAATTTTTATTTTTGTCCACACGTTATCAAATTGGGTCGGCGCTTGATTGTTCAAAAAAATTTCATCGTGCCGATGGTCGGCGGGACAATTTTCCGTCGGCGCGAGACCGGATTCATTGCACACTTGGGCTTGCACCAAGCCCGCTGGAATCGTCAACGCGTGCGCGGGGATATTTTTAAAAGCGTCGGCTTCTTGATAGACGCGTTCCAAAACATTGTGCCACAACGGCGCCGCGCCCGTGACGCCCGAAACGTTTTGCATCGCTTGATTGCGCGGATTGCCGACCCACACGCCCAGTACAAATTCATTCGTGCCGCCGAGCGTCCAATTGTCTTTGTAATCGTTGGTCGTGCCGGTTTTGACAAACGTCGGGCGCGCGGTTTTGAGCGGCGAATTGGCGCCAAAAGCCGGCGTGCGCGCGGCATTGTCCGAAAGGATATTGGTAATGAGATACGCATAGCGCGCGTCCAACACTTGTTCGGGCTGCGAATCGTTGCGCGCCGCGTCATAAAGCGTACGCCCTGCGCCGTCCACAATTTTCAAAAATGGCGTGAGCGGCGCGCGCTTGCCCTCGTTGGCAAACACGGCATACGCGTTCGTGAGTTCGGTGAGTTTGACTTCGCCGCCGCCCAGCGTCAACGCGAGGCCATAATGCTGCGGATTGTCAAAGGTCGTGATGCCCAGACGCTGCGCCACGCCCATCATTTCCGGCACGCCGACAAAATATAACGTCTTGACGGCGGGAATGTTGTACGAATTTGCCAGCGCGCTGCGAACGGTGACGAGGCCGTGTTCTTTGTCGTCGTAATTTTTGGGAATGTACGGCGGCTGCGCGCCATTGGGAAATTCCGTTATCAAATCGTACAACGGCGTCGCGGGCGTCCAACCTTTTTCAAACGCGGCGGCATACGTCAGCGGTTTGATGGACGAACCCGGTTGGCGCAAACGCGTCGTCACATTTACCTGGCCGTCAATTTTTTCGTCGTTAAAATCCACGCTGCCGAGCATCCCCAAAATTTGGCCGCTGCGCGGATCCATTGCCACCGCCGCCGCGCTGTTGACGTTCTTGCCTTTTAACGCGGCGATTTGTTTGCGCGCTTCTTGTTCGATAATGTCTTGCACTTGGGGGTCGAGCGTGGTGTACACTTGCAAGCCCGCGTTATCGGCATTCGCGCCGTAAGTTTCTTGCAATTGCTGCCGCACATATTCGACAAAGTGCGGCGCGCGCGTGTAATTCAAACCGGCGCGGCAATTGTTGATAAACGCCGCGCTATTGACGCGCTGCGTCATTTCTTGCGCCGCCGTCGCCGCTTGCGCGGGCGTCAGGATGCCTTGCTCTTGCATCAAACCCAACACCACGCGCTGGCGTTCGAGCGCGCGGTCGGGATTGATGCACGGGTCGTAAATCGCGGGCAATTGCGGCAAACCCGCGAGCAGCGACGCTTCCGCCAAATCCAACTGCGTCACATCTTTTTGAAAATAGGATTGCGCGGCGGCTTGGATGCCGTACGAATGATTGCCGAAGTTGATAGTGTTGAGATAGAACGCGAGAATTTCATCTTTGGAATATCGCCGCGTGACTTCGAATGCGAGAATGGCTTCTTTGATTTTGCGTTCGACGGTTTGTTCGGGCGAAAGCAGCGCGGTCTTGATGAGCTGCTGCGTAATGGTGGACGCGCCGCTGACAGGGCGTTGATAGCGCACGAGATAATAAATCGCGCGCGCGAGACCATAAAAATCCACGCCGGGGTTGGTGTAAAACGACGGGTCTTCGGTCGCCAGCGTCGCTTGTTTCAACACGGTCGGAATTTTGCTGGGCGGAATAATCGTATGACGACCGAGATTCGGGTCGGCGATTTCGTACAACAGCGCGCCGTGACGGTCATAGATTTTGGTGGACTGCGAAGTATTGACGGTCGCCAATTTATCGGCGGACGGCAGTTCGTTGGCGTAATAAAAATACGCGCCGCCCGCGAGCGCGAGTCCGCCGCACACGAGAAATAAAAGCGCGCCGAGCGCGAAAATTCCCAAGCGCGTCAGCCATACGCGCGCGTTGGCATGGCGCGCGGTCGTGGGCGGAACATACGCGGGCGGAACATACGCGGGCGGATTGTATTCTGCGCCCGGCGTGTATGCCGGCGCCGCGCGTTCCGGGAGCGCGTTGGGCGCGGGCTGCGCGGCGCGCGCGGGCGGACGCGGATAGTCGTATTCATACCCGCGCGGCGCATTATCGTTTGACGGCGGCGTGGTTGCCGCGTTTTGATTTGGGTCGGACCAATCATTCATTGGACAAAAAAATTCCTTTGCTAAATTGCATACACCAGACGCACGCGCGGCGCAAACAGTTCCGCGCGGCGCACGTATTGTAGCGTACCGTATTCGGATTAAATGCGAATTAGAGCGGATTCCGCTTGGACGGGCAATGCAATGCGATTAGAAATCGCGGCAACAAAAACACGAAACGTGCCTACGCACGTTGAATATAGGGTGTGCGTAAAGTTTTTGGGCGGACGGAAAGAAGCGATTAGAAATCGCGGCAACCAAAACACGAAACGCGCCTACGCACGTTGAATATAGGGTGTGCGTAAAGTTTTTGGACGGACGGAAAGAAACGATTAGAAATCGCAGCAACCAAAACACGAAACGTGCCTACGCACGTTGAATATAGGGTGTGCGTAAAGTTTTTGGGCGGACGGAAAGAAGCGATTAGAAATCGCGGCAACCAAAACACGAAACGTGCCTACGCACGTTGAATATATTCGGTCTGCGATTTCGGCTGGGCTTGTGATAAAATCCAAACAAACTTTTCATCGCTTTATGCGCTCATTTTTACGCTTTGGCACATTCGGTTTGGGCTTGGGCGCGCTCTTGTTTGTCAGCGCGTGTCTCGCCGCCCCCGCGTCGCCTGCCGCACCGACGGTTGGCGCGACGCCGAGCCGCGTTGCGCGCGCCGCGTACGCCAGCGTGATTCTCGGCGATGGCGCCTGGACGCCCGACGCCGCAATGATTGCGGAATTGGAAACGCGTTTGCCCGCGTATCTCGCGCAGCGGCAAACCGAATTTAGCGCGCTCAAGGCGCCGATAGCGGAACGGCTCGCGCAATACAAATTTCAATACTGGGGCGAAATGCAAAATGATAAACGCGTGATTGTCGTCAATGCGTTTTGCGCGGATTTCGAGGATTGGCAAACGCGGCGCGTCTTTGTTCTCGACGGCGGCGATTGTTTTTTTCAACTAAAGTACGATATTGCTTCGGGAACGTTTTTCGATTTGCAAGTGAACGGGGAAGCGTGAAGGAATTTATGATTTGGAATTTATGATTTTTGATTTCTCAAAATCCGCATCATAAATCCCAAATCAAAAACCATAAATCAAAAATGCAACCACCTCTTTTCGACCTCACCGACAAAAAAGCCATTGTCACGGGCGGCGGACGCGGCTTGGGCCGCGCGCTGGCGATTGGACTCGCGCAGTTTGGCGCGGATGTCGCCGTCGTGGCGCGTACGCAGAGCGAATTGGAAATCACGGCGCGCGCGATTGAAGCGGAAAAGCGGCGCGCGTTGATTTATGCCGCCGATATTTCCAAAAAGACCGAGATTGAAAAAATTGTCCGCGATGTCGTCGCGCAGTGGGGGCGCATTGACATTCTCGTCAATAACGCGGGCGTGGACGCGGCGCAGCCCGCGTTGGAATATGCCGAAGCGGATTGGGATTTTGTCCTCGACGTGAATCTCAAAGGATATTTTTTGTTCGCGCAAGCGTGCGCGCGCGAAATGCTCAAAACGGGCGGCGGCGCGATTGTCAACAATTCTTCCATCTGCGGCGACGTGGCGATAAAAAATATCGTCGCCTACAACGCGAGCAAGGGCGGCGTGAATATGTTGACGCGTTCGCTGGCGGTGGAATGGGCGCAATACAATATCCGCGTCAATGCGTTTTCGCCGGCGTACATGGAAGCGTTCATGCCCGGCGCGTCGAGCGAACACGATGAGCAAAAGGAAAAAAGTATCCGCGAATTGACGCCGCTCGGACGGCGCGGCAGACCCGAAGAGCTTGTGGGGCCCGTCGTCTTTCTCGCGTCGGACGCGTCGTCGTACGTGACGGGCGAAGTGTTGATGGTGGATGGCGGATGGACGGCGCGGTAATTTTTGATTTATGATTTTCGATTTGCGATTGACGGCGTTGTTGGCGCGCCGGCGGCGCGCGTCCGCACAAGAGCAAAGAGGGACAGCGGTACGACAAATTTCAAATTTGTCATATATTTTCAAGGGAGGATGAATCATGAAACAAACAAGTATATTCAATTATATCGTATGGCTTTGGTTGGGGTTGTTTCTGCTCGCGGCGGCAGCGCTGCTGGGCGGCGGATTTGTGATGTTTGTGTTGGGATTGCTGGGAAGGTTGGGGTGAGGGGCTGACAGCGCATCAGGCGCGAATAAGCTGGGTGCGTGTGAAAGATATCTTGGTGGAATCGCCAAAGGCGGCAGAGTCGTGGGAGAGGATTGAGGATTAGCGCAAATTCCTATTTGATTCATGGGGTATCGGGGCGCAACATTCGCCAGATTGCTCAACAATCACCCCAGCATCGCTGCGAATGTTTCGCCCCTCTAGAGATTGGAGGTTTGAATGAAATGGGTTGTGCGAATTGTCATTGGCATTGTCGCGTTCATCGCGCTCGTGATTTTTGCGGGCTGCGCGTATCAAACGTTTTCAGAATGGAATGAGGCGCGCGCGTTTCCTCCGCCCGGACAATTGATTGACGTCGGCGGTTACAAATTGCATTTGTATTGTACGGGCGACGGCGCGCCGACGGTGATTCTGGACGCGGCATTTCCCGCGCAAGTTTCGAATTGGGTTTGGGTGCAGCCGCAAATTGCCAAAACAACGCGTGTGTGCGCCTACGACCGCGCGGGGCATGGCTGGAGCGATTTGGGTCCCGAACCGCGCGACGCCAAACAACACGCGCGCGAATTGAAAACGTTGTTGGAAAAAGCGAACGTGCCGGGACCGTATGTGTTGGTCGGACACTCGCTCGGCGGATTGTACGTGCGCGAATTTGCAGACTTGAATCCTGATGCTGTCGTCGGTATGGCGCTGCTTGAAGGGACGCATCCCGATTCGTGGAAACGTCAAAATTTGCCCGAAGGCGTCGGCGCGGACGCGAGTCAATTGAATATGGCGCCAACGCTCGCGCGCGTTGGATTTTTTCGCGCGGGACTCTTTCCTGTTCCGAAAGCGGACGCCGCATTGCCCGAACAGCAGCGCAATGAAGAACAAGCGTATTTCAATTCGGTAAAATATTTTGAAAATCTACGCGCGGTGAACAACTCCTTTTCTGTCGCGTTGCAGCAAGTGCGCGAAACAAAAAATTTAGGCGACAAGCCGCTCGCGATTGTCGTCGGCACGGCGAGCGAAAATTTTCAAGGTGTCGCGCGCGAATTGCAAAATGATTTATTGAAACTTTCGACCAACAGTGTTTTCGTAACCGTCGAAGGCGCAACCCATTCGGGCTTGGTGGACGACGAACGTTTCGCGGATGAAACGGCGAACGCGATTTTGAAAATTGTGGAACAAGCGCGCGCAGGAAATTAGAGCGGCTTACAAATTGATTTGCGGGATGTAGGATAGCGACTTGTGCGCGTTTGTGGCGAAATTTGACGCGCACAAGGCGCAAACGAAACTGGAATTCGTTCCAAGCTGGATTTGTAAACGGGCGAGTCAGCGAAAAGGACAATCTCATACAATCATCGAACAAGGCACGCGGCTGCGGTTGGTGGCTTGGGCGAATTCTCGCCGGTTTGCTCCTGCTGATAGTTGTTTTCGGCTTGGCAGGTTGCGTGTATCAAGCGCTGGGCGAAGCGAATGATGCGCGCGCGTATCCGCCGCCCGGTGCAATGGTGGATGTGGGCGGGCACAAACTGCACCTGCACTGCACCGGCGAGAATAGCCCGACTGTGATTCTCGAAACGCTCTCCGGCGGCATGTCGCCGTACTGGGCGTGGGTTCAACCTGAAATTGCCAAGACGACGCGCGTGTGCGTGTACGATCGCGCGGGGCGCGCGTGGAGCGAAGCGAGCCAACAGCCGCAGACATTGGAAGGCACGGCGCGCGAATTACGCACGCTGCTCACGAACGCGAACATCGCGGGTCCGTTCGTGCTGGTGGGACATTCAATCGGCGACTTGTATGTGCGCGAATTTCAAGCGCTGTATCCGGATGAGGTCGCGGGCATCGTGCTGGTAGATGCATCGCATCCCGAGCAATTGGAACGTTTTCCCGCGTTGGCAGCTGGAAATCAAGAGTATTTGAACTTGTCCGCCATATTTCCGCCGCTCGCGCGCCTCGGTATCGCGCGATTGTTTTTTGACATGGGCGGGGAATTTGATTTTCAGGATTTGCCTCGCCAAGAACATGCCGAGGTCGCGGCGTTTTTCTCTACGCCGCGTTATTTTGAAAGCCAGCGCGCAGAGATGGCTGCCGCCACACAAATATTTAACGACGCGCGCAAATTGGGGGTACTGGGCGATTTGCCGCTGATTGTTATTACGGCGGGCAGCAATACGCTGCCGGGTTGGAAGGAATTACAGATTGACTTGGCGACTCTCTCAACCAATTCGCTTCATCGCACGATTGACGGCGCCGCACACGCGTCACTGGCGTTCAACTCGAACGACGCGCAGCAAGTGAGCGCGTTGATTACGCAAATGGTGGAGGCGATACGAAAAGGACAGCGGCTTACGCAAGAGGAGTGAAACTATGACCGAAAAAATTTTCGACTACATGTCCCATTACGGCTACGAAAAAGTCCTGCTCTTTCAAAATGAAGATGTGGGACTGCGCGCCGTGCTTGCAATTCACAGCACCGTTCTCGGACCTGCCGCGGGCGGCTGCCGTTTCTGGACGTACGATTCCGACCTCGACGCGATGGAAGATGCGATGCGGCTCGCGCGCGGCATGACGTACAAATACGCGGCGGCGGGCGTCAATCTCGGCGGCGGCAAAGTCGTCGTCATCGGCGACCCGAAACGCCAAGACCGCGAAATGCTTTTCCGCGCGCTCGGACGCTTCATCAACAATCTGCGCGGCGAATATCTCACCGGCGAAGATGTCGGCACGACGTTGCAAGACATGGATTACATGCGGATGGAGACGCCGTATGTGATTACGTTGTCGAAAGCCAGCGGCGGCGCGGGTCCCATTGGCGGCGCAACCGCGTTCGGCGTACTGCAAGCGATGAAAGCGTGCGCGCAAGAAACGTGGGGCAGCGCGAATTTGCAGGGACGCAAAATTGTGGTGCAAGGTCTCGGCGCAGTGGGGTATCCGATGGTCGAGTATCTCGTGCAAGAAAACGCGACTGTGACGATTGCGGATATTGACGCGCATAAAGTGGAACAGGTGAAACAAGCTTTTGGCGTGAACGTTCTCGACGTGCGCGAGATATTTTCCGCCGACGCGGATATTTATTGTCCCTGCGCGTTGGGCGGCGTAGTGAACGACGAAACGCTGCCGCAATTCCGCGTCAAAATTATTTGCGGTTCCGCGAACAATCAATTGCGCGCGGAACGACACGGCGACGAATTGACGCGGCGCGGCATTTTGTACGCGCCCGATTACATTGCGAACGCGGGCGGCACCGTTTTCGACACGGATAGATTGTGGGGCGGAGTGAACGCCGAACGCGGCATGAGCAAAGTTTCCAAAATTTTCGAGCGCATGTTGCAAGTGATTGAAATTTCCAAAACGCAAAATATCCCCACGTATCTCGCGGCGGATCATCTCGCCGAAGAACGCATCGCGCGCGCGCGCGCCATCAAACGCATTGGCGGTTACAATCAAGGCGCGCCGTTGACGATATAAGCGCGCGCGATATGAAGAAACAAAAATACTATGTCGTCCGCCGCGGCCGCCAAACGGGGATTTTTTCAACATGGGCGGAAGCGTCCGCGCAAGTGAACGGTTTTCCCAACGCGCAATTCAAATCCTTTACGACGCGCGCCGAAGCGGAAACGGCGTTGAAATATGGATGGGAACGGGCAGCAATGGAACCGGGTTCCGTTGCTACCCGTTCCGTCGCTACTCGTTCCGTTGCTGCCCGTTGGCGGCAATCACGTCTGTTGGGCATCGAACCGCCGGTGACGCCGAGTTATTGCGCGGATGCGGCGTGCGCGGGAAATCCCGGCCAGTTGGAATATCGCGCGGTGCATACGGAAACGGGCGAAATTTTATTGGCGCGCGGGCCGTTTCCCGAAGGCACGAATAACATCGGCGAATTTTTGGGCGTCGTCGAAACCTTGCAATTTTTGCGCGCTCGCGGCGACGCCGCGCCCGTCTATTCTGATTCCGAAAATGCGCTTTTGTGGTTGAAACAGAAAAAATGCAAAACGCAATTGCCGCGCGCCGAACGCAACGCGGAATTGTTTGCGCGCATTGACGACGCGGAACGGTGGCTGCGCGAAAATGATTTTCCCAACAAAATTTTGAAATGGCGCACGGACGAATGGGGCGAGAATCCGGCGGATTACGGTCGAAAATAAAATGACGGTTCGTTAGCGCAGGACGCTGTACAAATTCAAATTCTTGTCCGCCAGAAATTGTTCGACGACTTGCAAGCCGCTCGCGTCTGCCAAATGCTCTACTTCTGTTTTATCAAGCAGATGCACATAACGATAACCTGTGCCGCCGCGTTTCCAATCGAGTAAATAGTCGTTAGTGTCTAGTCGAGAGTCGTTAGGCATTACTTTATCCCACGCGACGATTTTTTTTCGTAAGCGTTCGTCGTTCAAAAATTGCCAGTTGCTCATGACGAAAATTCCGTTTGGTTTCAGCCGCGCGCGGATTTCGCGCAATACGTTCGCGCGCAGCTCAAAACTTGGAATGTGATGCAAAACCGCGAGGGAAACAATGACGTCGAACGGCGGCGCGTCGCGCAATGATTCGCTCCAGCGCGGCAGCGTGAGGTCAACGACGCGAAATTGCGCGCGCACATTTCTTAAGGTTGCGTTTTTTTTCTGCGCGAACGCGACGAGTTCGGACGAGCCGTCAATGCCCACATAAGCGAGCGAAAAACCCGCGTTTTCCAACGCGCCCGCCAAGCGTCCATTCCCGCATCCCGCGTCGAGCAAGCGAATATCGTTCGCCAAAAATTTTCGGAATGGCTCGATGTTAAAGCGTTCGCTCGAACGCGTCGCGGAAAAATCCACGCTAAATTGGGAATAAAATTTGCGGCTGAGTTCCAACAACCGCGCGAGGGTAGATGAATCCACCGCGTTATTATACACGCAGCGAACGTCCGTTTCAGGCGTGCGCTGCCGCGAACAATCCAGAGCTCTTTTTTTGCGGCGCTTGGTCCCAGCGTGTATGGAAAATCGCCCCCTGTTCAAAGAGCATAAATCGCGCGATAATATAATCCCTTTGGTAAAAGGCGGGCGGATAAATTAAAAATTTGTCCTGCTTGAATTGGCGAGGACATCGCAAAGACGGGTCTCTACAACAAGGAGGTTTTTATGAAAACCCTTTCTCATCGCGTGGCGGTGGCTTTGTTGTGTGTCGGAATGGTTTTGTTTGTTTTTTCCGCTATCCCGCTGTACGCGCAGGACGGCGTCGCAACGCCGGCGGCGTCAGGCGCCGTCGAGTCCACGGCTTTGCCAGTCGCAAGCGCGACCGCGTCGGCAAGCGCAACCGACTCGGCTGCCAATCCAGTCACGCCGCCGCAACTGAATACGACCGAGCTGTTGTGGATTGTGCTCGTCACTTTTGCGTTTGCCCTGTTGGCGTGGGGCATCTTGTTTGCGTACACCACGTATATTCAAACAAAGTATTATGATGTCGCGGAACGTCTGGCGCGCGGCGGGACGACAATCGAGACAACCATTGCGGGAGATTTGAATAGCGCGCACAGCCAAGTGTTCAAGGCATCTGAAAAATCCGTCGGGCAAATTCGAGGTCCCGATGTCATCGCTTTGGGGACGCTGTCGGCAGAAATGCAGGCGCTTGGCGCGGACGGAAAACCGGTGTCCGTCAAATGGAGTATTGACCCGCCAAATGCGGCGCTGGTCAGTCCCGACACCGGACCGACGACCAAAGTTTTTCCGGCGTTGGCTGGAGTTTTGACCGTGAATGCGACGGATTTAGCCGAGCCGCCAGCCGTTGTCTTGCCGCCCAAAAAGATTGCGACGCTCGCGCAGACGCCCAGTCGAGTCCAGCTGCCGTTTATTGGACGCGGATATGGCGCGATTGCCATTGCGATTGTAATTTTTGCCGTGATTATTATTTTGGGTTTGAGCAGCGTGCTGCCGCCGGCGGCGATTGCTCCGCTGCTCGGCACGCTCGTCGGTTACATTTTCGGCGTTTCGACCGGCGATGCGAGAAACAACAATCGGGAAAATCAATCCGACAATTCATAACGCTTTAACGTCGTCACAGCGCCGAACATATTCGGCGCTGTTTTTTTTGCGGCGGCGCGGCTTGTTAAACTTTGACGGGGCGGGCATCCGCCGTTAAGATGATGCCGCGTGATGGAAACGTCTCAACTTTTGATTTTTTTTGACGCGGTGCGCGCCGCGTCCAAATTGACGCCGACGCAGTTGAACGCGCTGATGGTCAAGCACGTTCACGACGCGAACGGCAATTCGGTCGCGCAAACCAAAATCGTCGCGGCGTACAAAGAATTGACCGCGCAAGGCGTCATTCCGTTCGAGCGCGAATTGTTTGAACGCTTGCGGATGAAACCGACGCGCACCATGTCGGGCGTCGCGCCCGTCGCGGTGTTGACGGGGCCCTATCCGTGTCCCGCCGATTGCATTTTTTGTCCCGACGCCAAAGGGATGCCGCGCAGTTATTTGCCCGACGAACCGGCGGTGCAGCGAGCCGTCCGCGTGCGCTTTGACCCGTACAAGACGACGCGCGCGCGCATGGACACGCTCGCCGCGATGGGCCATCCGCTGGATAAAATTGAACTGCTCATTATCGGCGCGACGTGGTCGGCGTATCCGAAAAAATATCAAGAGTGGTATGTGCGCCGATGTCTCGACGCGATGAATGAGGGGGCGCCGGCTGCGACGTTGGCTGAGGCGCAGCAAAGAAACGAGACGGCAGCGCATCGCAACGTCGGCATGGTGATTGAAACGCGGCCCGATTATATTGACATGGACGAGGTGCGCCGTTTGCGTTGGCTCGGCATGACCAAAATCCAACTCGGCGCGCAGAGTACGGACAACCGCATTTTAGAGTTGAACCGACGCGACCATACGGTCGAGGACACGCGGCGCGCGGTGCGTTTATTGCGGCTCGCCGGTTTCAAATTGCATTTGCACTGGATGCCGAATTTGTACGGCGCGACGCCCGAGAGCGACGTGCGCGATTACGAAAATTTGTGGAACGATCTTGCGCTGCGACCCGACGAATTGAAAATTTATCCGTGCATGTTGATTGCAGGCACAAAGTTGTACGAAATTTGGCAAGCGGGAAAATATCAGCCGTACACGGACGCGGAATTGATTGAAACGCTCGCGCAGGCGAAACGCTTTACGCCGCCTTACTGTCGCATCAATCGCGTCATCCGCGACATTCCCGCGCAATACATTACCGCAAGCAGCACGCAATCGCATCTGCGCGTCGTCGTCCAGCAAGAAATGAAAAAGCGCGGCTGGCAATGTCAGTGCATTCGTTGTCGTGAAGTGAAAAATGAGAAAATCGAAATTGAAAAATTAGAAATTCAAAATTACAAATACGAGACGGATGCGACCGCCGAATATTTTTTGCAATATGTTACGCCGAGTGGCAAACTCGCGGGCTTTTTGCGTTTGAGTTTGCCGCATGATAATGTGCCGCGTGAGGAAATTTTAGAGGAACTGCGCGGCTGCGCGGTGGTGCGCGAATTGCACATTTACGGACCCGCGTTGGAGCTGGGCGCGAACGATGCGGGACGCGCGCAACATTCCGGTTTGGGGCGCAACCTCGCGGCGCATGCGATGCAAATCGCGCGCGCCGCAGGTTTCAAACGTCTCGCCGTCATTTCTGCCATCGGCACGCGCGAGTATTATCGCAAACTAGGTTTTGAATTAGGCGAATTATACATGGCGCGCTCGATCTAGCCATCTCCCCAAACCCCCCCTCGCCCTTTGGGAGAGGGGGTGGGGGTGAGGGGCTGGAGATGAGGGGCTGGGGGTGAGGGACATAAAGAGTCGTCTTGCGCGTGGCTTGCAAATAGAAAACGATTGGGGCAGTCCGCGTGGCTGCTCTTTTTTTTTATTGTCAGCAAATTGTCATCTTGGCGCCCGTTTTTTCAAAGAGTTGACCCTGTGACGCGTTTATACTTGGGCAATGAATCTCGAATGGATGATTTTTGCTTTTTTGCTCGGCGCCGCTTGCGGCGCGCTCGTGTGGCTCGGTTGGGCGCGGCGTTATCTGCCGGGCGCGGGTTGGAAAGTTTCGCGCGACGCGTTGTTTGAGCAAATGAGCGACGGCGTAATTGTGTTGGACGCGCAAAATCGCGTCGTTGACGTGAATGACGCGGCGTTGACGATGCTGGACGCGCGCGGCGCGCAATGGCTTGGCCGCGAAATCGTTGCGCTCCAAGAAAATCTAGCGCCGCACTTGCTGCCCGCCGACGCATCCACGCAGCAGGATTTCAAAGTGCGCGGCGCGGACGGCGCAACGCGTTTTCTCAACACGCGCGCGATGCCGTTGAATCAAGACCCGGCGCGGCGGGGGCATCTGATTCTTTTGCATGACGTTACCGCGCGCAAACGCAACGAGCAGGCGTTGGAACGCCTGAACGCGCAATTGCAAGCGCAGCTCGCCGAAATCCAAGCGCTGCAAACGACGCTCCAAGAACAGGCGACGCGCGACCCATTGACCGGTTTGTACAATCGGCGTTTCCTGCTCGAGATATTGGATCGGGAATTGAAACAGTCCGCGCGCACGCGGCGCCCCATCAGCGTCATCCTGCTCGACGTGGATCATTACAAAGCCATCAACGATACGTATGGTCATGCGGCGGGCGACGCGGCGCTCAAAATGTTGGGCGAATGGCTGCGCGTCAAAACGCGGCGTGGGGATTTGGTGTGCCGCTACGGCGGCGATGAATTTCTTGTCGCAATGTTTGGCGCGTCGGCTGAAGTGGGTTTGCGGCGCGCGCAGGAATGGTGCGACGGATTTCGAGAGATGCGCGTCTGGTATGAAGGCGCGGCGCTGCATATCACTTTGTCGCTCGGCGTGGCGACGTCGCCCACGCACGGCGCGACGTCGGAAGATTTGATTCACGCGGCGGATATGGCAATGTACGCGGCAAAACAAGCGGGCCGCGATTGCGTACGCAGTCCCGAACAAGCCGATAGCGAATTGGAACTGAATGAATTGGCGCTGCAAGCGGCTTGACAGCTGCGCGCCGAATTGAGTTTGACCATCAAGCCGTGAGGTTTCCAAAACCTCACGGCTTTTATGTATTGATGAGTTTCAATACCTGCGGCAGCAGACTGTTTGTTGTGCCGAGCGCTTCGCGCGCCCAAATCGTGCGGTTGCCTTGCCAATCGCCAAAATAGCCGCCCGCTTCCGCGAGAATCGGCGGAAAGGGCCCGCAATCCCACGCATCCATAATCGGGTCGAGCATCAATTCCGCGCGTCCGGTGGCGACGAGTAAATAACCGTATGCGTCGCTCCATCCGCCGCGATGATAGGTCGCGGCTTGGATGCGTTCCCACGCCGCGCCGCGTTGGAATCGGGCGAACGAGCTGGCGTCCGCGTGCGCCACGTACGCGCGCGCGAGAGCGCTCACGTCCGAAACGCGCGCGCGGCGTCCATTCCACCAGCAGCCCTCGCCCGTCGCGGCGGCGAGCATTTCGCCCAACGCGGGAAAATACGCGACGCCGCCTTCGACCTTGCCTTCGATTTCCAAGCCCATCAAAACCGCATACAGCGGAATACCGCGCGTGAACGCTTTGGTGCCGTCAATCGGGTCAATCACCCACCGATGCGACGCGTGTTGAAATTTTTCGCCCGCGCCAAATTCTTCGCCCAAAATTTCGTGCTGCGGAAAATTTTTTTCAATGCGCGCGCGGATGAGCTCTTCCGCTTTTTTATCCGCCAGCGTTACGGGCGAAGCGTCGGCTTTGAAATCAGGCAAGACGCCGGTCTGATAATAACCGAGCGTAACTTGGCCCGCGAGGTACGCGGTCTCGATGGCGAAATCTAAAAGGGAACGTAAATTTTCGGGCATGGGTCTCCTGACGTTGAAAAGGTGTCGCCGCATTATCGCGCAATCTCGATTGACGAAAAATTTGGACACGCTTTTGACCATTTTGGGATGCGATTGCTACGCCGTTTTGTTACAGTCAGGCCAAGCAAGAGGTACAGGGGCGAGACAACGCTTTTATTTGCGGCGGGCGAATAAACGTTTGGACTCGAACAGCCCGCGTCGGATCTGGGCATTAACGTCAGCGCGTACCAAGCGCGAACGTGATGCGAGAACCGCGCGGCGTTTTTTATGTACGCCGCGCGCGGAAAAATTGTCCCGCGTTACGCTGCGCGCGCGCGAGACATTTGACCCTGTAAAAAAACGTCCGCCTATTGCAAAATGAAAACGTCAGCGCGCGCTGCCGCGCCGCACGCGATTATCACGGAGGTACGCCATGCCCGGTCTTGATCATGAAACGCGCGAGATGGTTCTCGATACGCTCAAAAAATACGCGCACGATAAATTGCCGCCCGAATATCTCATTCAACTCGACCACGACGACGAGTTCCCTACCCAAGTTCTCCAAGAATTGTACGATCCACAACATCTCGGTCTGCATCTCGTTTTTATTCCCGAAGAGTACGGCGGTCTCGGCGGCAGCGCGTACGATATTTATCGCGTGTCGGAATTGATGGCGTCCATTGATTTGGGCATCGCCACCGGCGTTCTGGCGACGTTTCTCGGCACCGACCCGATTACGGTCGGCGCGACGCCGGAACAAAAAAAATATTGGATGAGCAAAATCGCGGACGAGGCGCTGCTCGTCGCATACGGCGCAACTGAACCGCAAGCGGGCAGCGATTTGGGAACGCTTTCGAGCAAAGCCGTGCCGGTCACGGAAAACGGTCACGTGACAGGTTACAAACTCACGGGGCGCAAACAGTGGATTTCCAACGGCGGCGTCGCGCAGTTGTACACTTTTTTGGCGAACGCGCCCGGCGGTCCGTCGTGGTTTATTGTGGAACATGACGCGCCCGGTTTTGAAAAAGGCAAACAAGAAGACAAGCACGGCATTCGCGCGTCCAACACCGCCGCATTATTTTTAGAAGATGTGTATGTGGGCGCGGACCGCCTCGTCGGCATGGTCGAAGGGCAAGGGCTCGCGCAAGCGCAAGCCGTTTTCGGTTACACGCGTTTGATGGTCGGCGCGTTCGGTCTCGGCGCGGGATGGGAAGCGTTACGGCGCGCGATTCGTTATGCGCAAGCACGCGTGCAAGGCGGCGCGACGCTCGACAAGAAACAGGGGTACACGCACAAATTGATTGTGCCGAACGCGGCGCGTTTGGAAGCCGCGCGTTCGTACATTGAATGGGTGGCGGAACGTTTGGACGACGGCGAAGAAGGTTTGCAAACCGAAGGCGCGGTGGCGAAATATACGGCGACGGAAGCGGGCAATCAAGCGGCGGAAGACGCGATTCAAGCGCTCGGCGGTTACGGCTATGTCAAAGAATACATGGTCGAAAAAATAAAACGCGATGTGCGTATCACGTGCATTTACGAAGGCACGAACGAAATTATGGAGTGGACGATTGCGCGTGACCGCTGGCAGCAGCATTTGAAAACCAAAGGCGCGTATTACAACGATTGGGCGAAACGGCTCGAAATTTTGCACGAACGCGAAGCGGAAAACGGCGCGGGGTATGCGGCATTGGCAATGCGCGCGCTCGCGGTGATTTTGGAACAAGCGCGCGTGGATCGTCTCACGCGTAATCAACACATTTTGTTTCGGCTCGGCGAACTGATTGCGTGGGCAGAGACCGCCGCGATTTTTGCGGAACGCGTGATGGACAAACCGACCGAAGGCATCGCGCTCGACATTCCCACGCGTCAAGCATTGTCCAGAA
>JAJVIA010000096.1 GCA_022072245.1 Anaerolineae bacterium
TGCGTGTGACGATATAAAAACCGAGCCACAACGCAATCGCCAGCGCGCTCAAATTGACGAGCGTGGTCCAGAATTGTAAATCAATCATCGAGCGCCAAATTCGCGCGTCCCGGCGCAAACGTTTCCGTTTGCGGCGCGCGCGTCCTTTTGACAAACAATACCGCTACGAAACCCGGTAACGAGAAAATGCCGGTCAGGATGAACGCCAAACGATTGCGCAGACAAGGCAGCAATAGGCATTGCCAATGAAAAAACGACGCGCGGCGCTCCACGCGCATTAACAGACACAGAGTACAAGGCCCGCAGCAATGGCAACAGCCAGAGTATAACAGAATAATACGCTGTTGCGCGTGCGACGATTTAGGTTCACTCTTGGCGCGGGATTGTGGGCTTGGCGCCCTGATTCGCGCTAGCGCAGCATATCGGCAGTCTCGCGTACATCACGCCGAACAGATACGACAGAAAATAGATTCCCAGCCCCACGGCGATATAATACCAAGCGCGTGCGCTGCGCGTCTTGGCGATATAGTACGGCATCGTGAGGGGTCACGAGAATGCGAGAAAGAAAAAAAGTCGAACATATTTTTGAAAACGCTTTTAGGACAGCGCCTTGAATTCTTTGTTTGCATGTTCCGACATGCCGTGCGAACCTGTTCTTTTTCTGCCGCACGTCCAAAAATAAAGCGCGCCGCCCAAAGCGCCTAAACTCACCGCGAACGCAACCACCGCAAGCCAAGCCGACACACCGGATGCGTCACCGGATAACATCGAGCGACCCGATTCCCAAAAAACTATGAGCATTGTCAGCGGCAGCATCCCCAAGCCAACCGCCAATCCGCCGCTCAACGCGCTGAATCTTGCGGCGACAGACAGCTGTGCCCCGCTGCGCGCCCAAGCGCTCGCGCGCGCCACAAACCAACCAATACCGAGCGGCAGCAGCAGCAGCGCCAGCACAGACAGTCCGAACAAGATGACACTTTGCTGTTCTTGTTGGCTCAACGCACGATGCGCTTGAATCTCTGCAACTCCCATCCCCACCACTTGCAGACGGAGCGCAATCAGAGAAAGGATTGCAGACCAAACACAAGAACCCAAAGCCCCTATCCAAACGAAACGATTCAAGAGCGGTTGTCGCATGTTCACGGCTTCCACGCCTTCCACTCACTCGTTAACGCGCGCCGCGTCTCGAGCAATTTTTGGCGGCGGAACAATGCGACGAGTCCGACGAGCAGCAAGATACCGCCAATCGCGCCAACCTGTAGCCACCGTTCCAACTGCACGAACGCAGGACCAAATTGCGCGATACCGTTCAAAAGCAAAGCCGCGACTGCCGCCTGCACATACATCCGCGAACGCGTTTTCAAACCATAACCGAACGCCAACGCGCTTTCGGCGAGCAGCAGCACCGCGTAGATCCAATTCGACAGCGATTGATAAAACGCCGACCCAAACAACACAATCAATCCCGCGAGTGTGGCAAGTTGAAACGTTCGCGTGCGCCCCGCTCGCATTTCACTCCAACCGACGAGCAGACCATACATGCCGAGCGGAATCGCGTATGCTTGCCATTCACTGACATTAAAATATCGCATCAGCCACGCCCACACGCCGAGGAGAAACAATCCGCCAACGTACAACAGCGCGATTTGTTTTCGTACGAAACCATCCGCGCCGAATGTCAATGCGCCGACCGCGAACGTCAACGCCACAACGGGTGGCACATTAAACACCGCCGCCGCAAGCAGCGCGCAGCCGCTCGTCGCCAACCCGACCACGCGCAATGGCGTCCCGAACAATTCCGCGCGTTCGCCGTTCCGCAGCCACAAACCTACGGCGACATACAACGCGCCCGCGAGCGCAAACGCCAACGCGCCAAACTCGCGCGGGATTTGAAACAAAACGACGACAGCATACAAACCGCTCAACCAAAGCAGCGCACCGCCGCCCGTCAAAAGCGCGGGCAGTTTCCACAATCGCAATTGCGCGCGTTCCACCCACTGCATCGCCAACGCAGTCGTCCCCACAATTCCAGCCAAACCGATTACAAACCATTCACCCGACACCAGCGCCAACAAATACGCCAAGACCAAATCAATTCCTGCGACCACATACAGCGGCGCGCGCCACATCAACCAACCGCGCCGCTTACATTCCACTCCGCCGACAGTCAACAGCACACCCAACGCCGCGAGACCCACACACAACGCGCGCGCAATATCCAGCGGCGCGACAAATACGTTCAGAATTCCGCTCACGAGGGCAAGATTCAACGCCGCGAACGCTGCCAGCAGCAGCCACTGCCAACGCAGCCACAACGCGAAACACGCATACAAAATCGCAATCGCCAACAACCCCATCGTCAGCGCGAAATAATTCGGATACAACAGCGCGGGCGTCATGACACTCAACAGCGCGGCTGCGGACAAGAACGCGCCGCCCCAACGCAATCGCGCGCGTCCGATGGCGAATCCCGTCACTGCATACGCCAACATCAACGCGCCCATCACCCAACCGAGCCACACCATTTCGTGCAAATAAATTTGTGCTGCAATAAACACAGGCGCAATGCCAAGCCACGCCACCGCATACAACAATTCCGCGCGGCGGAACAAATACGTCGCCAACGCCAACAGCGCAACATCGCCCGTCAACGCCAATGCCAAATGCTCCGGTGTTTTGACATACGCCATCGCCGCTTGCAGTGTCACCAACACGGCGAGCAGCGCGCTGACCATATACAAAGGCAATCCTTCGCGCCAATGTTTCTCGCGTTGTAAAAATTTTCCGATGACCAAATATCCCGCCGCGAGAATCATCAAAACGATGCCGGTTTGAATCGAGGCGAGTTGCAATTGCGTACACGTCAACACCGCCAAAACACCCATCGTCACCGCCGCGCCCCACCGCGCATACAACGATTTCGCGCGCCACGCATCCGCCGCATACAAAATCACAATCACCAACATTGCCGCGAGCGCGCTCCAGCCCCAATCGCGTTGGTACGAATTTATGAACGCAAAACCCCACGCAATCAATGCTTGTAAAAACACGATTGGCGCCGCGACATGCGCGCCGATTCGCAAGGTGCGCGCCGCGAATTGCGTGCGCGCAATTTGACGCGCGGCAAAACTCGCAGCCAACACCAACAATGTCACGAGCGCATAACCGAGCGGATGGGTCGGAAATTCTCTGATCCACATACCCATTGCCGCCGCCGCAGCCGAATAGATGGCAAACAGCGTGAACACCGTGAACAGATTTTGCCGCGACCACAACGCCGTTGCCGCATACACCGCGCCGCAAACCACTGACGCGACCAGCCACATTCCATTCGCGCTGCCTTGCGTGAGATACAAATGCGTCACGACAAAATTCAACGGCAAGAATCCCGACGCAATCGCCAACAGCGCCGTGCCGCCGATTTTGAGCGAGGGTCGGCGAAACAGCAGCGCGCCGCCAACGTACAGAACCGCCGTCACGCCGAGCGTCACGCCCAATTTCGCAATCCCCGGCAAGTACGCCCAATTGATGCCGACAAAAATCAGACCTGCGAGCAGCAACAGCAAACCGCCGGAATACAACGCGAGTTTGATATTGCGTTCGCTCAAAAGCCATTGGTCAAAAGGAACAGCCGGCGCGGGCGGTTTGGATTGACTCGGCGCAGGAGTATAGGCGTGAACAGGCAACGGTGTGAGGAGGTCAACAGATGCCGCAGGTTCAATCGTTTGCATTTCGGCGACCACTGCAGGCGCAACCGGCGAAGGCATTTCCGGTTTCACCACAGGCGCGGTTTGTGCTTGCGGCTTATCGCCTTGTAAACGCAATTGTTCCAAATATGCGCGAATGTCATTGCCCGCCGCGAAATGCGCCTCGGCAATTTTTTGCAGCGCGTTTTTTGCCGCCGCGCGCGCATATTTTTGCGCGTCCGCGTGCGCGATGTTTTTCAAGGCGGCGATGATATGTGCGTCATACGTCGGCGATTTCGCAATGGCGAGCGCGGCGGCTTCGTGCCGTTTCGATTCCGCGCTCGTCAACGCGTCCAGCCATGCCGCAGTCTGGTTTTCCATATTGGGTCTGGACATGAGTGTTCGTCTCCGTTACGGCGCATCGGGCGGAAGGGTCGCGTTGGTGTTTACAATCGTGCCGTCCGGCGCAAATTCCACCGCGCTGGTCTGCCCTTGCCATTTCACATACGCGTATTTACAATACTCGCCTTGCCGCGAAATCGAATACCACGTCCAATCGTCAGAAGGCGAATTTGCGGCGAGCGGATTGGGCGGAAAGGGTTCGATGCCGTTGGACCAGCCCAATGCTTTGGCATACCATCCTGCCAGCCGCCAACGATTGATAGAGCCGTCAGCATTCGCAATGCCTATGACCGGTTGATAACCGCCTTGTGCCAGTTTGGGGTCGAATGTCAGCAAACGCACACGCGTATCTTGGATATCTGCGCCAAATCCTTGAAACGGAAATTCTTTTGCACTCAAGTTGTCGTACTGATTGTGAAACTTGCACCAGAACGTCGTGGCGTCGCGTCCTTCATAACCCACATTGGTTTTCCACGTTACCGTGAATGCTTTCGCGGGCGCGGGCGGTTTCGTCGGCGCTTTGGTTGCGGGCTTTTGCGTGGGCGCAGTGGTCGCTGTGGGCGGCGATGTCGGAGTGTCGGTGGGGATTTGCGTTGCCGTAGCGGTCGCAGTGTGAGTCGGGGTGTGCGTCGGCGTATGCGTCGGCGGAATTTTCGTCGCCGTGTTGGTCGGCGGAATTTTTGTTGCGGTCGGCGGCGGGTTGGTTGCCGTCGGCGCGTCGGTAGGCGAAACCAGTGTCGGGACCGGCGCGTTGGTTGCAGCGACTTGAGAAACGTTCTGGGGCGGCGTTGCGGGCGCCGCGCACCCGTTCAAAAAAACCACCAATATGACCAAAACCAAACCGAAAATTTTCAGCGCGTTCATCGAACACCTCCTTGGGTTTCAGAATCTGCGCTCAAAATAGCCCAATCGCTCCGCCAAAGCCAGACGCGCTACTGCCAAAAGACGCCAATCTCGACGTTATCCTTGCATTTTCAACCATCGCTCCAGCTGCGTGTGCGTTTCGGGGTGAAAGGCGATGCCGGAATGGGTCGGCTCGTTCACCCGCACGCACTCCAATTGCGCCACGCGCGCAAAGAACGCCTCCAATTTTGTCAGGACAAAAATCTCATCCCCCTCGCTCAAAACCACCAGCGTCGGTTTGTGGAATTTTTCCAGCGCGCGGTGCAGACGCCGCGAAGGCGAAACCGCCATCCACGCGCGATAGGAATAGCGCGGCGTTTCCATCGGCGTGCGAAACCCTTCCAACATCTCAAACTCGATACACGGCAAATGCTGTCCGCGCGTCACACCCAACGCATTGAAGATGGTAAGCGGCGCCGCGTTTTGCCAAAACACACGCGCCGCAATCACGTGCGATTTGCGGTCTTGCAGCGGCGCACGCGAACCGATGTACGGCGCAAGCAAAATCGCGCCATCGGTCATGCCCGCAAAGGAACTTTCAAGAAAACGCAGAGCCAAGCCCCCGCCGAGGGAATGTCCGAGCAAAAATATTTTTTCCGCGCCCGCTGTAACCCGCAGAAAACGAATCGTATCCGCGATATCCTCCACGTGCTGTGCGCTGTAGGCGACATCGCCGCGCGCGCCGCCGGACAAGCCGTGCCCGCGCAGTGTGAGCGCATACACGCGCGCCAAATTGCGAGACGCCATAAAACGCGCCAGCGGCGCGTACGCGCCGTCGTGCGTAGTCGAGCCGTGCAGCAGCAGAATTGCCCGGCTTGTATTCGCTGCATATTCGCGCAATGCCAGCTGCGCCCCATCGCGCGCAGTGACAAAACGATGCGGCGGCAGTTCGCCTGCCTCGCCAAAATAACCGTTGGGGAATTCGATTTGCAGTCCGAGTTCCGTTGAAAACGCGCCAAACAAGTGGGGCACGTCGGGTTCGCGCGCAGCGAGCGCGCGCAGTAGCGCCAATCCGCGTTCGCGATCTGCACGCGCGTCGGTTAATGTGTCCGCGCGCAAGCGATACACTTGCGCCGCGCCGAACGCGCTGATGTACAACGCCACATCCTCGCGTTCGCTCTCGGTTTGGTCGGGGGCGTCCAGCAAGACCAATCGCGTCGGGTTTGGAGACGAATAATAGCGGACCGGAAAGGACGCGCCATCGAATTCCAGCGTCAGCTCACGCGGCACGATTGCAAGCGGCAGGTTGCGCGTAGGTTGCCTGAGATTTTTGTGCGCCATTTAGCAAAACCACCAAATTTTTCGAATGTGCAATTGAATTGAATGCAGCCGGAACATGGCGTACCCTATTGCGGCACGCGCACTTCAAAGTCGTCAAAATCAACCACGCAGGTTTGCGCGCGCGGGTTGTCCAACAGGACACCCGGGTCACTCTTTTCTGTTTTCGTCGTCTCCACCACGCCCACCCATTGGTCATTCACAAACAAGGTGTAATTCGGACCGTTTCCCTTCACGCGGATTCGGTTTGGGTGATTGGGCTGAATGGCATCGGATTTGCCGTTCAGTATCGGACGAAAGGATTGAAAATCTTGTTCATCCACCCAAAACCATTCGCCGGAATCGCGAATGACAAAACCAAACGGCGAGAGAAAAATTCCATAACCGCAATCTTCCGCGCCGCTGACACGCTGTCCCGTCACCTCCACTTGAAAAACGGAAATGTCCCAAAAATCCGAAATCGCGCGCTCGCCGCCGGGCTTGTTCGTTTCCAGCGTCCAACGATATTTGCCGTCGCGAAATTCCTGCCCTATTGTCTTGCCCGTGAAATCTTTCCGATTGCCCTCTTGCCAATTCTTGATATTTTCCGAAAAGGAATCAGACATCGCAATGCGCCACTTGATGCGGTCGGACTGCGGCGAAGCGTTCATCTGCGCCTTTGTCGCCGCCGTCGCTTTGGCTTGCACTTGTTTGTCTTGCTCGGTTTGGCGCGCCCGATTTGCGGCGACCTCGTTTTCATACGCGGCACGCGTCGCTGCCTGATTCGGTGAAACGACGCTTGACCTTTGCATGTCACCAAGAAATGCAAACCCAAACAGGAGCACGCTCAAAACCACAACCGCGCCGCAGACCACCGCGACGATTCTGTACACGCGCGGTTTGTCTGCCTTTGTGCCAGTCATCACATACCCTGCGCCGCCGAGCGCGCCCAAGCCGGCTATCACCAACAATCCGATAACCAGACCCAACACGGTCGCGAAATTCCAATTGCCGGGAAATAAACTCAGACCAACAAAGGGCAGCAATATCAGCACGAGATAGGGCAAGCCCACCGCCAAGGCGCCGCTCCACGCACCCAAACGCGGCGGGTAAGCGTGATTCGCGCTTACAAAATCATTGCGAGTTCGCCGCGCCACAAACCAGCCGACGCCGACGGCAGCGAGAATGTATCCGATGACGAGCTCGCCCACACACAGCAAGCCCGGCGCGTATCCCGACATTCCAAATACAAACAACCCCATTACAGCCACCGATGCAAAGACATACAGACCGCCGCCATACACTATTGCGCCAATCAGCAGCGCGCGATTCCAAATGTAGTTTGACATGGACCTGGCTCCTTGCTCTCGATAACGTGAGTGTATCCATTTCAGCACGCAGCAACTGCCAAAGCGAGCACCTCAACCGCCAAAAAACGCCAAAATAAAAAAACTGTGACACACCATCGCATGTCACAGTGAATTTAACAATCGCGTACCGGCGGCACACGTATCGAATTCAGACGACGTCACGGCGTCGCACAGAAACATTGCGCCGCAGTGACGGGCGCGCTTGACGCACTTGTCCCCACAACACAAACACACACGCGGCAAACGCCGCGCCGAGCAAACGGTCGCCCCACGGCCCAAGCCGCGCGTCCAAATTGAGCGTCGCCCAATACACCCCGCCCAGCGCGAGCGCACACGCCACGACGGTCACCGGCAAAGCATTCGTTCGCAGATAGACATAGCCGAACGAGACGAGGACCGTGAGAAACCCTCCGACAATTTGCATCGCCGCGAGAATCAGACGCTTGAGCATAGAATTGCCTCCTCACCATGCGCCGGGAAAATCCGGGCGATTTCGCGTACGCAAATCTATTTTACACCCATCCGGTCAGGATTTGGTTTTTGTCTCAATCCCATTCCTCACTGCGTGTGAATCGTTACTTGATAATGCCGACCCGGCTAAACTCGGGAAAGCCGCGCCAGTACAAGCCCCATCCCGCAAACAAAATCAACGCGAGCAGCATCGAGAAAACAAAAAACGCCGCCAGCGGTTGTTGACGCAATTGCGCGCGCCGCATCAAGCCAAACGCGACCAGCGCAAGCGCAAACGGCAATCCCAACGGCAGAGTTCCCGCTTCAATCGTCACAATGAAATACGTCAGACCGTACAAGACTGCGGCGATGCCCTCCATCACAAACGAGGAACGTTCATCCGCAAACGGCGCGCGCGATTGGCGCGCCAGCAGCAAGACAATCAAACCGATGCTTGCGGCGTGCCAAATATAGTGACTCAAATCCTCGTCCAAAAAATGATTCAGCGCATACGCATCGGTCGCTTGAAAAGCATCCAGCAAATGTCCGACCGCGTTCGCTCCCAGATGCATCCCTTGCCCCATCGCCCACGCCGCCGCAAGAATAACAAAAACAAACCGTTCGCGCGCCGTCGCATCGCCCGCGCCGCCGTATTCCAACATCAACCAATACAACGGCAAGAGAACCAACGGCGTCAACAAATCCAAAATGTCGCCGTTCTTGAGCAGCGAATAGGGCGCGAATTGTTGACTCAACAACGCGGGTGCAATCAAAAAGACCGCGTAAAGAATGGCAAATGCGAGAATGAGACGCCGTAAAGTTTTCATAGCTCTCCCGTTGACCCGCAAAAGCGTAGCATCCAAATTCGCTCACACAGATACGTTCACGGATTCATGCGTTCATTGAACGCCGCATTTATGCGGTTTTGTCCAATCGCTTGCCAGATACGCAAGCCCAAATCAGAAATCACAAATCCAAAATCATAAATCCAAAATTCCCATTCACATCTCGGCATACACCACGCCCTTGTTTCCGTCCACCGTCACGCGCTGTCCGTCCTGCAGCAGAGTCGTTGCATCATGCACCGCCATGACGGCGGGAATGCCGTACTCGCGCGCCACAATCGCGCCATGCGAAAGAATGCCGCCGACCTGCGTCACAATGCCGCCTGCAATCGCAAACAACGGCGTCCATACGGGATTCGTCAGCGGCGCGACCAAAATTTCGCCGCGCTGCAATTTTTCAAATTCTTCTGGCCCACGAATAACGCGCACGCGGCCGCTCGCCAAACCGGGACTGCCCGCGATGCCGCGCAGTTGACCCTTGATTTGTTCGGTCGCCGCGCGTTCCGTTTCCACCGCTACGCCATCGCGCACAATCGAGGGCGGCGGACGCTGCGCGTTTTGTTCAAACTCGGCGCGGCGCCGCGCGACCAATGCGGGATACGCTTGCGGCAGTTCCGCCAATTGTTCCAACTCCGTCAAGCTGAAAAAGAAAATATCGTCGGGTTCAGCCAACACGCCCTTGGACTGCCAACGCGCGGCAAGTTCCAACAGACAACGGCGCAGCGGCGGAAATAAACGCGTCAATTCAAAGTGCATGGTGTCGCGTTCGCGCGTATGCGCCTGCGTATTTTTCAAGACATAACGAAATAGCGGCGCGACCATCACTCGCCCCGCCATGTCGCGCTGCACGCGCGTATGCACTTGCCGCGCCAGCTGTTCGCGTTCCAGCGCCAAGCGCGCTTGTTGACGCTGCGGACTCGCTTCGGCGTCCACGTCGAGATAACCGCGCAGAAATTGCAAAACCGGCGAGGGGTCTTCGCTCCATGTCGGATACAAAATGTCCATGCGAACTTCACGATGCCCGTACTGTTCCAAAAAGGCGTCGAACTGCGCGAGAAAGACGCGTCCATCGCCGCTCTGATACAATTCGGCGCGCACTCCCGGCGTCGCGTTTTCGCGCAGCGCGGCAGAGACGACCGCGCTCTGTTTCGCCGCTTGCGCCAAATTCCAAATGCGCTTGTTGGTTTCCATCGTCACATTGCCGGTGACGCCGCTAATGAGTTTCGCGCGAATCTGTTCGGTATCGGCGCCGTAATAGCGCTCCAACAACGAGCCGAGCGCCTGGTACGTGATGCCGATGAGCGCAATCATCAAGAAATCGTAATTCAACAGTTTGCTCGCATGTTCAAAGAGCAGCGAACGAATGTGCGCGAGAATTTCCGCATCCGCCATTTCCCGAATCGGCGCGCGCTGCAATGTCTCGACCGCGGCGCGATATTCCGCAAGCAAACCGGGCAATTGTTTTGGAAACGCGCGCATAAAACCCAGCAAACGCGTGACCATGCCTATAAACGCGGGCGACGCTTCGGTGGGCAACGTGCGTTCGTGTTTGCCGAACGGATTGACGATTTGCGTCACCAACGCCGCGCGCACCGGGGGCGATAGCGGCGCGAGCGCGCCTTCGATATATGCGCGGTGAAAATAGGGTTGATTGTAAAAAACGCCGATGGCGGGAATATCGCGCGGCGATTTGAAACCCAACGTCTCGAATGTGAAATCGAGCATCGCGTGAAACAGCGGCGCAATGACGGATAAAAAAATCGGCGACAATGGGTCGGGAAAAATTTCGATAAACATCGTGCGGTTGTATTCGCCCGTTTGCGCCTCGCGCATCGCGTATCGCGTATCGTTTTGATCTGCGGTCTGTGGTCTGTGGTCTGTCGTCTGCAATGTCGTAATCGGACGCGCTTGGAGCATGTAAAATTTTTCGCGCGCGTACGCCCATTCGATATCCATCGGACGCGCATAATGTTGTTCGACACGCGCGCCGATTTGAACGAGGGCGCGAATTGCGTCGTCGTCTAAACAGGCAACAGCACGCCTTTCGAAGGGAACGGCAGTTTCGCGCGTGCCGCCGTCGGGCGCATACACAATCGCCAGATTCTTGTCCGCGATTTCGCGTTCGACAATCGCGCCCTCTTTTTTCACAATCCAGGTATCGGGCGTGACGAGTCCCGACACAATCGCTTCGCCCAAACCCCAACTTGCATTGAGAACCATTTCGGCGCGGTTTTGATTCACCGGATTTGCGGTGAACAAAATTCCCGCGACCTCGCTTTCAATCATCGCCTGCACGACGACGGCGAGCGCAACCTGTTCGTGCGCGTATCCTTGCTTGTGCCGATAGGTCACGGCGCGCGCGGTCCACAACGACGCCCAACAGCGTTTCACATGTTCGAGCAGCGACGCGTCGCCTTGCACATTGAGGTACGTATCCTGTTGTCCCGCAAACGACGCGTCGGGCAAATCTTCGGCGGTGGCGGAAGAACGGACCGCCACGCGCAAATTTTCCGTTTCGAGTTGCCGCGCGAGGACGTGATACGCGTCGAGAGTTTGCCGCGCAATTTCGGCGGGCATGGGCTGGGCGATGAGAAATTCGCGCAGCTGCGCGGTTTTCGTTTCCACATCCTGCGCGTCGTCCATCCGCGTATTTTGTAAAATTTCCGCAATGGTCAACTCGACGCGCGCGGTAAATTCGCGGTACGCTTCCGCGCTCACGCAAAAACCAGGCGGGACGGGCAAGCCCGCGCGCGTCATTTCGCCGAGATTCGCGCCTTTGCCGCCGACGCGTGAAACGTCGCGCCCCGAAATTTCGGAAAATGGAAAAATGAAATTGGTCATTTGTAACCGTTGTACCTTGCGCGCGCCGCCAAAACAATCCCATGACGCGCCAAATACCGCCAATGTGACAAACGCGACATTCTTTACAAACTGTCCAAGCCATCGTTTGCGTCGGGCGCTTCCAGATGAAAGATATGAAAAAAGCGATGCAGGATTGGCGCAATGGCGATGCCGAGAACTGTGGCAAACACCAAGCCCGAGACCAACGCGTAGGCGGCGGTAAAAATTTTGGCGCCGGCGGAATCGAGTACAAAGACGGGGCCCATTTCGCTCGCAATCATCGAAGCGTTGTAAAATGAATCGAGCCAGGATAATTCCGTGAGCGCGCGAAAGCCGAGCGTGCCGACCAGAACCCAAAGGAAGGTGACGCTAAAAGCGATTAGGAGAAATTTCAAGACACGGCGTCGAAACTCGCGCGGCGAAATGAGGGCTTGGTTTTTCTTTTCAAACATAATTCGTTCCATTTCTTGGGATTGCGTAATTATAATGCAAGGTCGAGATTTTTTTAGGGTTTGGGCAATAGAATTCGCAGCAACTGGAGCGCGAAACGTCCCTGCGGACGTTAAGGGCGTTGGGCGGTTGACTTGGGCGGGATAGCTGATAGAATCGCTGCGAAAGAAAATTTTGTATGCGTTTATGGCTGATTGGGTTTGGTATTTTGTGCGCGCTCGGCAGCGTGGGTTGCGCAAGCGCGCCACGCGTGACGCTCCAAGAAATTCCTGTTTTCCCCACCGCAGCGCCATTTGCGCCAAACGAAATGGCAAGTTCTGAATCCGCCAAATTTGTAGCGGAACACGCCGCGTTGGGACGCAGTTTCAAATGGAAGGGCGTTCACAGCGAGGCGCGTTTTTGGCTTTCCAAAGACGCCAAGCCCCAAGACGCGCAGAGTTGGTATTTTGACAAATTGACCGCGCTGGGTTGGCGCAGCGTATATGCCGCCGCGTACACTGTTTATACCAATGGCGCGGGTCAATACCTCACCGTGTACGTCCTTGCAGGCACGGCGGAGGATTACGAATTGCTGCTGGCGCTCGACGAATGACGAGGGTCTATCAAGCCCATACAATCTCCAAGTATGTCTGCCCCACGCGTCGCCCCCCAGAATAAAAAACGCGTTCCCGCCAAACGCCGCATGAACGCGCGCCGCACGCGCGAACGCCGCGCCAGCTATCGCGCGCCGCGCTGGAAAATTCCCGACATTACGCCTATCGGTTCCGACGAACCGGTGAGCAAAACCTTGCCGCGCGCGGTAAAGCGGATTGTGGAAACGCTGCATCCCGAAAAAATTATTTTGTTCGGCTCGTATGCGTATGGCAATCCGACGCCCGACAGCGACGTGGATTTGTTGGTGGTGATGAAAACGGATGCGACGAGCGCGAATCGTTCTTGGGCGGTTTCGCGTTTGATGATTCCGCGCCCGTTTGCGGTGGATATTGTTGTACGAACGCCCCGAGAAATAAAATCAGCATTACGCAATGGGGATTTTTTTATTCAAGAGATTACCGAACGAGGCAGGATATTGTTTAGAAAGACAAAATAAAAATCCGATGCAGAATTTCTGCATCGGATTTTTTGTTTTCTATTTCACCACCACATTCAGCAAACGCTCTGGCACGTACAACACGCGTTCGATATTTTTTCCCTCAACCCATTTCTTTACATTCACATCGTCGAATGCTTTTTGTTTCGCTTCGTCTTCACTCACGCCAACGGGCAATTCGATTTTGCCGCGTACTTTGCCGTTGACTTGGACGATTAGGGTGAACAGTTCTTCTTTTGCCGCGTCCGCGTCGTATGGGGGCCATTTCTGTTGGTGAATGCTGTACGTCCGCTGCAAGCGCGCCCAGATTTCTTCCGCCATGAACGGCGCGATGGGCGCCAACATCAACAGCAGCGTGTTCAGCGCTTCGGCCCACACCGCTTCGGGATACCGCGCGGAATCTTTGGCTTTGACCATCACATTCGTCAAGGTCATCAACGACGAAATAACCGTGTTGAATGCAAAGGCGTTGATGTCGTCCTCGACTTTTTTCAAGGTCTGATGCAACGCGCGGCGCAGTAATTTGATCTGTTCGTCGTTCGCTTGCGGCAAATTTTCGCGCGCGGGTTCCAAAAATAAATTCCATACGCGCGTCAACCAGCGATGCGTTCCCGCCAAACCGTCGGTCTGCCACGGCGTCGCCATCGAAAAATCGCTGATGAACATTTCGTACGCGCGCAGCGCGTCCGCGCCGAATTGCGCTACCATTTCGTCGGGCGTAATGACGTTGCCTTTTGACTTGGACATTTTTTCGTATTTGCCGTCTTTCATTTGCGGCGCCATAATCATGCCTTGATTTCGCAAACGTTGAAACGGTTCGATAAACGAAACGATGTCCAAGTCGTACAACACTTTGGTCCAAAAACGCGCGTACAGCAAGTGCATGACCGCGTGTTCCGCGCCGCCGACATACGTATCCACGGGACACCAATAATTTACCTCTTTGACGTCAAAGGGCTGCGCGTCATTGCGCGGGTCGGTAAAGCGCATGTAATACCACGACGAACACGCGAACGTCCCCATCGTATCCGTTTCGCGGCGGCCCTGCGTGCCGTCGGGCAATGTCACACTTACCCATTCCGAAATGTTCGCCAAGGGCGATTCGCCCGTCGCAGTCGGTTCGTATGAATCAACATTCGGCAATTCAATCGGCAAAGCTTGCTCGTCAATCGTTATCTCCCCCTCAGCCGTGTGAATAATCGGAATCGGCGTGCCCCAATACCGCTGGCGCGAAATGCCCCAATCGCGGAGTTTGTAATTGATGCGTTTTGCGCCGAAACCTTTTTCCTCCAACCAACGCGTCACCTTTTCCACCGCGACATCGGCGGGCGTGCCGTCAAAAATTCCCGAATTCGCCATCGCGCCATCGTGCGGGTACGCGCGCTCCATTTTTTCCGCGTCCAAAATTTCGCCGTCGGGTTGAATCACCACGCGTATCGGCAAATGAAATTTGCGCGCAAATTCAAAATCGCGTTGGTCGTGCGCGGGGACCGCCATAATCGCGCCCGTGCCGTAACTCAGCATCACGTAATCGGCAACCCAAATCGGAATGGGTTCGCCGTTCACCGGATTCGTCGCGTACGCGCCGATGAATACGCCTGTTTTGTCTTTGTCCTCTTCCGCACGCTCGACTTCGGTTTTCGCTTTCGCTTCCTTGACATACTGATTTACGCGCGCTTTGTGTTCGGGCGTCACCAATTTTTCGACGTAAGGGTGTTCGGGCGCCAAGACCATGAACGTCGCACCCCACAACGTATCCGGGCGCGTGGTAAAAATTCGCAGCGCGCCCGCGTCCGTTTGAAAATCCACCTCCGCGCCGACACTCTTGCCAATCCAATTGCGCTGCATCAGCTTGATGTGTTCGGTCCAATCAATCGTGTCCAAATCCGCGATCAAGCGTTCGCTGTATTCGGTAATGCGAAAGAACCACTGCTGCAAAACTTTTTTCTCGACCAACGCGCCGCTGCGCCAGCCGCGCCCGTCAATCACCTCTTCATTCGCCAACACCGTTTTGTCAACGGGGTCCCAGTTCACGACGCTCGGTTTGCGGTACGCCAAACGATAGTTGGACAAAAATTCACTGCGCTGTTTTTTGTTGAACGCGTTCCATTCGTCCGCCGTAATCTCGGCGCGCGCGTTCGGAATCTCGCGCGTACCCGTAACGCTCAATTCCTTTTCCAATTCCGCAATGGGGCGCGCGCGATGTTCGCGCGGGTCATACCACGCGTAATACAATTTCAAAAAAATCCACTGCGTCCAGCGATAGTATTCCGGCGTCGAAGAATTGATTTCGCGCGACCAATCGAACGAAATGCCAATCAAACGAAATTGCCGTTTATAGTTCGCGGAAAATTGGGCGATCAATTTTGCGGGATTCGTTTTCATTTTGATTGCGGCGTTTTCCGCAGGCAAACCGAACGCGTCCCAACCCATCGGATGTAGTACGTTATAACCCTTCATCCGAAAATAGCGCGCCATCACATCCGTCGGCACGTAATTGCGGCAGTGTCCCACGCTCAAACCGTCGCCCGAAGGATACGGAAAGAAATCCAAGATGTACGCTTTGGGGCGTTCGTCGGCGGGCGCGGTTTTGTACAATTCATCCGCTTCCCATTTTTGCATCCACCCCGCTTCAAAATCTTGAGGGACGTATTTGGGTGATTGGGCGATTGGGCGATTGGGCGATGACGTCATTATTTGAGTTTGCGTATCCATATTTCATGCTCCGTTTCGAGTGCGTTGCGATTTGTGATTTGTGATTTGTGATTTGTGATTTGTGATTTGTGATTTGTGATTTGTGATTTTTGATTTTTGATTTTTGATTTTTGATTTTTGATTTTTGAACTTGAAACTTTCAACTTGAAACCTTGAACTTGAAACTTATCTTATCCGCGTCCCGTCAAATAAAAAAAACCTTCATCCCAATTTGGGACGAAGGTCAAATGCTCCGCGGTACCACCCAGCTTAGGCGACGGCTGACGAATGATATGTGACGGGAAATCCCAATCACCTAATCACCCAATCGCCAAACCACCTCTCTCCATACGCGTAACGTGCGCTCACGTCAAGCTCTAGTCTCCAGTCCCTGACTGCATTTCGAGATTGCCGCTCGCGGGCGAGTTCGGTCTGTCGCGTTCTCTGTAAACACAATTGTTGGGCTTGCACCTTGTTTTTCCCAACTCGCTGCAGAGATGACCTACTGCTCCCGGTCAATGCGTTTTAAATTTTTGATTTGTGAT
>JAJVIA010000131.1 GCA_022072245.1 Anaerolineae bacterium
TTGACGCGACGGATGCGCGCGTAATTAAAGCGCATGCCCGCGACGCGTTCGCCGCCGCGCGGGATTTGGACGCGGACATCCCCACCGCGTCAAAAGAATACAAAAAGCCCGTTCAGATTTTTTGCGAACTCGACGGCGTGGGCCCCGCCACTGCGTCCGCCGCGCTCGCCGCGTATCGTCCCGACCTCTATCCGTTTTTCGACGAATGGATTGCCAAGCAGATAGATGGATTGGGCAAAGTCGCGTTCACGCCGTCGTATTATTGGAAATACGCGGAGGCATTACGACAACAAGCGCGCGCGCTAAAAAAATGCAAGGGCGCTTGGAACGCGCACGCGGTGGGACAGGCGCTGTGGGCGGCAAGCGGGGGCAAAATAAAAATCAAGTAACAATAAAAAAATTTGACGCCGCGGCGTCAAATTTTTTTATTGTATCAACCAATCCACCACATTCGCAAATAACTGCGCATTGTCCACACTCTGACTCACCAGCAATTCCGGCAACCACAATTTCCACGAGCCGCACGCGACGATTTTGCCGGAATCCGCTTTGCCTGCCGCCAACAGTATCACGCTTTTGTGCGCGCTCAATGCCCAATTGATTTTCATAATCCAGCCCTTGCTGTTGCGAATCGGCGACGCGGGTTCTAGCGCCGCGCTGTCCGCCGGACTCGACACCCAAAATTGCAGCTGCGGATTGGACACATTCAACGAACACGTCGAAAGAAAACCGAGCGTTTGTATCTTGTGCGAAAGCGGATGCGCGCCGAAACTCAGGCCCGCCGCGTCCACGCGCACGGTGTATCTGTCGCTCGCGCCGCGGTCGTACACTTGCGCGTGCCCATCGTTATCCGTTGTGCGGTCGTGCGGCAACACCAAATCTTCGTTAAAGCGTATGCCGAATGGACGCGCCAACGCATTGAGATTGGTACGATGATGCGCGTCGCCCGAATAGGACGACAACAAAAAAATTCCTTTGCCCTCTTCCGTCACCCACGCGCGCACGGCGTTGATTTCGTCCTCGCGCAGTTCCACATTGCACGGCAGCGCCAAAATCAACGCGTCGTACGGCGCGAGCGTTGCCGCGTCCAACCCTCTGCCCTTTTCAATCGTTTCAAACGTGTGCGCGGTCAGCGGTTTGCATTGCTGCAACACGGACGGATAATATCCGTACCATTCGCGCTGTTCGTGCGATAAATCAATTGCAATGCGCGCCATCGTTCATTCGCTCCGCCGCGCCAAAATGGCGTATGCTAAAGTCACGCGTTGCGCCTGCCAGATTTCAAGCAGCGATTTGGACGCGAGCGCCTCAATCTCATTCACGTCGCCGTCTATGACTATCATGTCCTGCGCCAACACCGTAAAGCGTCCATGCTCTTGCAGCGCGCTCACAACTTCTTGCGGCTCGTAATACCACTGCCAAACGCGCTCTCCACAGTACATGTCAAAAGGACTGTACCGCGCCTGCGCGTCTTCGACAACTGAAAAAATAAAAAACGGCGCGCCCGGTTTCAACGCACAGTACAGGCGGTACAATGCCGCGCGCATTTCAATCGGGTCCATGTGAAACCACGTTAGCGCCGAATACGCGGCATCAAACGTTTGGACCGCGCGCAATTCGCTCGGCAGCATTTCCCAAAACACAGCTTGCGGAAATGCGGCGCGCGCGCGCGCCAGACTCGCCGATGACACATCCACGCCCGTCACCTGATACCCGCGTTCGAGCCATTGCCCAATCTCGGCTTTGCCATCGTCACAACCGATTTCCAAAATATGTCCGTGCGGCGGAACCAGCTCGTGCCATCGGTCGTACAATACATTCAACTTGCTCAAATCCATCTTGAATTCCGATGCGGGTTTATCGTTTTGCGGTTCCTGACTCACCGCGTCGTACGCGCGCGCCAGCAGTTGTTTCGCAAACGCGAACGTCGGCGTCGGCGCAATGGTGGCAGGGTCAAGCGTCGCGCCGCCAGCAATCGCATTCATTTCATCCCACAACGTTTGCACAAACGCGCGCGCGTCGCCGGGGGAAACACAGTTCAACTTGACCGTGAATTCGGAATTGCCAAATGATTGCGCGCCGAGCAGCGCCGTATCATAACGAATTGCAAGCCCGGTGCGAGAAAATTCTTTTTCCCTCTCGGCGTCCACGACAAGATCCATCAACGGAAAAAAACCGGCGTCCCATTCAAAATTACCGCCCGTTTCCAGCGTCTTGTCCAACGCCGCCAAGTCGGGCACCCTCTCGTATTGAAAAACCAAATGTTGATATACCAGCGGCACATCATCCACCGCATAAATCAAATCCGCCCAAATGAGCGACGCGGCGCCGGTGATGCCTTCGCCGCCATAAAACGTCACAGTATTGCGGTATGCGCCTTTAGCCCATGGGCGCAGTTCCAAAGAAAACAGATTCTTGTCCTCTGCCGAACCTTCTGCCGAAACCAAACGCGCCATGCCAAACTCCTTTAATGAATCAACCGCTCAAGCGTGTATCCTTTGTCCAAAAATGCAGCCAGTTCTTCCGCGTTGAAATTCAAATCAAGCGGCGTCGTGCCGGTGAGCCGATAAAATTCGCCTTCGAGTTCGGCGGCGCGGCCGCGCGGCAGCAGGTCGTCAGGATTAAAGGTCTGCCAAAATTCACGCCACACGCGCAGCGCATCCGACGGCAAATTTTTTTCATTCACGCGCACATGCGGCGCGGTTTCAATCCAACCCTGCTTGAGCGCCGTGAACAACATGTACGGCTGCGTTTCGTTCGGATGACGATACTGCGCGCCATACGGCGGCGTCATTTGGTGAAACGTCCACGTATCATCCACCAACAAATAATACAGGTCCCACGTCGGTTCCAATTGCGCCATCCACTGCACGCCAAATTTTTGCGTAATGTCCACCGGCTCGGAATAGCCAATGATGGTCAAATCGCGCGGATCGTTGGTGTAACCGCTGTAATAGTGCGGATAGTACGTTTCCGCGAGTTCGCGCAGCGTAAAAAATTCCGGGTCGCGCCCGCCGAGATGCGGATAACCCGAATGAGCGTTGCAGCCCCAGCGCACCGCGTGTTGGTCCTGATACACGACGAGATTGTGATCCACGTCGCGCGTGCCTTCCAACAACATCCAGCGCGGCTCGAACCCGTGTAAATAATTTATCGTGTACGCCAAGAGCGCGCCTTCAAAACAATGCGCCATGCCCGTTCGCAAAACCATGCGCGGCGCCAACGACGTTTCTTCCTGCTCCTCAAACGCGTGGTCGTTGTTGTAATACACTTCGTGGTCGAGAAACCATTGCACGCGGCGCGGATTGTCCAACGCGGCGAGAATAAAAATCTCGTCGGCGCTAAAATCCAATTGCAGTTCGCGCACGCGCGTTTGGATGCGTTCGAGCGACACGGGATGGACGCGCGCCGCGACGCGTTTCACGTAATAGGCGATTTGCGCTTGCGGCGTCAACTGCGGCGGCGCAAAAACGGGATTGAGTTTACTCATGCAATGCCCCTGTCGTTCCGAACGCAGTGAGAAAGCTTGGATTTCTCGCTCCGCTGCGCCTTGTCATTCTTCTGAAACCCGTAAATTGCGCGAGGCAGACGAATGGAATTTGCGTGATTCGTGTAATTCGTGGATGCAAAACTTGTCCTCGAACATCGCGCCACGCGAAAGCATGGTCTCGAAATGGCAAGACGCTTACGCCTCCAAAATCTCGCGCAGCGTTTTGTATTCGTCCGCCGTCAAAGACCATTCGCTCGCGCGCGCATTCGCCGACACTTGGGCGGCGCTCGTTACGCCGGAAATGACCGAACACACTTGCGGTTCCGCCAGCAGCCACGCCATCGCCAATTCGCCCGTCGTATGGTTGCGCTCGGCGGCAAACATCCGCAGCTGTTCGAGAATTTCAAAATTTCGCTCGGTGAGAAACGGCGCCACATAATTTGCGCGCGTCGGACTGATAGCGTCGCCGCGTTTGTATTTGCCCGTGAGCAAACCGCCCGCCAGCGGAAAGTACGGCACGATGCCAAGTTTGGCATAGCGCGCGTACGGAATCACTTCGCGTTCGATATCGCGTTGGAGCATGTGATATTCTTCTTGCGACACCACAAACGCATTCCAGCCGCGCAGCTCTGCGATGGCGTGCGCGCGCGCCAATTGCCACGCCGCGAAATTGCTCGCGCCGATGTAACGCACTTGGCCGCTCTGCGCCAAATCTTGCAGCGCGCGCAGCGTCTCTTCCAACGGCGTCTGCGCGTCCCATTCGTGAATGTAATACAAATCAATGTGGTCGGTTTTCAAACGGCGCAAACTTGCCGCGACGCCGTGCATGATGTGATAGCGCGACGCGCCGCGGTCGTTCACGCCGTCGCCCATTTTGGAACGCACTTTGGTCGCCACGACAATTCGGTCCCACAAACCCGTGAACGCGTCGCCCAGCAGCGTTTCCGAATTGCCCGCCGGGTCGCCATAGATATCCGCCGTATCAAAAAAGTTAATGCCTTCATCCAACGCGCGTTTTACAATCGCCTTGGTGTCATGCAAATTCACCGTGCGCCCGATGCGATTGCAGCCGACGCCGATGGTTGAAACTTGGACGCCCGAATTGCCCAGTGAACGATAGCGCATCAATCATTGCTCCTTGTATCATTTTTATCGGTTCAACGCCCGTTCGTACACCCGAATAAATTTGCGCGCGACATTTTCCCAATTCAAATTTTCATGCACTTGGACGCGCGCGGCGGCGCCCAAACGCGCGCGCAAGGCGTCATCGCGCGCCAACTGCGTCAGCGCGTCCGCTAACGCGACGGAATCTTTTTCCGGCACCAGCACGCCGTTGATGCCGTCGGCAATCACATCGGGAAAGCCCGCGAGGTTACTCGCCACAATCGCCTTGCCCGCCGCCATACCTTCCAACAACACATTTGGCAGACCGTCCACATTGCCCGCGTCGTCGCGCACCGACGGCACGCTCACAATATCCGCCGCGCCAAAGTACGCCGGAATTTGTTCGCGCGGCACGCGGCCCGCAAAGACGATTTGTCCATTCAAACCCAAAGCGCGCGCTTGGTTTTCCAAAGCGGCGCGCAAATCGCCATAGCCGACGAGCGCCAAACGCGCGCGCGGCGCGCGCTCTAAAACGCGCGGCATGGCGGCGATGAGAAATTCAAAACCCTTTTTGTACACCATGCGCCCGACCGCCAGAATCAGCACGTCGCCGTCCTGTAAATGCAATTGCGCGCGCACGCGCTGCGCGTCGGCGGGATGAACCTGAAACGCTTTGGCGTCCGCGCCGTACGGAATCCATTCGATTTTATTTTCGTCCGCGCCGAGCGCGAGCGCGCGCTGCATCAATTCGTCGCTGCACGCGGTCAACTGCGCCGCGCGCGCAAAGCACCAGCGCGCCGCCGCGCCGAATGCGCGATTTTTTTCGGCCATAAAGACATCGCTGCCGTGCATCGAAATCACCAACGGCAATTTGCGGTAGCGCGCGACGAGCGCGGCGGCGGGCGCGTTGGGCAAAACCCAATGCGCGTGAATCAAATCAAATGGTTCGCGCGCCGTGAGCTGCATCATTTTTTGAAACGACGACGCGAGCGCGAGCGGCGCGAGCGCGTACACGCCGCGTTTGAGTTTCACATCCGCGCGCAGCGCTTCGGCATAACCCCACAGCGTCCATTCGGAACGCGGCGCGTAACGGTACGGATAAAAATGCACGCCGTCCTCGACCGCGCCGCGTTTCAATTCGCGGTGTTCGGGCAGAACGACGTGCGTCTCGACGCCTTGCGCCGCAATGTGCGTGGCGATGGATTCGATAAATGGCGCCGTCGTATCGCCGCGAAATTTCGGATACGACGACGTGAGCATGAGGACGCGCATTTTGAATTTAGATTTTGGATTTTTGATTGAGCGCTTTTGCTTCGCCGTCCAACGTCTGACGCGTCTCTGTCGTCGGTTTTTCGAGCAGCCACACGCCGAAACCGACGATGCCGTTTTGCAGTTGGAGCAAAAACATGAGCGCGGCGAGCGCGAGCGCTTGCGCCACAGAAATGCCGAGCGCGGGCGCGAGCAAAATCAATAACGCTTCGCGCGGCCCAACGCCGCCGGGAATCACCGAGACCAATTGCGCGATGCTCGACAGCGACATGGCGGCGACGAACGGCAGCGGCGGCAGCAAAATGCCCAACGCGGCGGCAGTGCAAAATAGACGCGCATACACCACAATCGTCGCGAGGACGCTCAACGCAAATTGCACCAAGACCTGTTTGGGCGTCAAGGTCGCGGGCGTATAGGCGCCGTTCGTTTGTTTTTTACGCAAGCGCATAAAAAATTCAAAGAGCCATCGCTGCGTGCGCGGATGAATCGTAATAAACAACGCCGCCAACGTGCCGCCAATCAACAGCGCGAGCATGAGCCACTGCCCCGCCGCGATTTGCGAAAACATAAACACGCCGCTGCCCGCGAGCAAAAGCAAAATCAATACGTCCCAGATGCGATCCAGAACGACGGAAATAACCGATTCGCTAAAACCGCGCTCGCGGAAATACGCGACTTTGACGGCATCGCCCACATTGCCCGGCGTCAACATGCCCGCGCCCAAACCCAACGCATACAAGCGCACCGCCTGACGGAATGGAATCGGCACGCCGAGGTCGCGCAAAATAATTTGCCAGCGCCACGCCTTGATGAGCAAAAAGGGGATGAAACCCAACAGCGCCAAGCCGACCCACCACAGATTCGCCGCGCGCAAAATCTCAAAGGTCGCGTACAAGTCCACTTTGAGCCAGAGGACGAACGCAAGCAGCGCCAAGAGGGCGAGGACGCGCAAGAGGGTTTGATGGCGTTTGATAAACTTCATGGCGAAAATCGAATGGGCAGCCGCGCGCGCGGTCAAACTTTTTCTACGCGTTCAAAACGCAGCGCGGCGATTTGTTCGGCGACGAGACCGATGAGGAAAATCAAAATAGCCATTGTAAAAAGCAGCGCCGCCGAGTTGGTGATGTATAAACGGTGCGTGAACAAGACAATATCCAAAATGGTGTACACGAACGCAATCACAAACAGCGCCGCGCTCACCGGCAAAAATAATTTCATTGGCGCAAACATGGCGCTCATGCGAAACGCGATAATGATAAAGCGCGTGCCGTCGCGCACCGGTTTGATTTTGCTCACGCCGCCCTGCCGCTTGAGCATCGTCGTCGGGACGAACTTGACCGAATAGCCCGCCTTGATGAACGCGAGCGAAGTCGTCACCGGCGTCGAAAAGCCGTTGGGCAGCAGATGAATAAATTGCAGCAAGTCCGCGCGCCGCGCCGCGCGAAAACCCGACGTCGCGTCCGGCACATTCAGTCCCGACAAGTACGTCGCGAGCAGATTCAAAACGTGATGATACATGCGGCGACCAAAATCGGTTTGCGAATTTTCATCGCGCGCGCCGACGACCAAATCGTACACGCCGATTTGACTGACAATTTTTTCAATGTCCGCCGCGTCGTGCTGACCGTCCGCGTCAAAAATGACGACCACCTCGCGCGTCGCATTCCGCAAACCCGTTTTCACGGACGCGCCGTTGCCTTTGTTGTACGGATGCCGCACTACGCGCGCCGTCGCCGCTTCCGCCAACTGCGCGGTCGCGTCGGTCGAACCGTCGTCAATGACCAAAATTTCCGCGTCGGGATATGCAGCCCGTAATTGCGTAATCACATCGCCAATCGTTGCGGCTTCGTTCAGGGCGGGGATGAGAATGGAAAGTTGTTCGGAACGCACGCGGGAATTATAGCATATCGCGTTACGCGCCAACGCGAGGCAATTTGCCCATCATCCTTCACAATGCTACAATCGCGCCATGTCGTTCACGGTCGAACATCATTATCGCTTTGACGCGCAAAACAAACTGGACGTGGATGATTGGCTGCTGCTGCCGCGCGCGCAATTGCCAGCCGATTTCGCGCTGGACGACGCGCTGGCGCAAATGCTGATGCGTTTGTATTTGGAGACCGTTACGCGCGCCGGCATTATTCCGGTCCAGGTTCAAGCGGACGCGCACACCGTGCAATTGCATCTGCCGCTGGGCAAAACCGCGATGATTTTTGCCGAGCCGGAAGTTTTGGTGAACGCGCAGCGCGCCGAAACAAGTTGGCGCATTGCGGGAGGTTTTTTGCTCGCGCACGGCGTCAATTATGGCGGCCGTTTTTATATCGGCGCGGAATGGCAGGACGCGGCGCTGAAATTGTATTCTTCCATTCGCCGTTTTCCGCCGCGGCTGGTCGCATCGTTGCCCGGCAAGAACGGCGTCGGATTGTACAATATCTCGCAGGGCGTCATACACAAAAAAATTCAACGGCAATATCTCCACCGCGCCGCCGCGCAAATCACCGGGGCAACTTGATTTTTAGTCGGCGCGACGCCTATTTTTGACGTCGCGCCAGATTGCGATACGATAGCGTAGTGTTACGCATAATCGTTCTATGCGGCTGCATCGGTTTGCTTGGCGTCAGCGCGAGCTGCGCCGCCGAAATGCCCGCGCCCACGCCCCTCCCCACCGCCGGAACCATTCTCGAACAAATTCTCGCGGACTGTTGGAACGTCACACAACTTCGCGAGTTGGACGGCACGCGTCCCGACCACACGCGCGCGTTCGAATGCGCGCGCGTACGGCTCTTGGCTTTGGCGCGCCAATATCCCGACGCGGCGGAATCGCATCGCCTGCTGGCTTGGGGTTACTATTTTACGCTGCAAGATGAAAACGCCGCGCGCGCCGAATACGAACGCGCGGCGCAAATCTATGGCGCGCAGGGGCGCGCGCTCGAACAAGCCGAGATGTTGGTGCAGTTGGCAAGTCTCGCCTTTAAATATGACCAAACGCGCGGCTGCGCGTTACTCTTGCAAGCGCTGGCTTTGGACACGACGAATGTGCGCGCGACGCAATTGCTTCGCAACTTTGGCTGTCTCGTCCCGACGCCGGTCACAACCCCCACCGCCGCGGCGGGTTGACGCGCTCACGGCACAACGAATTTTTTCAATTCCACAAAATCCGCGCCGTCGGACAAACTCAAACGGTCTTGCGATTCCGTTTCGTACCAGCCCGCGCGCAAAGTATATTCGCCCGCTTTTAGCTGCGGCGGAATTTTTAGACGAAACGTCTCACGCGTCATTTCGTCCTGCGCCCAACGCGTCGTCGGATACGCGCCCCGCTGCGGTTCGTGGTCATCCTGCGCCACCACGCCGCCGTTCGCATCCTCCAGATGGACAAAGCCGGTAAAACGCGTCGGCGGTTTTTGAACCGCGCGCCACAGCAGCGTCACATCCAATTCCTCGCCCGCGCGCAGCGTCTGCGGCTGCAAACTCCAACCGACCAATTCAAATAAAGCGCCGAACGTCGCGCGCGGTTCGAAAAATTGCAACGGCGCGGGCGCATACACTTGATACAGCGCGTCCTGAGATTCAACGGCGTAACCGTAATGCAACGCCGACAGAAACGCGCGCGTAAAATTGCCGAAATGATCCACGTCGGCGGCAGTGCCTTGCCGCAAAATCACATACGCGAATTTGCCCGCGCGCAAATTTTCGATTTCCCAATGCTGGTCCCATTTGCCCGCGCGCGCGAGCGTACTGTACGGAAAGGTGTAATAAATCACCGGCTTGTCATTCGTCGCCAACAAGCCCATGTCTTCGGAAATAATGGCGCCTGACGCGGCGCGCAGCAGCGGCGCGACGCGTTCATTCGCCGCGCGCGTTTCGTCAAACAAACGCTGCGCGATGCGCGGGTCATGTTGCGGGATAAACAATCCCAGCTGTAGCAACAACAATGCGTACGCCGCCCACCGCGCGCGCGGCTGCCGCAGCCATTGCGCGAGGGCGATGCCCGCAAAGACGCACGTCAGCGCAAGCGCTTCAAAAAAATAATTTTCCCACGCGCCTTCGCGGCCCGCCAATAAAATTGCCGCTGCCGCCGCCGCCGCATAAATTTCCAACACGCCGATTTTTTTTGCGTCGCGCGTCCGGCGCGCGTGAACGACGCGCGCGCCCCAACCCGCCGCGCCGAGAAGCAACACCGCCGCGTATGTGGTCAGAAAATCGGACAAAAGCGGCAGCAGCACGCGCGGCGTCCACACCGTCGCGTTCGCCGCAATCAAACCGAAACTCCATCCGCCGCGCGTCAAAACGTCCAACGCCAAAAATAGCGCGCCGCCGATGCCGCCGAGCAAAATGGCGAACCATAGCGCGGCGCGTTTATCGCGCAAAAAAATCGCCGCCGCCGCCGCGCTGGGCGCAAAGACCAACGAGTGTTTGGTGTACAACGCGAGGAGAAAAAATACAAGCGCCGAACCCAACCACAGCGCGCGCGGCTGACGCGCGGTCTCCCAGCGCCGCACGCACCAAACGCCCGCGAGCGTGAACGCAATGCCGGACATGTCCACGCGCAAGAGCGGCGCCCAATGATATACAAACGTCGAGCCAAAAAATATCAAGCCCGCCAAGAACGCCGCGCGCCATTCGCGCGTCTCGCCGCGCGTCAGCCGCACAATGAACGCGGTCGCCGTCAGCGTCGCCGCGAAATTTAGAAAACGGCCCCACACATACGACGCGCCAAAAATTCCGTCGCCCAACGCCGTCAACCCCAAATAGACCGGCGGATAATTGCTCGTCGTGTACGGTTCGCCCAACGGAAAATAAATTGGCTGCCCGTGGGCGAGTTGGCGCGCAAACCACAACACAATGCCTTCGCCGTAATCCAATTGGTACGGAAAAAACATTCCGCCGAACGCAAGCCACAGCGTGAGCGCGGCATAGCCCATCAAACCGAGCGCGATGAGCGCAAACAAAACGCGTTCCAACGCATTGCGCGGCGTCTCTGAAACGGCATTTTTCATCGCTGCGATATTATCACAAGCAAAAAACAAACCGAAACCCGCGCAACGCGGTTTGTTTGTAAGAGCGCGGCACGTCAGTTATAATCACACCACTTTATCGCGGAGTTTCCAATGCCACGCGGCATTTTTTCATTTTTTATTCTGCTCTTGGCGCTCGGCGCGTTTGCGGCGTGCAGTCCCGAACCGACGCCCACGCCTGCGCCCACACGGCGCCCCACGCGCACGCCCATTCCGACGGCTACCTTGAAACCGACGCCGACGGAATTTATTCCCACCGCCACCGCGCTGCCGACTCATACATCCGAACCTTTGCCGGAACCGAGCGCGACCCAAGCCGCCGCGACCCAAGCGTCAAAAAATAACGCGCCGCCGGCGGGCGGCGGTTTGACGGTGTGGACGATGGCGCCGCTGATTGAATACTTTAAAAAAATCGCGCCGCCGACGCTGCCGCAGATTGCGCGCGCGCCCAACGTAAATCCATTGACCGGTTTGGAAGTGAGCGACCCCGCATTGTTACAGCGCCGTCCCGTATTGGCGCGCATCGGCAATGACCCGAACGCGCGCGCCGTTCACACCGGCTTTAATCAAGCCGATTTGGTCTTTGAAGAAATGATTGACCAAAAAAATATGGTCTTTGCGGTGACGCGCTTCACGCTCGTCTTTTTGGGCCAGAACGGCAGTTTTCGCCCGCTGCGTTCCGCGCGCGCCATCAACGCGTCCTTGATGCCGATGTTTGACGGCATCCTCATCAGTTCTGGCGGCAGCAAAGGCACGCGTTTCATGTTTTCGCAATTGCCGTGGTTCAGCCGCAACCTCGACGGCGATTTGCAAAACAGTACGATTTGTATCGAAGGTACGGATTGGCGCACGCGCGTTTTATCGAGCGTAGAACATACGCAAGACTATATCGCTTCCAAAGGGCAAGGCGGCGCGCCCACGCTGCGCGGTTTTCAATTTTCTAACGACGCGCCCGGCGGTACGCCTGCGAACGCCATCGCGCTCGACCACAAACCGTGGCCCGTGTATGCGGCTGGCGTGATTGAATGGCGTTACGATGCCGCGTCCGGCAAGTATTTGCGCTTTGTCAATGGCGCGCCGCACAATACGCAGCAATACGCCTTGAACGGCGCATGGGGCAAAGCATGTCAAAAAGGCGACGCGACGAGCGAACAAATTGCGACGTCGAATCTGGTCATTTTGAATGTAAAATATGAACCGACGGATTTTGTCGAGGATACGTTAAATTCGTACAGCGCGTTTGTGGATTTGCTGGGCAGCGGCGACGCCCAAGTCTTTCGCGATGGCGTAAAAATAGACGCGCGCTGGGAGCGTCCGACGCTCGGCGATTTTATCAAACTCACCGACGCCAACGGCAATGAAATCGCGCTCAAGCCGGGCAATACCTGGTTCGAGCTCGCGCCATTGGGTTATCAGGCGACGGTAAATTAAGTGATGAGCGGTGAGGGATGAGCAATGAGTAAGCCACATCTCACTCAGCCCTCAGCGCTCATTGCTCACTACTCCTATGATTGGCTGGGCTCTTTCCGGCGGCGGAAATCGCGGACCGATTCAGGTTGGCGCGATGCGCGCGTTATTTGAACGCGGCATTACGCCCGAAATCCTCATCGGCACCAGCGCGGGCGCGTTGAACGCCACCTTTATCGCCGCCGACCCGACGCTGCAAACAAACGAACGCTTGGCGCAAATGTGGCGCGACACGCGCGCGTCGGATATTTTCCCGAAACCGAAATGGTGCATGGCGCTGCGCGCGGCATTTTTCGGCAACGGTTTGGACGACAATCAAGCGCGCGCGCGCAATTTTCAAAAACAATTGCCGCCCGGCGTAACGACGTTCGGCGACTTGAAAGCGAAATTATATTTGACCGCCGCCGATTTGCAGACGGGCCGCCTGTATTTGTACGGCGACGACCCGACCGCGCAATTGCTCCAAGCGGGTTTGGCAAGCACCGCGCTGCCCGTGGTCTGGGACCCGGAAATCATCAACGGCCATCAATTCGTGGACGGCGGCGTGGTGGCGAATGTGCCGATTAGCGTCGGCATTGACCGCGGCGCGACGGAAATCTATGCGCTGGATTTACAAAATCCCGGACCGTTCCCGTATCAAAAGGGCGCGCTGGCGGTGGCGCTGCAATCTATCAGCGTGCAGACGTATCAACAAGTCTTGCGCGACATACAGCGCGCGTTGGAAAAAACCGGCATCACGCTGCATTACATTTCGCTCGGCGATATTTTTGCAAATATAGATTTGCAAGATTTTTCGCATACGGCGGAAATGATCGCGCAGGGCTATCAACGCACGCGGCAATATCTCGACCATCCCACGCCCAATCTGTTTCCGCCAAGTTTGGGCGCGGCGGCGACGGATGCCGCGCCGCCGGGCGCGATCTTGTACGAACCGCGCCGCTAACGCCAAGAAATAATTTTATCAGAGCGAGTGACTCGTGTATCTCATTGGTCTCACCGGCAACATTGCCACCGGCAAAAGTACGGTCTGCGATATTTTGACGCAGTTGGGCGCGCGCGTCATTGACGCGGACCTCGTCGCGCACGCGGTCTTGCGGCGCGGTTCCCCCGCGTGGCGGCAGCTCGTCCAAGCGTTCGGCTATGATATTTTGCAATACGACGGCACGGTGGATCGGCGCAAACTCGGCGCGCTAGTTTTCGACGACGCGGAAAAATTACAGACGCTGGAACAGCTGACGCATCCGGCGGTCGGCACGGAACTCGCCTTGATGATCCGCGACGCGCTCGATGAACCCGATGCCGACACGGCGATTTTGGTCGTCGAAGCGGTGAAATTGTACGAATCGGGCATCCACGAATTCATGGATGCGTTATGGGTCGTCACCGCGCCGCGCGCGGAACAGAAACGGCGTCTGATGCAAGACCGCGGCATGAGCCAAGCCGAAGCCGAAGCGCGCTTGAACGCGCAGCCCGCCTTGAAAGAAAAATTGGAACGCGCGGCGGTGACGATTGACAACGGCGGCAGCATCGAGACGCTGCGCGTCCAAGTGATGCGCGCCTTTGTAGAAATCAATCCCGCGCAAACGCGCGACAAGAACGCGCTGTTACAAAAATGGCTGCGTCTCGCGCCCGCGCCGCCAGCAATCGAAGCCGCGTCCGCCGCGAGTGAACCGGTTGAAACGCCCGCGCCGCCGCAAGCAATCGAACCTACACCCGCGACAAGCGAATCGGTTGAAACGCCCGCGTCGCCGCTAGCCGTCGAAGCCGCGCCCGCGACAAGTGAATTGGTTGAAACATCGTCCGCGCCGCCGCCAGCCGTCGAAGCCGCGTCCGCTGCGAGCGAACCGCTTGAAACATCGCCCGCGCCCATTGCACGCGAACCGGAATGGAGTGTGCGCCGCGCGCGGCCCGCCGATGCGCGAATGCTTTCGGAATTGTTGGCGCGCATCGAAGGCCGCGACGAACCGATTGGCCGCGAAGAAATGCTGGAGCGTTTTGGCAAATTCGGCTATTGGCTCGCGTACACGGACGACCAGCCGATTGCGCTCGCGGCATGGCAGGCGGAAAATCTCGCCGCCATCGTGCGCGAACTGTGGGCGGAAAATGACGCGTACGCCGCGCGCGCGTTCCCGCCGCTGCTCGCCGCGATTCAAGCCGAAGCCAACGCGTTGACGTGCGAAGTCGTCGCGCTGGTGGTTCCCGCACGCGCCGCGCCGCTCGCCGCCATCGCCGCGCAAACCGCCGGATATGCAAGCAGCGACGTCGCGCAATTGCATAAATTGTGGCGCAGCGTCATCGAACCGTTATTGACGGATAACGCCACGCTGTACACCAAACAGCTGCGCGAGATTGTGACGAAACCGATTTAGAAATTTCATGTTACGCAGCGGTACGGCAAATTTTCAATTTGCCGTACCGGTCCGCGCTGTTTTTTTCGCGGAACTGCGTAACGTGAATTAGAATTTATGATTTTCGATTTTTGATTTACCAGCCGCGCCGCGCGAAAATAAAAAATCGGAAATCGCGTAATGAAATGAATGCCCTAAAATCTTTTGTCTCTAAACATCCGCGTCTCACGGCGTGGCTGGTCCTCGCCATCGGCATGGTCCTTATTCTGCTGTGGGCATCGAAAGATGTGGGACTATTGCCCACGCAGCTCGGCGCGCTCATCGTCGCGACGATTGTCCTAGCCGGTTTGTGCGTGTGGATTATCGGCTGGGAAGACGATGACGACGACGAGGAATCCGCTTCGACCGTTTCGACGACCAAACCCGCCAAGTAGCTCATGCGCGTCAACGAATTTCTCGACCGCGTAGCGTACGAGACGCAAAAACAATTGCCGACGCGGTGGCGCAATTTTCGCACCTGGAGACGGTACACGCTGATTCAATTGTTTTATCAACAGCGCAGGATTCATTACGAGGTGTGGGTGCGCGGCGGCGAAATTCACGCGCTCGAAATCGGGCTGCATTGCGAAGCCGACGCCGCGACCAATGCGCGCCTGTTGCAGTTGTTTGACGCGCACTTGTTTGAAATTAAACACGCGCTCGGTCAGCAAATCGAGGCGGAACAGTGGACCAAAAGTTGGACGCGCGTGCATGAATTGACGCCGTACAAAACTTTGGACGAAAACACGGCGCGCCAATGCGCGGCGCGCCTCGCGCAAATGATACAGACGTTTGAACCGTTGATGGCGCGCGCGGCGCGCGCCTCCGCCAAAACGCGCGCCGCCGCAAACAGTTCGCCGCGCCAACGCAAACCGCGCGCGATGGCAAAAAGTCGTTGAGGCGCGCCGCATGAACGATTCCTCCGGGCGCGCGCAGTGGCAAAAATATCTTCGTTACGACCCCACGCGCTGGTTATTTGAAACGGAAGACCCTTCCATTCTGCTCTGGTATCAACTCGACCTCGCGCATCGCCCCGAGGACGCGCCCGCCGTCGGCGCCACGCGCGAACGCGTCTTGTATTCCGAACCGGTCCAAAATCTTTTTGCCGCGCAAGACGAATTCGGTTTTTGGGGCGCCGCAGAAAATTTGGCGCAGCCGCGTTTTACCGCGACGCTGTGGAATCTCGCGCTGTTGGCGGAACTGGGCATTCCGCGCGCAAGCCGCCGCGCGCGCAATGCGTGCGAATTTATTTTGCAAAATTTTTTGGCGGCGGATGGGACGTTCGCGGGTTTGGACGAAAGCGAGACGGGCTATCTCGTGCGCGCGTTCGGTTATTTCCATTACGCGCACGACGAACGCGTCTTGCGCATCGCGCGAACTTTGCGCGCGCGTGTTCATTCGTTCGAGGCGCGCGTGTGCGCGTTATGGGGTTGGCGCGCGTTCTGTCACGACAACACGATTGCGCGCGTGGCGCAGGAATATAGCGCCTACGTTTTAGAGAACGCGGCGGCGGCGGGGAACGCGGCGGCGGCGGGGGACGCTACAGCGGCGGGGAACGCTGCGGTGAGCGTTCCCTACGTGTTTCCGCAATTTGAGCCGCGCGATGAATTGTTTTGTTTGCGCGTGTTGGCGGAATATGATTGCGTGGCGGACGCGCGGCTCGCGCCGCTGG
>JAJVIA010000116.1 GCA_022072245.1 Anaerolineae bacterium
GGCGCGCTTTTGACTTTAAGACTCACTCTTGCTCGTTGCCTTTTCCGATTTGAGAATTTACAAACTGCGGAATAATTTCTGCAACATCAACCAATTGAACCACAGATTTCCGATACTCAAAATACTCCCTTACTTTTTTGAAACGACTGCCATACTTTGTTTGAAACTCTGCCCACATTTTATTATTTCGGCTCATTACACTTTCAAGCGAACGTCCACCATTCAAAAATTTCATCGGGTGTTTTTTACCAAGAACATAAAGATATTTTTGCTTTGGGGTTTCGTACTCGGCAAGCAGAAAGAAATCTTTGAAAAGGGAGTTTTGTCTGATTGACTCTGCGCCGCCTTGCCAATTAATAAATTTGAACTCTGCGACTCGATGATTGGTTTCTAAATCAAACGGTCTGCCAGTATTGCCAGCGCCAAGCGACAAATATTCTACGACTTCATCTTTTTCTAAAATTTCGGGCAAAGAAAGCAAAATGCCGATGGAATGAATAAGAACATTGATTTGACCTGCCGTGCGCTTGAATGTGATTGCCGATTCGAGTAAATCCGATGTTACGCCTAAAGATGGATAAACCGACTGAACAACACTTGAATCAGCGCCTGCCAATTTATTTTCAATAGCCGAAATTCGGTCTGTGAGCGAGTCTTGCTCAAAGCGCTGAATTGCTTTTGCGGCTTCCAGAATTGAAATCATGGCGGATTTGGTTTTTTACCTTATTCTGCAAGGGGCGTGCCAACGGTTTGCGTTCCCTGCGTGTGGGCGGGTGTGGATTCTGCTTGGGCGCAGGAAAAACTCAAAGCGAGAAAAATGCTTGAAAATGCCGCAGAATCCCACACGTCAGGTACACGCTTTGTTAGCCCGTTTTTGTTTTGCAAGACTTGCTGGTTTTTCAAGTTCTAAAATCTCGATAGAATTTCGGCTTTTTTCTCTTCGTATTCCACTTCCGTAATCAACTTTTCATCAAGCATTTGTTTTAATTGGCGCAATTTGGAAAGCGAATCTGATTCTTCGTCGTTTTCTTCGTCGCTGTCGTCACCGTCAAACTGTATTTTGAAAGAAAGACCATTATCGTCACTATCATCAAAAATTGAATCAATATGACATTTACATCCTGTATCGCTTGTACACCCAATCATGGGCAATTCAGGCACTTTATCTATATCGAAAACTTTACCATTTAATGCTTGGCATAATTCGCATGAGTCAATATCGCCTGAGTCAAACTCGATTTTGACTTGCTTTGCATATTCTTTGTGTCTTTCTATGCTTTCAGTTATTCTTGTATGGGCAAGAATGTAGTTTATTGCAATTCTGTCATTCTTCAACCCCGACAAACTATTGGATGAAGATAAAGATTCAAGGGCTTCATCACGCCAAAGCAGTTGCATTCCCGCAATTGCTTTCAATAGCATTAAATTTTCTCTCGAAACAGCGGACAGAATTTTGGGCTGGCTTTTCAAAATATTCATTAATTCTTCCACTTGGTAAGAATTAGACTCGAAAGCAGGAGTCACATATGCTTTTTGGTAGTTTGCGTAAATTTTATAAGCGTTTTTGGGGTCATTAGATTTCAGGGCGTTGAAAGATTGTTTTTTGGCAGAATCAAGTGCAAGTTGTTTTTTCTGTTCATGTTCGGACAGAAGTTCTAAAGCCGTTGCCGAACATTTCATTACCCTGCCTTTTCGAGCGATTTTTTCCATTCCGCTACGGTCAGACAATACCAAACGCTCCACAAGTTCGCTCTTGCTGCCTGATAACTTAAGATTGCGTTCTTGTAATAATTTTTTTAATTGCGCTACTTGAAATATACATTCTAAAGTTTCTTCGATAGTTGATGGTATGAGCGCCCCGTCACGAATAAATCTATCAATGGCAAACTCGGTATCTTCACCTATTGTTTGTCTTACAAATTGCCAAGTAACTACTTGATTAACATCTCTTGGCTTTGTGAATTTTTCCAGCAAATCTAAATATGGTGACGATTCTTGCCATTTGAAATTAAGGGGACGATTTGGCATTTTTACTCCTAACCACTGACTTAATAAAGGGACGGGCTAACGGTTTGCGTTACCTGCGCTGGGGAGGCGGACGAAGTCCGCTTGGGGGTAGAAAAACCTCGACAGCGGAGAAAATGCTTGGGACGCCGCAGAATCCCCAGCGTCAGGTGCACGCTTTGTTGGCTTGCCTGTATGAACGCAGGACTCGATAGAATTCAAAGGATTTTCACCTTTCGTAATTCACCAGTTTTTTCGTTCCTTACCATGTGCATTTCTTTGATTTCATCAGCAATAACATTTTCAACAATTTGAATTGCCAAACTTGTCCGAAGTTGTATCAAAATATTCTTTTTCTCCCAATCTGAACACAACAGTATTCCGATAACATCGCCGTCAGGAGAAAACTCTGGAAAAATCACATAAGCATGGACAAATTGATGAGTCAATAACTTGAGAGATATATTTTTCTCTGTTCCCGAATCAAAGTCAAACAATTCCCTGACATGATACTTTGTGTAGTCGTCAACAATTTTCCCCATGTTGGGATAAGTTATAAACTTATATTCCTTGTGACTGATTCGGTCAGTCAGTTTTCCTGCTTCAATCAGTGCTCTAATACTGAAAAATATTAAAGTTAATTCTCTCTCAAACAAAACCATTGACCTATAAGACCAGCGGCGTTGATTCAGCCTTTTTTGCAAGGTGTTGAGGTCTTGTTCTAACTTTTCTTTCCAGATTACTGAATCAATCATGGTATTTGTTTTTATATGCCAATTTTGCAAGGGGTGTGCCAACTATTGATTATGCTGCATTCTTGCAGTCTAATCCGCGTGCAAATTCTTGCAATTTTGACAACCACATTAAAGAATTTGCGCGCTTGGTCAGAAAATTTTTTAGGGACGCTTCCAAATCGCGCGCGTTGGATTTTTCGTCAATCATCCAACGCGGCGGATCAATGTGTGGAAACGGTTCGGCAGGACGCTGCAAAATAATGTCGCGCCGCACGCGAAAATCGCGTCGTTCTTGATCGTACAAGCGCTTGATGACCTCAAGAATTGAACACGAATCCGCGTTCGGTTTCCAGCGCGCGCGAGCGATTCAATCGCGTGGGCATGTTGGTCAAGCTGCGTGGACAAAAATTCGCGCCTCATTTCCCCGCCGTTCGTTTCTTGCCCTCTTTGCTCATCGCAAAACTGCGAGTCATGCTTTTGATGAATTCTGCGCGGCGGAACCGTAACGCCGACCAATCCACATCAATCGCCACTTGGCGCACTGGCTCAAAACCCTGCTTGCCCAATTCGCCCCAGCCCGTGTCGCGATTAAATTCGCATTTGTATCTTGGCGATGTCGTTTTGGGATAGGCAAACCAAACGACGGCGTCGCCCTTTGCCTTGTTTCCAATTGACTTGGCGAGAGTGTCCACTTGTTTCTGTTTCGTCACGAACGCGAGGGAAAAATCAATTGTCTTGACAGCGCTCACGCTGCGATGCACCTTTACATTTTCGAGTGTTTGCAATTCGGACTCGAACGATTCGGGCGCGTTGAGGACGACAATATCCGTTTGGTCTTTGAGATTCAGTTTTTTGAAAAGAGGCGACATATTTGCTCCATTGGACAGCCACTCCCACTCGGGGCGGTTGACCGTAAGTTGTGTAAATTTCGCGACTGGAGATTGAAACCGTCATGGCAAGGGAAAGCTCAACGCATTGACGCTAAAGCGTTTGCCGGCAGTTTTCAAACTGCTTGCCGAAATGCTTTTGCGGCTTCCAGAATTGAAATCATGGCGGATTTGGTTTTTTTACCTTATTGCGCAAGGAGCTTGCCAACGGCTCGCGTTCCCTGCGTGTGGGTAAAGTGGACAATGCTTGGGTGCAGGAAAAACTCAAAGCGAGAAAAATGCGGCGCATCGCGTGCGTTCGCAAAAATGCCGCAGAACCCCCAGCATCAGGCGCACGCTGTGTTGGCTTGCGCCCGATTTAGAGCGTGATTGCAATGGTATTGTCGAAGCACTCCCCACAAGGTATTTTAACCCTATTTAATGTCTGTACAAGTCCGCTCATGAATCATCGAGCGGCTTTTTGTGACTCTCTGTCTGTGGACACTTTGTCTACACACCTGATAATGAACGCATGATTAATCGAACACGCATTCTCGGAAATTTCGGCAAGAAACTCCAAGACTTGCGAAAGAAACGTGGATTAACGCAAGAGCAATTGGCAGAGATAGCGGAATTTGATCGCACCTATATCAGCATGCTTGAACGTGGCGCGCGCAATCCTTCACTGCTCAATATCTACCGATTGGCTGAAGCTCTCAAGATTACCCCCGCCGACTTGTTAGAAAAATCGTAAAATGCCACTGAAACCTGAAAACGAAAAGCACGCCGCTCAAATTGCGGCTGGCACATTGGGAAGACGCAAGGGACACGGATTTGAGAAGGCACTATCAAACGACCTGAATAATCTCGCGATTTCCAACGAGCTTTTCAAGCCGTCGCAAGGCCACTTGAAAGTCGGCAATCCCGCTTTCGAACTTGCGCGATATATTCTTGCGAAAGCAAAGATAACCCGTGTCAACGGCATTCGGGCATATTGGCTTGGCGGCTTGGCAACATCTGGCGAAGGAGACCCTTTTGTTTCTACAGAACGACATTTTGTGGGTAAGTCTAAAAGTGATGTGGTTGTAGAGATAGAAACGCCAAGACATAAATTCGTAACTGGCGTTTCTGTGAAAACCTGTAATAAACCAACTCCCACGAATAGCCAGTTGTTTTTTACAACTGCTTCTGCATTTTGTAGACTTCTACGAGACAATGGTGTGCCTGTGTCCGATGGCGCAGAAAAAGCTTTACGGATGTTTTGTGGTGATGCTGGATTTCGTCCAGTAGATAAAAACCCGAATATCTTTTCGGTGAGAAAGTCGGACCCAGACCGATGGTTTTTTGAAGAACTACCCGCGAAGGGAAGAAAAGAATGGGAAATGATTTTAGGAAAATACCAGCGAGAAGTTACCACTGTGCTGTTGCAAAAGGCTTACGCTGGCGATCCATTACTGCCTGAATTTCTCCTCCACCAAACCGTATCTTATTCGGACATTAATAAATGTGAAATGGCGCTATTCACTATCGGGGAGCTAGTTGATTTGTCTTGTAGGTACACTGGGTTTGAAACATCACAGTATCTTGTGAGAAAGGGGAGATTTAAAGGCGACCCCAATCCTCATTTGGCTCCACGCTTTGGATATATCCAGTTCCAGCGCGGAGGACAAAAACAGCACCCAACTCAACTTCAGTTTAACTTACAGTCCGGATACTTTTATAAACTTCCGTCTGACTGAAGTAGGGCAAGAGATAAGTTGATTTTATGTGATCAGCTAAAACCTTTCCTAGCAGTGGAGGCACAGCATTTCCTATTGCGGTACGAATCTCCCCCAATGTACCGCACAATTTGAAATTATCGGGAAATGACTGACATCGCAAGGCCTCTCTTATGGTCAAAGAGCGGGTACTTGTTGGGTGAACATTTCGAGAGCCAGAGATCATCCCGAAATTCGTACTAATCGTAGAACAAGGCTCATCCCATCTCAACCTTTTGTAAGTAGTGTTGTAGCCAGAAGTTGGGCGTAACTTGGGGTTCAGATTTTCATGAGCGCTTCCGCCTTCTGGGACATCTCTAAGCATATGAATTACATGGTCGGGATGCTTTATTGCAAAATGCCATTTGTCAGTTGCAGATGACTCGCCAGATTCCAGGCTTTCCAAATCTCCCGTTGCGTCGCGGAAGGTCAACGGCTTTTGTGATGTCAAGCCAAATAAGGGTAGTTCATCTTCTATACAGTGCGTCTTTTCTGGAAAAGAAATGGGAACATTGCAGAAATCGTCACGTACCCCAATAAAGAAAACTCGTTCACGGAACTGGGGAACTCCATAATCTTGGGCATTGATGGGTTGAAATTTACATTTGTAACCTGCGGCGTCAAAATCGTCAAGAATGTGATCCGTAACAAGGCGATGGTCAGGGGCTTTCATTGATGTGATAAGCCTTACATTCTCCATTAGAATAACATCCGGTTTTAGAATACTAGCCACCCTTATGAATTCTCTGTAAAGTTGATTGCGAGGGTCGTACTTGTCGCGCTTGCCCGCGAGGCTAAAACCTTGACAAGGCGGGCCTCCAAATAGAACATGAACGTGACCAAACTTTTGTTGCCATTGCCTTATTTCGGCGTTGCTTATGTGTCGAATATCTTGCCCTAAACATTTCGATTCGGGGAAATTCGCTTCGTAAATAGTCCTGGCGGATTTTTGCAATTCAATATATCCCGCTACTCTAAAGCCCGCCCAATGGAAGCCTAACGAGAACCCGCCACATCCAGAGAACAAAGAAATGGAATTAAGTGTTGTCGCCAGATTATTGGTGAAACCCGAAAGCATATCTCGATAAGGTGAGGGCGACCTATGGCCGTTTCCTTTATGACCATTGCTGTGATTGCGGTTCGATTCAGCAAACGAAAAAGTGACTGTCTTCGGACTTTTGCGGCGCAGAAATATTTGCGCCTTGCCCGTCTCTAGGTCATTATCAAATGCTTTTAGAGTTTCATGGATTTTTTGGATATCCGTTTCGTCAGGAACGGTTTTGTCTAATTCCCACGCAGAAAGAACATATTGTCGCAAGCCAAGCAGACGCGACAATTTGGCTTGACTCAACCTTCGTTTTTTGCGTTCGGTTCTAATCCAGCTGGACATTTCTGTCATAACATCTTTTCGCTGTTTAGGAGATTTCCAAGCATTGTAATAGATAATGCGATTGTAGTGAAATCGAACGAAAACTGGTGCGCGGTATCCGCACTGAGGAGGTGGTCGTATCCTGCTGGGGCGTAGAAAAAACTCGACAGCGTGCGCCTGAAGCCGAAGCTCCAGCATCAGGCGCACGCTGTGTTGGCTTGCTTTTAGGTTGCAAGTTGCCTATGCCGATGTCATAACAACTTCAACGCTATTTGTCCAGAGTTCGTATTCGCTCAAATCAACATCGTCATTCCATGAAATGCCAAAACCGCCTTGATCAACTTTTACGGACTTGGAAAATGCGTCATGCTTTAACGCTTGAAACATATCCCGCTCAAGCAGTTGAGTGCAGTCGTAGATTTTTTCAACGCCGTTGACGAATTTAACCAATAATTTTTTATTCTCTAATGCTTGAACCGATAATATTTTTGGGGCGTTCATATTCCTACTCCAATCCGGGCAGTTTCCTAAATTCGTTATTCTGCCACATGCTCAATAATTCATTCTTGTACTGCGCTCCCCATTCCTTATCAATTTCTGCGACCGCGACGGTAAATCCCCTTCAATCATTTCAAGGGTTTCAATTGCAAAAACGCCATTGAACTCGCCATAAACGGCGTGAAAATGAGGGATGCCATGTTCACTTTGACTGAAATACATCTTGCAAGATGCCGTAAAATCGAGCAATGACTGGCATATACGTTTCCTTTACTTTTTCGCAAGTATAGCGCAGCAAAAATCAAGGATGTCGAGTCGCTTTTTGTTTTTTGCATATCGCGTAAAAGGCAAGCCAACGGCTCGCGTTCCCTGCGTGTGGGCGGGCGAGGATTCTGCTTGGGCGCAGAAAAAACTCAAAGCGAGAAAAATGGGCTATCCAGGAAATTTCTTTTTGCCTAAAACAAGTCGGAGCGCCAATACAATGACCCACGGAAATATCCCGACGAGTAGAACCAAAGGGCCCTGAATCGGCGGAAACAGAAACGGCCAAGTATTGGTAAGCGCATGAAATACAATCATCAAAAAGACGCTGCCCGTGCGATTAAACAACCAAACGTAAATATAGGTGACAGCAATAACGCCAATTGTTTGACTGAGCAGCCCGATTATTACGGCGATTACACTGCCGATTGGCGGCGCATCGTCCGGTACGCCTTGCAAGATGTAGATGGTTGTCAGGGGATAATGCCAGACAGCCCAGATAAACCCGAGTATCCACACAGTGCGCCCGGGGCTAAAGCGTTTTTGTAACCTTGGCAGCAGATAACCGCGCCAGCCCGGTTCTTCGCCGAGTCCGCTTGTCAGAAGCTGGAGTACGAACACCGGCAAAAACAATAGTGCAATCCTGCCAAAATCAAGGAGTGGCTGTCCTAGATTTCCCGTTAACCAAGCGAGGAGCGCCGGAATAAAAGCGATGGCAGAAGCAATCAATAAAGCTGTCAGATACCATTTGGGAGCAACGCGCGCGTTAAACGTATTTGCCAAAAGCTCTCTTATGCCGCTTCGCCCCTGTTCGAAAGCCAATGCCAGGCACGCCCCAATGAGGGGGCCGTACACTGCCAGACTGAAAATTGCGGCGAGCATCACATGCTGTCCACCCGCAAAACCTTCCGTAGCGAGCCGCGCATAGTTATCCGGGCTGGGCAAAACCAGTCCCTGCTGTATCGCACTGAGCGCAGACGGAATCCACAATGCCCATGTCCATAGGAATGCAACAATCAGGTAAATGAACAAGGATTGTTTTTCTTTAGAGCGGGTGGGTTCCATCTCGGGGCTCCTATATTGGTATGCGGGGAGGTGTGTCTGTAATGTAACCTACACACTCCATACTGCTTTCAAGCGACGGCGCCTGAAAAGTTGCCGAACTATAACATACTCTAAAATTTACGCCAACCGCGAAAATTTGGTCAAATAATTATCGCCTTTGTTGCGCCAAAAGTCCGTGTTGGGGCATTGCGAGTCGAGCGTTTGCGCCAAGAGGTTACAAGAAAATTAAGCATTGCGAAAACATACATCAACTTTTTCATTTGCGCTTTCCAGGAATAACGCCGCTGAATGTACTATGATGCGTCAGCCGCCCAACGGTGGGCGTTACCTGCGCTGGGGCGGGGACGGCGAAGCCGTCCAACCAGAAAAAAGACAAGGCGTGTGAAACTGCTTGAGATGTGCGCCGAGTCCCCAGCGTCAGGCGCACGCTTTGTTAGCCGCCTTTTATTTTTGCGAGATAGTATTGGAAGGCTTTTTGACTTCCTTTTCGACTTGAGGAAAAGGTTGGCAAATTGCTTTCCGGGATTATTTCTGCCTTGCCTTCATTACTGCCTTTAAGCGTACCACCGATGACTTCTGCCTCATAAACAATTTGAACAACTGGTCCTGGAAAAGTTGAGCGCTCTAGGAAAAACCAACCAAGACAATCGGTAATTTTCACTTCCAAGCCCGTTTCTTCTGCCACTTCCCGAACAGCCGCTGTTTCTGGATTCTCGCCATACTCAACAAGCCCAGCGGGAAATCCAATGCCATCTTCATTAGGAGGAACGATGACAGCAATCCCATCATTATTCTTGGCCACCACAACCACGCCAACCGCATTTGATGATAATTGAATCCAATTACACTTGGGACATTTCACACGAGGAATATTGTCATCAAAGATAACTTCCCGAATCAACGGCGAAGCGCACATTGGGCAAAATTGATAGCGGAGTGAAGGAACTACGTTCTCTGGATAGGAAAGCATTATTTGTTTTTCGTGAAAACTCATCTCTTGAAAGAAGCGGCTAACGGCACGCGTTAGCCGCAAGTGGGCGGGCTGAGACTCGGCGTCGAAACGGGAAAAACCCAAAGCTAAAAACAGGCTTGAAAAACGCGGCGAATCCCACTTGTCGGCTGCACGCTTTGTTAGGCGGCAATATAATGAATCTTTCGTGTATTTGAATTATCAAGAATTCCATATTTACTTATTGCCCCCTTGCCTTATTGAGCGCCTGACCAAGACTGTAGAGCGACAGAAAATCCAATTCTATAAAAACGTAAAACGTGAGAATGAAAAAGGCAAAAAGGCTGATATAGAGCGCCATTTCCCCTAATTTACGCCACGTATTAATTTGAGCAAGCGTTTGGCCGATTAGACGATGAGGACGACGAACAACATCCCAACTATTAAAACGCAGGTAGCGTCCAATATAAATACCCAAATTTGCAAGCAACACATATCCAATGAGAATAATCCAACTCATTCCATAGCTAAAATGTGACCGTAATAAAAGGTGAATAATCATCAGGGAATAGACACCTAATAGAATGCCGTTAAAAACAATGGATAACAAAGCGATTGTATCAAACCAAAGCGGAACGTCTGTCTTGTCACGAAAGTGATGCACTTCGGTTATGAGATACACTGCATTTGGGAAAAAGAGAAACCAGATTAACAAAAACGCCCATGTCCAGGACGTAAAGCTATAAATATTACGCAGGAAGGAGACCTGCGCAAATATTGACAACACAAACGGAATCCATGCAAGAAAAATATTGAGGAGAAACGGTCGATAAAATCGGTATCCAAACAATCGGCTCCGCAATACCTGAATGCTTAGTGTGATGATACTAAACAAAAAGACGATTGGTAACCGCAATAGTAAATAGGTAAATACGACTTCTTCAGCTAAGGCAATATCCATATGATTAAAACCTCAAATATAAGCCGCCTAACTATGGATTACACGCCATCCCTGCCGTATAATCCTCCCCAGCGGCATGTTCTACGCCACGATGTCGTATAAACATTTATGGACGGCAACTCTATGTTGCCGTCCACTTTTCCCTAAATCACTTTTTCATTCACCGCCGCAATCGGTTCACCCATTTCGTACTGCGGACTCGTTTCCGTGCCGATGCCGAACGGTTCCCATTTGTGCGCGTCCGCGTTGAGGCGATGTTTGCCGCCGCCGCGTTTGTGCGTTTGCTCGAATCCTTCGGGCGCGATGCTCAAGCGTTCGCCTTCGAGCAAACCGAATACGCCGCTTTGTCCGGGCTCGGCGCGTTTCGCTTGACAATGCTTGCACGTCTTGGGGTCGTGCGGCGTGTAATCCAATGGTTCTTCGTACGTCGTGATGAATCCTTCAAAGTTTCGCAGGACAACTTTGTGGTCGCTCGCGCTGATTTGGTATTGCGGCATCACGGGAATTTTTCCGCCGCCGCCCGGCGCATCAATCACATACGTCGGAATCGAATAGCCCGATGTGTGGCCGCGCAGCGCTTCCATGATTTCGATTCCTTTGGCGACGGGCGTGCGGAAATGACCCGCGCCGTGAACCAAATCGCATTGATAGAGATAGTACGGACGCACGCGGATTCGCACCAAGTCATGCACGAGTTGACGCTGCACGTGCGGACAATCGTTCACGCCCGCGAGCAAAACCGATTGATTGCCCAACGGAATCCCCGCGCGCGTCAAACGGTCGCACGCTTCCGCGAGTTCTTGCGTAATTTCGTTCGAGTGATTGACGTGAATGTTCAACCACAACGGATGAAATTTGCCGAGCATGTCGCACAATTCTTGCGTGACGCGCATCGGCATAAAGACGGGGACGCGCGAACCAATGCGAATGATTTCGATGTGCGGAATCGCGCGCAAACGCGTTAAAATTTCTTCCAACAGTTTTGGCGCGAGCACCAACGGGTCGCCGCCCGAAAGCAGCACATCGCGCACTTGCGGCGTTTTTTCCAAATACGCGATTTGCGCGTCAAACTCTTTGCGCGAAAACTGCGCGGTCGGGTCGCCGACGATACGCGAACGCGTGCAGTAGCGGCAGTACGTCGCGCACTGCGTTGTGACGAGCATCAGCACGCGGTCGGGATAGCGATGCACGAGTCCGGGGACGGGCGAGTGCGCGTCTTCGGCAAGCGAATCTTCCATCATCGCCGTAAAGGGCGCGAGTTCGTGCGCGGTAGGCACCACTTGTTGACGAATCGGGTCGTGCGGGTCGTTGGGGTCAATCAACGAAGCAAAGTACGGAGTAATGTCCACGCGAAATAAATGTTTCGCGCGCAGCGCTTCTTGCTCGCTTTCGTTCAAATCCAAAACATTGGCGAGCTCGCCGACAGTGTTGAGCCGATTGGAAAGTTGCCAGCGCCAGTCGTTCCATTTTTCATCGGGAACGTCTTGATAAAATTTCGCGCGCTTGGACGGAAATTCATGTTTCATTTTTTTGTCCTCCAGAAATGACCGCAGACGGCTGACGACAGACGGCGCGGTCTGTTACCTTGAATTCCGACGAATGGGAGTCAGGGTCGCAAAGGAGGATCGTGGTCGGTGCGGAAAAAACCGAGGGGGAAATCGTTTTGGCTCATTACGCGCGAGTATAGCACAAATGAAAACGCGCGTAAAACACTTTTGTAAGCGTTCAGCTGAATCTGTCATTGCGAGCGGTTTTTGCGAAGCAATCCCCTGGGGGAGAGATTGCTTCGTCGCAAAAACCGCTCCTCGCAATGACACCTGAACGGTTACCACTTTTTTTGGCGATTCCCCACATCTCGAAAATCTGTGACTCGGGTTTTGAGATGTAGGGAATCGCCATACTTTTCATGCCAGCCGCGCGTTAGGGTCTGCCGCCAGTTCCGATGACGGTGATGGGCTGCGAGATGGTAAAGCTTGCGAACTCGGCGCCGGGCGTATATGCGCCGTCCGTGTACAAACCGTTCGTCGCTGTGCCGGTCGCGCTGCCGCCTGCATAGATTGTGTAGGTTTCGCCGCGTACGAGTTCTGGCGCAGAAAACGCGAGCGATTGAAAATCTTTGCTCGGCGCAAAGGTCAATACATTTTTGCCCGCGCTGTTTTGAATGTGAATCAATGTGCCGCCCGGCAGCGTTTTGCCAAAATATACGAGAATCGAATTTTGACTCGCCGAGTCCCCCGCAGTCTGCGCCATGCCCGAACTGCCTGCCGCAATGAGCGTTCCGCCGGTGATATTGAACGCGGCGTCAAAATCTATCGCGCCGTTCATTCGTTCGGTGGGTCCATTCACAATGACGAGACCATTCGTCATTTGGATTGCGCCATTCGCGTCCAGTCCATCGCCCGCCGCGTCCACCGCGATATTGCCGCCGTGAATATAGAGAAAGACTTGGCCGGTGTAAGCGGAAAAATCTTGGTTGCGTCCGCCGGGTCTGCCGCCGGTGTCGCCCGCGTCAGGGTCCACCGCGTTGATGCCGTCGTCGCTCGAAACGACTTGAATGTCGCCGCCGTTGATGGTAATGACCATCCCTTCGATGCCTTCGCGCGATTGCGTAATCTCAATTTTGCCCGCGTTGATTTCCAGCGTCCGGTCCGCGTGCATGGCGTCGTCGCCGGTGGCGATTGTGATTTCGCCGTTGTTGATGGTGAGCGCGTCGTTCGAGTGAAGCGCATCATCCGCCGCGTCAATCGTAAAGGCGCCGCCGTCAATTACGAGCTGCGCGCCAGTCTTGATTCCTTTGGCGGAATCATCCTCGCCCAATTGCGCCCCGCTGCCGCCGCCGGTCGTAATCGCAAATTTTCCCGCCGCAATCGTTACATCACTTTCTGCCGCCATGCCATCGCCGCCCGCCGTGAGATTGAATTCACCATTCTCGATGGCGATATATCCTTTGTCCGCGTCCTCGTCATTGTCCGCTTTCAACGCGTCGCCGCCCGCGTTGACGGTGAGCGCGCCATTTTGCACGACGAGATAATCTTTGCCGCGAATGCCATCATCCGCCGCGTTGACAGAAATGTTGCCGCCCGCGATGACCAAACCATCTTTGCTTGCGATGCCATCATTGAAATTTCCTTGTACGTTCAGCGCGCCGCTGCCGGCAATGGTCAAATCGGTATCGCTGAACAATGTCGCGTTCGGTTCATCTTGGTCCGCGTTTTCATAAACGTACTCGCTCGCGTCCGAAATAAAATTTTCGGAATTGTCGGCGAGCAGAATGATGGTCTTGTCCGCGTTTTTGATAAACAATGGCGCGCTCTTGGAATTGGCAAGATTGACGCCATTCAAAACGAGTTTGACCGGTTCCGCATCGTCCGTATCCACAATAATTTGTCCGTCCGTCAGCTTGCCTTGCAGTTGATACGTTCCGGCGGCAGTAATTGTGGCTGTCGCGCCGTTCACCTGAACGCCCGCGTTGTTGGCGGCGATGGAAGCGCCATTCAACTCTATCGGCACAATGTCAGTCGCGTTGATTGTCAAATCGTCCGCGGGCAATGTGGCGACTGCTTGCGGAACGGTTGTGGCGGGAACCGTCGGCGCAAGCGCGGTTGGCGCGAGGACGGCGCTCGCGTTGGAAGTTGTTTGTGTTGGTACAGCAATGTTGGTGGGCGCGACTTGAACCGCCGTCGTTTGACACGCGGCGAGCGTTAGCCCAATCAAGATACTTGCCAGCCAAAACGATAATTTGCCTTTTTTCATGTTGTGTACTCCATCTGAATTGAATCGTTGTTTTTCGACAGCTGGAGTATAGCGGAAAGATTTTGAAAAGATGTTAAGACGGAATGAAAAAGTTGTTTATGCCATGTCCGGTTATTTTGTCGGTTTCTGTTCATACCCGTCGTGCCACGCGAAATAATTGACCAAAAAGACGGCGTGCCGCAAGCCGCGCGCGTAGAGAAAAGGATGCTTGGCTTGCAGCGCTTGTTCGATGGCGGGTCTGCCGATGACGGTTTCGCCGCCGCGTTCCGCCAAAGCATAAACAGTTTGCGACACTTGGTTCATTTGGTCCAACACAAAATCAATTTCGTCCGCGCCAAGTTGAGGGAATTCGGTTTGCAATCTTTCTTTGCGCTCGATGAGCCGATTGGGACCAAATTCTTCATAGATGGCGAATGATTCGTCAAGCGTTGTATCGGGGATATTCATGTTCATTGCTTAACATTACCTCGTCCAATCAAATTGTTGTCAAGATTATATCGCACGGCGGCAAGAAAAAACCTGCGCGCAGGATGCGGCAGGTTGTTGGAATTTTTTGGAGGTAACGACACGCGTCAGGCGCTCGCGTGGAGCGTAGTGAAGCGAAGCGGAACGGAGCGGAACGCGAGTCCACTGCACGCCCGTGTTCGGCGGCACGCTGACACACTACGAACCAGATATACTGGACGATTTTAAGTTTACTCCTTGTATTGCTTCGGAGCGCAGTTTAGAACCAATCACAAATTCTATGATTTTGTTTTCAATCTCATCACGCTTATCTTGCTTGATGATATGCACTTTTAGCAGTTTAGCGATTTGAGTTAGGTTATCTTTCAATTGCATACGTTCATCGCCTTGAAGGATTTGACGCGCTTCTTCTCTGCTTTTGGATAACCGCAACTGAGATATTATTGCTTGCAAATCTTCTGGGCTCGCTTTTTGAATTTGCTCCTTTTTTTTGCGCTCATGCACAAAACTAAATTGTAGTTCGCCGCTTAAAAACTGTTTGTATTCTTCTTCGGTCATGGTTTCAAGCATTTTGGAGAATGCTTGAAAAAGTTTGGAGAGTTCGCGTTTGTCCGTCATTTTGCCTTCCCCAAAAACTCTGTGGTTAAGGCTTCCAATTCATCTTGAACATCTTCATACGTTTTACCCGATACACGCTTTAGAACAACAGGTACGCCGTACTCAGGGGCGTCTGCATAGATAGTTTTGTTTTCCCGTATCATCGTATCCCAAGTTGAAACGCCAAGATTCTGAACTTGTTGAATATATTGTTCTTGGGCGGAAATTGGACTGCCACTACGAATAAACACCATTGTAAACACGACACCCATAATTTGAGGGTCAATCGCGTTCCATTGGTCATTACCAGAATCTTGAGCGTATCTATTGTAAGTGCTGACGAGTTCTTTTACGTGCGTGCGAAGTTGGTCTATCCCCAATGTTGAAAGATAATCGGGCTTGGTTGGCACTAGAATAAAATCGCTAGCAACCAAAGCGTTTTTAGTCACAATGTTAAAGTTGGGTGGGCAGTCAATTAGTACAAAATCATAAGCCCCTGACTCAAGGCTTTTTATGCCTTGAGTCAAGTGTACTGTACCCCAAAAACTGGACACAAAAATCACATTTTTTATATGACGGTTGAATTTAATTCTTTCGCGCGCGCGCGATATTTTTCTTCAAACTCGACAGGCGTCAGATAGCCCAGCGCCGAATG
>JAJVIA010000121.1 GCA_022072245.1 Anaerolineae bacterium
GGCAGCGGCGAATTTTCCGCGAACGCTTGCGCCGCGTCAATTTCGCGTTCGATGCGCTGCCTCAATTCATTTTGTTTCGCGTCGTCCAACAAATTCATTTCGCGCAAACGCGTTTCAAATTTCAAAAGCGGGTCGCGCTGTTCCCATTCCGCCAGCAATTCTTTTGGCACATACGACATGTTGTCGTGAATCGCGTGCCCGCGCATTCGCATCGTTTTACATTCAATCAACGCGGGTCCGCCGCCGCCGCGCGCATGTTCGACGGCTTGCTGCACCGTTTCGTACACTTGGAAAAAATCATTGCCGTCAATCACAATGCTCGGCATCGCGTAACCCGCCGCGCGGTCCGCGACATTCTCGACGCGCATCTGTTTTCGCGTCGGCGTCGAGTACGCGTACTGATTGTTTTCGACAATAAAAATCATCGGCACGTGAAATACGCTCGCCCAATTCAGCGCCTCGTGCGTGAGACCTTCACTGCTCGAACCGTCGCCAAAAAAATTCATTGCCACGCGCGGCTCTTGTTTCAATTTGAACGCGTGCGCCGCGCCCACCGCAACGGGCAACGCTTGCGGCAAATGACTCACAAAGCCGATGATGCCGAGCGACAAATCGCCGTTGCCGTGCATGTTGACATCGCGCCCGCGACTCGGTCCCGTCGCGCGTCCGAAAAATTGCGCCATCAAACGTTCCGCCGTCATGCCGCGCGCCAAGTACGCGCCCAAGTCGCGGTGCAGCGGCGCAATCACATCCTGCGGACCCAACGCCAACGCCGCGCCGACGCTAATCGCTTCGTGTCCGCGCTGCGAAAAAAGTCCGCCCACGAGTTTGCCCTGTTTGAACAAAAAATCGAGGCGGTCGTCAAACGCGCGCGCAAACCGCATCCAGTAATGCGCGCGCGCGAGCAATTCGTTTGAAAATTCCATTGAAAATTTCTCGCCAAGCGACGCGAATTTATTTTTTAATCGCGTAACTTGGTTTCCCTCAAGACGCGTTCCAGATATTTCGGATTCGCCACTTGCAATTTTTCAATCACCGTTTGTTCCACATGCGCGCACACGGCGTCGTGAAACGCGCCCGCGTCCGCTTCGCCCGCGCGAATCTTTTGCGCCAATGCGCGCGTCATTCGTTCCACATCGTCCGCCACATTTTCACTCGCCGCGTTTTCATTCAGCAATTCGTTCAAACGCGCGCGTTCCGCGCGCAACTGCATATCGCGCATTTCTGTTTCACGCGCCACGATTTGCAAAACATTCGCCGCGACGAGCGCGCGAAATTTCATGCGCGGGTCTTGCAGCGTCGGCGCGAGTTCCGCGTGGAGAAATTGCGCGACGGCGCGTATCAATTCGAGAGAGGTGGGATGGTCTTGCATAATTTGGGAAGCAAGTAGTAAGTAGCAAGTAGTAGGTAGTAGCCAAAAGTTGAAACCTGCTACCTGCTACCTGCTACCAACCGCAACACTTCTAATTCAACCTCCGCGCAGCGTCGTCCCATACTCGCAAATTCCAAATTCGTTTCCTCGCCGCGTAAATGGCGCTGCGCTTGATTCAACATGCCGACCGCCCAACGCACATTGCCCATGATTTCCCAATAACGCACTGCGTCATAATTTAATTGGATGCCCCGCGCGTTTTCATACGCGGCAAAAAATTCATCGGGTTGCGCGACGCCGCCGAAACGCATGGCGTCATTACCGAAACGCCAATCGCGCACTTGGGACCACGCCAAATCTTCATACGGGTCGCCGAGATGAGCAAATTCCCAATCGAGTACGCTCACCAAACCCTTTTCATTCACGACGACATTGCCGATGCGATAATCGCCGTGAAGCAAGACGAGCTGTTTTGGCGCGGGCGGCTCATTTTGGCGTAACCAGCGCAAACCCAATTCGAGCGCGGGATGCGCCTCGTGCGATTCTTTTACAAGCGCGTCCAAATTTTTTTCCACATTCTCTATCGCCCATCGCGCATGGGATTTTTCGGCAGGCGGCTGGGGCAAAAATAAGCGCAGCGCGTATTTGTCAATCTCAATTTGATGAATCCGCGCGAGCATCTCTCCCATCTGCTTTGGTAAAATTTTACGCGCGTTTTCCAAAGAAGGTTCGCGCACAATTTTACGCCCAATCGTTTCGCCGTTTTTGCGATGCAGCAGCGCGGCGGGGCGTCCGAGCAAATCGGGAAGGAACGCTTGCGGATACGGCAGCAGTACATTCGACGCGTAGGCAATTTGCATCACGCGAAATTCGCGTTGTAAATCCAACGCGTCGGAATAAATTTTTCCGCCGAGTTGGCGGCGCAGAACGAGTTGATATTCGCCGCGCGGTTCGCCGTTTTCCAAAAACAAATCGAGCGCCCACGTTTCTTGCGACGCGCCGCCCGCGAGCATTTTCAAATTTTCCACGCGCGCCGCGCCGCCCGTCAGCGCGCGCAATGTTTCCACGAGCGCGTTTTGCAAATCAGCCATTTCAACCATCATCGTGTACAATTTTCAAATGAAATCGGTAACTCACGATACGCATAAATTATGGGAAATGCACGAGTTGGAGGATGAAAACGCGAATCTCCGCGAATCGAAGCGAATTTCCACGAATTCTTAAATATTTCCGCGCAGATTCGTCACGATTCGCGTAAATTCGCGTTTCATGTCCCTTTGCAGAAATATCGCATAACGTGAATCAGGCGTTAGAGAATGCCTTATACGCAAGTAAAGAACGCCTCCTACGCAAGTAAAGGACGCCTTCTTTTAAATATTTTCGCGCAGATTCGTTACGATTCGCGTAAATTCGCGTTTCATGTCCCTTTGCAGAAATATCGCATAACGTGAATCAGCAATAACGTCTGACGTTTCGCGCCTCATCCTTTCGCCTTTAGCCGCCGAAACACTCTCCGTCCGACGCTCATGCGATGCACTTCGGACGGTCCATCGTAAATGCGAAATGCGCGATTTTCGCGGTACAGCATCGCCAGCGGCCAATCTTCGGCGATACCATGCGCGCCGCAAACTTGTACCGCGCGGTCAATCACGCGGTTCACCGTTTCGGCGACAAAAACTTTTGCCATGCTCGTTTCGTGCCGCGCTTTATCCCCTTGGTCGAGCGCGTATGCCGCGTTCCAAATCATCAAGCGCGCGGCGTGCATTTCGATTTCCGAATCCGCAATCATGAACTGTACGCCTTGATGCTCCGACAAAGTTTTGCCGAACGATTCGCGCGCGCTCGCATATTTCACCGCGTACTCGTTCGCGCGCCGCGCCGCGCCCAACCATCTCATGCAGTGCGTCAAACGCGCGGGACCCAAACGCACTTGCGCGTATTCAAAGCCCTCGCCCACCGCGCCCAACACCGCATCGTCGCTCACCTCACAATTTACAAATTCCACTTCGGCGTGTCCGCCGGGCCATCCCAAATCGAGCGTCGGCACTTTTCTCACGATACGAAAACCGGGATTGTCCGCATCCACCAAAAACATCGTCGCGCCGCTGCGCCCCTCACCCCCAGCCCCTCTCCCATTAGGAGAGGGGAGAGTGCGCGCCATGCAGATTGTAAAACTCGCGCCAATCGCGCCGCTAATAAACCATTTGCGTCCGTTGATAATCCATTTGCCGTTGCGATATTCGGCGGACGTTTTCAAAAGATTCGGGTCCGCGCCCGCGCCATTCGGCTCGGTCATCGAAAAGCAGGAACGAATTTTGCCCTGCGCGAGCGGACGCAAAAATTTTTCTTTTTGCGCGGGCGACGCGATTTTTTCGAGCATGTGCATATTGCCCTCGTCGGGCGCGGCGCAATTCAACGCTTGCGGGCCCAACAATGAACGTCCCGCTTCTTCAAAAATCACCGCGCACTCGCGCCAATTCAAACCGAGACCGCCGTATTCTTTGGGTATGTGCGGCGCAAACAGTCCGGCTTGTTTTGCCGCGTCCTGCAATTCGCCGCGCAGTTCAACCCAATCGCTCACGTCTTGCGGCAGACGCGGTTCGGCGGGAATAATTATTTCGTCTACGAATTGGCGCGTGCGTTCTTTAAGGTCGAGTAACTCGGCCGAGAATGAGAAATCCATGATTTTTTAGGCAGAAAACCGGGACTGCGAAACGGCGAGCGCCAAACAGTGCGCGGTTTCCGAAAATGTTTGGGGATAACGTCAACATTATATAGAAAATCGTGCAGAAATAATAGTCACGCGCAAACGGCAAGTAGAAATGTTTTCTGTTTTCCCCCCTTTATGCTATCATCGTTGCGCCCGATTTTCTCTCCCCGCCCGTCGAGCGTTAGGACAATGCCCAAACCAAGTATTTCCGTTTTCTTTCCCTGTTACAACGACGCCGGCACCATTCATATCATGGCGCTGCGCGCGCTCCAAGTTTTGCGCGAAATATCGGACGATTACGAAGTCTATGTGTTCGACGACGGTTCATCCGACGATTCGCCGCAAGTGTTGGAAGAACTGCAACGCATCTATCCCGATGAATTTTGGTACGAGACGCACGAAAAACCCTACGGTTACGGCGGACAAATTCGCGCGGCGGTGAAAGCGGCGCGCAAAGAATGGTTTTTTTACACCGACGGCGACGCGCAATACGACGCGCGCGAATTGGCTTTGCTCGTCGAAAAAATCGGCGACGATGTGGACGTGGTGAACGGGTACAAAATCAAACGCCAAGACCCATGGATTCGCATCGTCATCGGTTACGCCTACCAATATTTCATCAAATTTATTTTTGGTCTGAAAATCCGCGATGTGGATTGCGATTTTCGTTTGATGCGCCGCAAAATTTTTGACGTGGTGGAATTGGAAAGCTCCAGCGGCACCATCACATTTGAAATGGTGAAAAAAATCCAAGACGCGGGCTATCGCTTTGTCGAAGTGCCGGTGCATCACTATTATCGGCAGTACGGCACGTCGCAATTTTTCAATTTCTCGCGCGTCGGACGCACGCTGTGGGCAATCGGCGGCTGGTGGTGGCGTCTGGTGGTAAAACAGGAAGCGAAACGGCAGTATGCACCGAAACGCGCAAATCAGTTACGAGGACTGGGGGTTGAGGACTGAGTTTGCCAAAACAATTGGGCGCGCAGTATAATATGCTCAAGCAGAATTTCTGCATTTACTGAAATTCAGGAGTGTATGATGGAAGCAACTTTGCAAGTACGCCAGCGCGGGACCCTGACGCTCCCTTCGGAATTGCGCGATAAATATGGAATCCGCGAAGGCGATACATTTCGTCTGGTGGATTTGGACGGGATTTTTGTGCTTGCGCCAATGGTGCCGCTCGTGCCAGACCTCGCGCGTGACATTGAGCTGGCGCGCACCAAGGCGGGCTTGAGCATGAATGGAATGCTCAAGGATTTGCGAAAACAACGCAAACGCTATTACCAAGAAAAATACAAACGCACCCATGTCAAGTAAATTGCTGGTATTCTTGGATGCAGATGTGATTTTCGCCGGTTCTGCCGCGCCCACCGAACATGGCGCGAGCCATGTCGTTCTCCGCATGGGGGAGATCACCCTGCTCGATTGCGTAACGTCACAACAAGCCGTCATCGAAGCGGAACGCAATCTGGAGGAAAAATTGCCATCGAAATTGGCAGAGTTTCGTCTTATCGTCAATCGCAGTCTGCGGGTGATTGCTGACCCCAAAACCAATGAACTCACTACTTACGCGCCCTACGCGCACCCCGAAGATTTGCCTTTGCTGGTTGCCGCGTTGCGCGAGGGTTGTCCGTATTTTTTGACATTCAATGTACGCCACTATCGCCCGCGCGGGTTGCCGATTCAAGTCTTGCGCCCCGGCGATTTTTTACAAACAGTGCGTGAGCAGTTGATTGCGCTTGCGGTCGGAAGAGCAGAATGAGCCATCCCGCGTTCGTCCACAAAAACATCCTCATCACCGGCGGCCTCGGTTTCATCGGCGCGAATCTGGCGCTGCGCTTGGCGGAACTCGGCGCGCACGTCACGCTGGTGGATTCCCTCATTCCCGAATACGGCGGCAATTTATTCAACATCGAACCGATACGCGACCGCGTGACCGTCAATATCGCCGATGTGCGCGATGAATTTTCGATGGACTATCTCGTGCGGGGCCGCGATTACCTGTTCAATCTCGCGGGGCAAACCTCGCATCTCGATTCGATGCAAAATCCGTACACCGATTTGGACATCAACTGCCGCGCGCAATTATCCATTCTCGAAGCGTGTCGCAAAAATAATCCGACCGTCAAAATCGTGTACGCCTCGACGCGCCAAATCTACGGCAAGCCCGATTATTTACCGGTGGATGAAAAACATTTACTGCATCCGACCGACGTGAACGGCATCAATAAAATGGCGGGCGAGTGGTACCACATTTTGTACAATAACGTGTACGGCGTGCGCGCGGTTTCTTTAAGGTTGACGAATACGTATGGTCCGCGCATGCGCGTCAAAGACGCGCGGCAAACGTTTTTGGGCATTTGGCTCAAGCGTGTCATTGACAAAGAACCGATAGAAATTTGGGGCGACGGTTTGCAATTGCGCGATTTCAATTACGTGGATGATGTCGTGGACGCGATGCTGCTTGCCGCCGCGAGCGACAAGGCAAACGGTCAGATTTACAATCTCGGCAGCGCCGAGATTATCAACCTTAAGGATTTGGCGCAAAAATTGATCGCCCTGAACGGCGGCGGCCAATGCAACATCATTCCCTTTCCGCCCGACCGCAAAGCGATTGACATTGGCGATTACTATTCCGATTTCAATTTGATTCGCAGTGAATTGCAGTGGGAACCGCGCGTAGCGTTGGACGAAGGGCTGCATCGCACGCTCGAGTATTATCGCAAGCATCGCGCGGAATATTGGTGACCTATGCCCATTCCATTTTTCGACCTCAAAAAGCAATACGCGTCTATCAAATCCGAAATTGACGCGGCGACGCAGCGCGTGTACGCAAGCGGCTGGTTCATTCTGGGACCCGAAACCGAAGCGTTTGAACAAGAGTTTGCCGAGTACATCGGCGTCAAACACGGCATCGGCGTCAATTCCGGCACCGACGCGCTGCATCTCGCCCTGCGCGCGCTTGGCATCGGCAAAGGCGACGAAGTGATTACCGTTCCAAACACCGCCGTCGCCACCGTCGCCGCAATCGAGATGGCGGGCGCGACGCCGGTCTTGTGCGACGTGCGCGCGGATTCCATGACGATGGACGCGGATTCGTTTGCGACGGTGATTTCATCGCGCACGCGCGCCGTTATCCCGGTGCATCTTTTTGGGCAATCCGCCGAACTCGACGCCATCATCGGCATTGCGCGGCAATATCGTCTAGCCGTAATCGAAGATTGCGCGCAGGCGCATGGCGCGCTGTATCAAAATCAGCGCGTCGGTTCGTTCGGCGACATTGCCTGTTTCAGTTTTTATCCGACGAAAAATCTGGGCGCGTACGGCGACGGCGGCGCGGTGGTGACGAATGACGCGCAGCTCGCGGACAAAATTAAAATGCTGCGCCAATATGGTTGGCGCGCGCGCTATGAAAGCGAAACGCCCGGCGTCAATACGCGTTTGGATGAATTGCAAGCCGCGCTGCTGCGCGTGAAATTAAAACATCTGCCCGATTGGACACAAGCGCGCCGCGAACGCGCAAATTTGTACGCCGAACTTTTGCCCAATCAACGCGTCCATCCGCCGATAGAAATGAGCTACGGCACGCACGTCTATCATTTGTACGTCGTGCAGTGCGACGAAAGCGCGGGCGCGTCGCGCGATTATCTCGCCGTCTTTCTCAAAGAACGCGAAATCGGCACGGCGATTCAATATCCTACGCCGATTCATTTGCAATTGGCATATCAATCGCTCGCGCCTGCCGGGTCGCTGCCCGTCGCCGAAAAATTGGCGCGCGAAATTCTTTCGCTGCCGCTTTACCCCGAATTACCGCTCGACGATGTGCGCGTTGTCGCCGACGCGCTCCGCGAATTTGAATCGTGAAATTTTTTCCGCCGAACCAAAAGACGCCGAACCAGGTCGCGGCAACAATTGCTATTTTAATTGTTGCCGCGCTGCTTGTGACGACATTGGCGTATCAAGCGCCCCACGCGGCGCGTCTCGACATTGGCAGCGGCGACGATACGCCCTTTCTCGAAAATTTTTCATTCCGCGAAAATTTTGAAGGCGGCGCTTGGCGGTGGAGCGCGGGAAATTCAGAAATTCGTTTTTACGGCGTCGGCGCGCAAGATGGCGCGCTCAAGTTACGCATGGCGATTCCGGCGCAAACCGCTCCGGCGCAAATATGGGTGAACGAAACCAAACTCGCGGAATTGGGCGCCACGAACGGGTTTCAAGATTTTTCGTTCCCGACGACGCGCGGCGAGATTGGTTTGAGCGGTGATGTACTCATCAAAATTGTGAGCAATACATTCACCGCGCCGCCGGATACGCGCGCGCTGGGCGTCCAAGTGGACGACGCGCAATTTAGCGGCGGCGGCGCGCCGGTCCTGCCGCCCACGCGCGTACTATTTTTTCTGCCGCTGTTGACGCTGTTGAGTTTTGTCATCGGCGCGGCGTGGAGCGGAACGCGCATTGGCGGATGGATTGCGGCGGGCGTGATTTTGTTTGTGTGCGCGTTCGGTTTGTTTAACGCACGCGTCGCGACGGCGTATTTTCTTGTGCCGTTATTTTTTACGGCGTTGCTCTTGTTTGCGGGCGCGCTCGCGTTTGCCGTCGCGTTGAAACGCTTGACAAATGTTCTGCCCGCGCCTGCGTTATCGGACAATACACTGCGCGTTTTGTTTTTGGCAATGAGCGCGGCGTTCACGTTTCGCTTGTGGTTCGCACACGAACCCGGTTACATTGTAGATACGCAAGATTATGTGGTGTGGTCGTACAAGACGGTGACATACGGCTTGGGTTCGATGTATGCGGCGGTCAACGGGTTGTGGATTTCGGACCAATCGCCGGGGCTGAACTATATCTTGCACATAATGGGCTTGTTGTATCGCGGCATTTTCGCGCCAGACTTTTTATATCCGATGGTCGCGGGCGACCCCGCGCTGCGCGGCGTGAGCGCCAATCCCGCCGTTCTCGCCGACCCCATCCAGCGTTTGCTGCTGCGCTTGCCCATGTTGTTTGCGGATGTGTTGACGGGCGCGTTAATTTTTACGGTCGCGCGAAAATTTATTGCGGAACGTTTCGCGTGGCTCGTCGCGTTCGCCTATTGGTTCAATCCCGCCGTGTTGTGGAACGCGACCTTTTGGGGCCAGACCGACGCCATCCACGCGCTGTTAATTTTGACGAGTTTTATTTTGCTAATTTTTCCGCGCCGCGTCGGTTGGGCATTTTTTATTTTGGGCGTTGCCGCATTCACCAAACCGCAGGCGCTAATTTTTGGGCCGCTGCTATTGTTGGCGGCGTACAAAAGCGCAAAGGATTCCAAAACTTGGCGCGGTTTCAGAACCGTCGCGCGCGCGATTTTTTTTGGCGCGGTGGGCGCGGCGCTCGTTCTGCTGCCCGTGATATGGTTTGGCGGCGCGCAAGGGCTGCTCGCGTATTTCGGCGATACCGTCGGCCATCATCCGATTCTCACGGCGAACGCGCACAATCTGTGGTGGTTTTTGTATCGCGACAACATTGACTTGCAAGATACGATGGCGCTTTTTCCGGGCGCGCCGCTGTCGTTTCGCGCGTTCAGTCTCGGCTTGTTTGGTTTGTTTTATCTCGGCGCGTTGGTCAAGGCGTGGCGCGCGCCATTGGAAGAATTTTTCGCGTTGGGCGCGTTCGTCGCGTTCGCTTTTTTCATGCTGCCCACGGAGATTCACGAAAACTACGGGTACGCGCTCTTGCCCCTGCTTGCGCTTGCCATGACACGCGATACAATTCTGACGCTGTTTTATGTCGGCATCAGCGCGACGATGATTTTAAATTACGCGCTGCATGACCCGACGCTTTTTGCGCGCTGGCAATTGGACGACCCGCAGACGCAGCTCGCCGCGCCGCGGTGGACAAATTCGTTTTTGAATTTGTTGTTGTTGGGCGCGTGGACGCTCTATCTATTTTTCGGCGCGCGGCTGTCGCGCGCAAAAACTTTCGAGATTGCGAGTAGCGGCGGATGATTACACCCGACCAATTGGAATTTGAGGAACGCGAAGCGGCGGCGCGCGATGCCGCCAAATATCATTCGCCGCGCGCGATTTTTCAGGCAATGCTCTTGCTCATTCCTGCGATTTTGCTCAGCACGACGGGACAATTGTTTTTGAAAATGGGCATGAATCAAGTCCCGGATTTTGCGTTCACGCCCGACGCGGTGTTGACGGCGCTGCCAAGTATTGTTTTCAATCCGTTGATTTGGATTGGGTTCGCGGGCTTTATCGGCGGCACGGTTTTTTGGCTGGGCGTGATTTCGCGCGCGCCGCTGTCGCTGGCATATCCGGTGTTGGCAATGAGCTATTTCGTAGTCGTCCTCGAAGCGTGGCTCTTTTTGGGCGAACAGGTGTCGCTGCAAAAAATTATCGGCGTCGCGGTGATTGTGGGCGGCGTGATTCTGGTGGGCTTGAGCGAACAGCGCAAAGGTCAAGGGCAGCATGAATAGCGGCTTGCTTTTATTGATTCCCGCGATTTTATTCAGCACGACGGGCGAACTATTTTTCAAATTGGGCATGAATCGCGTCGGCGGATTCGAATTTAACGCGTCGGCGCTGCGCGCCGTTTTGCCGCGCATCGTTTTCAATCCATTGATTTGGATTGGCTTTGGCGGTTTCGGTTTGGGCGCGATTTTTTGGCTCGGCGCGTTATCGCGCGTGCCGCTTTCGCTGGCGTATCCGATTTTGGCGTTGAGCTATTTTGTCGTCGTCGCCGAAGCGTGGCTCTTTTTACACGAGCGCGTGACGTGGCTGCGGATGCTCGGCGTGCTGGTGATTGTGATTGGCGTAGTCATTGTGGGGACGAGCGAGGTCTAGCAAGCCAAACCCAAATCGAAATTTGCGCGCGCGCCACACTTGCGCCAAACGCGCTATCACGTCCGCATGTCAAAAAAAATTCGCGTCTCTTTTCATATCGCCGCGCTGGGGCTCATCACGCTCGCGTTTTTCGCGCGCGTCTATCGTCTGGCGGATAAAAATATCTGGTGGGATGAAGGGTGGACGGTGTGGATGGGGCAGCACGATTGGGCGTGGATTGCGTTACGCACCGCGAGCGACGAACATCCGCCGCTGCATTATTGGTTGATGAATTTGTGGCAAGGCGTGTTCGGTCCCGATGTGGTGACGGGACGTTTTTTTTCACTGGCGTTCGGCGTCTTGGGCGTCGCGCTGTTGTATCGCATCGGCAAAGCGATGGGCGGCGCGCGCGTCGGACTGCTCGCGGCGCTGTTTCTCGCGCTCGCGCGTTTCAATATCTGGTGGTCGCAGGATATAAAAAATTATACGCTGTCGGCATTTTTCGCGTGGGCAAGCGTTTATTTTGTTTGGCAATGGGCGCTGACGGAACGCCGCGCGGCAAACCAGAGCCGCTGGAAATTATTTTGGGTGGGTTATGTGGGCGCCGCGTTCCTCGCGTTATTTTCGCATTATCTCGCCGCGCTGATTATTTTGGCAAACAATATCTTTGTGGGCTTGGCGCTGCTGGCGCAATGGCGCGCCGGAAAAAATCCGCTGCCGCTGTTGTGGCGCTGGAGCGCGGCGCAAATCGCGGTCGTCATTCTCTTGGCGCCGTGGCTCTATTTGTATTTACAAAAGGGCGCGACGTGGACCGCCGCGCCGACGTTTGACTTTACATTATTTTTGCGTCTCGCCGCAACGGTATTGACGCTCGGCGTGACGACGTACATTGAAAATTATACGTGGCTCGTTATCGCTCTGTTGGCGATTGCGGCGTTGAGCGCGGGCTGGATTCTGATTCGTCAAACTCCAAACGCGGTTTTTGCCAAAAAGCGCTGGAGCGTTGGCTATGCGCTTCTCATCGCGCTCATTCCGCCCGCGCTGATTTATCTTTTGGCGCTCACGCCCGCCGCAATTTTTGCGCCAAAAATTCAAGCGCGCTATTTGATGATGCTCACGCCCGCGCTGGCGCTGCTGCTCGCGTTCGGCGTTCTGTTTGCCGCGCGTCACTCGAAATTTGTCGCGCTGGCGCTGGCGGCATTTATCGTCGGCGCGCAATTGTTTGTCCTGAACGCCTATTACGGCGAACGTATTTTGCGCGATGAATATACCAGCGTCGCGCAAATGCTCAATAATTTTGGCAATGCCGACGACGCGTTGGTATTGAATACCGACCAAGAATATCCGACCCTGTTGTATTATCTCGCGCGGCCCTTTGATTGGATTGGCGTGCCGAACGGCGCGCCGGTGGATGCGGCGACCGCGCAGCGTGTGGCGGCGGACGCGCTGCAACATCGCGGCGTGTGGGTGGTGACGATTCCCGACGCGCTGCAAAAAGACCCGCAGCGTTTGGTGGAACAAAAAATCGCGGAACGGCTGCCGAAACAGTATGAACAAACTTTTGGCGACAAACGCTTGACGTTGTACGCAAACGAGATTCGCAACGTCAAAGATGTCGCGTCCAAAAATTTTTCGCCGCTCGCCGCGCGCAACGACGTCTTGGACGAACGTTTGAAATTGGTCGGCGTAGATTTGCCGGTGCATGAAGCGCTGCCCGGCGACGTGGTGCGTGTCGTAACGTATTGGGCGGCGCAAGATTTGGCGACGCTGAATATCGCGTTGCAAAAAACGAACGGCGAAATTGTGGCGCGCGCCAGCGTGCCGATTTCAATCGGCGCGCACGAACGCGCGCAAGCGGATCTTCAAATTCCGCCCGACGTGAATGTGAATGAACTGCGCGTGGTCGCGCAAGCGCGGCTCGGCGCGGTAACGCTCGGCGCGCTTGCGATTTTGCCGCGCGCGCAGGTTCAAAACATTGAAACGACGACGCAGCCGCGCGCGGAACGCTTTGGCGAGGCAATTCGTCTGACGGGTGCGGCATTGCCCAAGCAGAGCGTCCGTGCGGGCGAACTGGTTCCCATCACTTTGGTTTGGCAAACCGACGCGCCGCTGCCCACCAGTTATACCGTGTTTGCGCATTTGCTCGGCGAGCAATACAATCCCGCGCAAAACAATTTTTTGTGGGGACAAATAGACCGTATTCCCGTTGAAGGAAAACTGCCGACGAACGCGTGGACGCCGCAGCAAAAAATTGTGGACGCGTACGCGATAAAATTGGACGACCACGCGCCGCCGGGCGCTTACAAAATCGAAATCGGTTTGTATGACGCGAACGGGACGCGCTTGCCCGTGTTTGACGCAAACGGCAATGCGTTGGGCGACGCGTTGATTGTGGGTACCGTCGAGGTCCGATGAACAGAGACACGATGAAAAAATTTTTGCGCGTATGCTTTCTCATCTGCATCGGTTTCCTGCTAGCGTGTCGCGGCGCGGAAACGCCAATGCCAACTGCATTAACGGCAACCACCGCGCCGACTCTAAAGATCACTGCACAATTCACTGCGACCGCTGCGCCGACCGGGAACATTACCGAGCAATTCACCGCGACCATTGCGCCGGCAGAAACACAAACGATTACGCCATTGCCGCGCGCGACAAACACGACGACAATTCCTGCCGCGACCATAGCGCCAACACTTGCCAAGACGCCCACCATACCTGCGCCTGCGACGCGCACAACGCTCACCGGCAGCGCGCGCGAATTTACGCGCTTGATGATTGACGCGGAAAAACATCCCAAGGCAAAATGCAACGACGGGACAACGCCGCTATTTTTCTTGCAGCGCGGCAAGGATGACGGCGCGGACAAATGGGTCTTGTATTTCAAAGGCGGCGGCGCATGTTCGTCCAAAACGACGTGTGAGCAGCGGGAGCGCGGCTTGACGAGTGCAACGCCGTGGCTTGCCAGAAACCCGGGGCTGCGCGGCGCAGACGAAGAAGGCATTGACGGAATTCTGTCGGACAATCCTGCGCACAATCCCGACTTTTACAATTGGAATCACGTTTTTATGGTGTACTGCAGCTCGGATTTGTGGGCGGGCACACGCGCCGCGTCGGATGAATCGTTCGGTTGGTATTTTGCGGGACATTACATAGCGGATGCATTCATGGATGCGCTGGCGGACGAAGCTATCGTCGGCGCGCAAAATCTTGCGCAAGCAAAACAGATTTTGGTGACGGGTTCTTCGGCAGGCGGATTCGGCGTGCATAACAATATTGACCGCATGGCGGAACGTTTTCACGACGCGGATGTGCGCGCGGTGAGCGACGCGGCAGTTGCAAACTTTGCGTCGGTCGCAACTACCGGCGAACTTGGCGGCGGGCGGCAAGAGCAGTGGAATTTGTGGCAGCCGCGTTATGATGAATCGTGCATGACAGCCAACGCCGACGCGCCGTGGATTTGCCGCGACGGTGATTTTCTGGTGAGTCAAAATCACATCACGACGCCCATGTTCATTCACGCTGACCAATTGGACCCGGTGCTGGCAGGCGCGATGGGTTTAGACCCGCGCAAGCGCGACGACCGCGCGCGCATGTTGGAAAATGCGGCAGGGCTGCGCGCGCTGTTGCAAAACGAACCGGCGGCTTTCAGTCCGTTCAACGGAAGGCATGTCGGTCTTACAAACGAACGCTTTTACGGTTACAAAATCAACGGACTGACGCTGTTTCAGGTTCTCGGCAATTGGTATTTTCAACGCAGCGGACCCGTGAACGTGATTGAAGCGCCGCGCCCGCTTCGTTGATTTCATTTTCATCATGAACAAATTCTACGTTTTACTCTTTACGCTTTTGTGCTTGCTCGTCACCGCGTGCAGTTCGACGCCGTTGTTGACGAACATGGCCGTCACGCCCGAAACAATTTCGCCGCGCCCCGGCGAAAAAAATCGCGCGACTCTGATTACGTATGCGCTCGCGCGTCCCGCGAATGTGAGCGTCTATTTGCAAGACGCAAACGGCAAATATGTCTTGCGCGAAAATCAACCGCGCGCGGCGGGCGATTTCCAAATTTTATTTGGCGGCTCGGTGAACAATCGCACGCTGAACGACGGCGCGTATCAGGTCGTCGTCACGGCGCAAGACGCGAACGGCATGCATGAAGAAAAAACGGCGGCGCTCAATATCATTAACGCCGATACCTCGCTGCCCGAACTGCAAAACTTTACCGTGTTTCCGCAAGCGTTCACGCCGAATCAAGACGGTCTCGACGACCGCGTAATCATTCGCTATTACTTGACGAAACCCGCGCGCGTGACAGTCTATCTCACCGACGGCAAACAGAAATTTCCGATTGACGAGAAAAAAGAGACGACGCTGTTGACCGAAGATAAATTGAGCGAAATTGGGCCGCACGAATACGATTACGATGCGGGCATTGACCGCGGCGCGCCGCCGCCGCCCGACGGTCAATATACGGTCGTCGCGGAAGCGGTGGACGCGAACGGCAATCTCGTGCGCGCGGAAGCGCCGCTGGTTATTCAAGACGGCGGCACGCCGCGCGCCGCCATCATCGGCAGCGCGGGCGATTTTAATCCGCGCGTCGTGCCGTTGGGCGATACGTTATTTTTTACCGTGACGGTCAAAAATGTCGGCACGGTGCCGATTCGCACCAAGGGTCCTGAACCGGGTTTTGTGTACAACACGAGTCAAAATTTTTCGACAATCGAGCAATACGAAGAGCCGGGCATTTGGCGGCTCGGCGTAGATTCCGAAGGCAATTCCATCGGACGCCAATATCCGTACCGCTGGCAATTGGGCATGGACAATGAATTGACGCGCGTCGAACGCGAAGGCAAAACGATTTATTACTTGATGCCCGGCCAAGTGGCGACAATTTCCGGCGGCATCAAAATCACGGACAA
>JAJVIA010000071.1 GCA_022072245.1 Anaerolineae bacterium
GTCGCGCTGCCGACGGATACGGTGTACGGCATCATGGCGGATGGATTCAACGCCGCGGCGATTGAAAAATTATTTAGCGCCAAAGACCGTCCCGCGCACAAGGCAATTCAATTGCTCATTGCCGACGCAGCCGATTTGGAACGCGTTGCCGCGCAGGTTTCCCCCAACGCGCGCAAATTGGCGGAAACATTTTTTCCCGGCGGTTTGACGCTGGTCGTGACGGCGCGCGCCGAACTGCCAAAAAATTTGCGCGCGGACACAAACACCATTGGCGTACGTTTGCCCGATGCGCCGTTGGCGCGCGCATTGGCGCGCGCGTTGGGGCGTCCGCTCGCGGCGACGAGCGCGAATCGTTCGGGCGGCGCGAATCCGCGCACGGCGCAAGACGCGTTAAAGGATTTGGACGGACGCATCGCGCTGATTGTGGATGGCGGCGCCACGCCGGGAAATCTTGCTTCAACTGTTTTGGATTGCACCGTTGAGCCGCCGCGCGTACTGCGCGCGGGCGCAATCGCATTGACAGAGATCGAAAAGATTTTGGGCGTCGCGCTGCGGTCCTAATTTCATCAAGGAGGCGGGAGATGACAGCTGACACGCGCGGCGGACATATTTTGCGCTTTGGCGCCAACGATCAAATCGTCGCGGGTTGGGGCTTGCCGAGAAACAGGACGCGCTCGATGAATTTTTCGCGGCATAGAGCATGATGGCGGACAAACGACAGCAGACCGCAACGCGAGTACGCGCGCCGTCGTCCGTCCATCGTCGGCAGGCGGTTCTTGGAATAGACGCCAGTCGCGCGCTGACCGACGCGCCGACCGGCACGGAATATTATTCGCGCGCGCTCACCGACGCGCTGCTGCGCGCGGAATCCGATTTTTGTTTTCGGCTGTATACGCGCGCGGCGCCGCCCGCCAATTTTTTTCCTCCGACCGACAATTACGAAATGCGCGCGATTCCCTTTCCGCGTTTGTGGACGCATTTGCGTTTGGCGTACGAAATGCTGACGCGTCCACCCGATGCGTTATTCATCCCCGCGCATGTTCTGCCGCCCATTCATCCGCGCAATTCCATCGTCACGGTCCACGACCTCGGCTATAAATTTTTTCCCGACGCGCATCCCTTTTTTCAACGCGCGTATCTCGACCTCTCGACGCGGTGGAATGTCAAACGCGCGCGCGTGGTCGTCGCCGATTCAATTGCGACGCGCGACGCGTTGGCAAAATTTTATAACGCGCCGCGCGAAAAAATTCGCGTGGTGTATCCCGCGTACAACGCTGCAATTTTCAAACCGGGCGGCGGCGCGGATATTGAACGCGTGCGCGCAAAATACGCGCTGCCGAAAAAATATATCCTAAGCGTCGGCACGGTGCAGCCGCGCAAAAATTACGCGCGTTTAATCGAAGCGTTCGCGCAATTGCCCGGCGAGTTTGGGTTGGCGATTGTGGGCAAAAAGGGTTGGTTCTCGGATTCGATTTTCGCGCGCGCACAGACATTGAATTTGCAAGCGCGCGTCCAATTTTTGGATTATGCGCCGCTCCAAGATTTGCCGCCATTGTACGCGGGCGCGCAGGGCGCGGTGTTTCCGTCGCTGTACGAAGGATTCGGTTTTCCCGTGTTGGAGGCGCAAGCGTGCGGCGCCGCGCTGTTCTGCGCCAATACTTCGGCGCTGCCCGAAACCGCCGGGGACGGCGCGGAATTTTTTGACCCGCTGAACGCGGCGGATATTGCGCGCGCCTTGCAAAATGTTTTGGGCAATCCCGCGCGGCGAGCCGAATTGATTGCGCGCGGGCGCGAAAACATCAAGCGCTTTTCGTGGGAACGCGCGGCGCGCGAAATTTTGGAAATTGTAAGCGCGCTCTCATTCCCACTTAACGCGCGCGCGGTGAAATAGGGCCAACTCTGCATGAAAAGGTTTGCAATGGCACGCTATGTGAGCTTGATAATTTTGAGCGCGTTGTGGTTTCTCGCCGCGTGCGCGTCGCAAGCTGTTCCGACGGTTACGGTCGCGCCGCTGCCCACCGCGACGCCGACGGCGGAACCTACGCCCGTCAGCCGCGCCGCAGCTTTTGACGCGGCGCGCGCGTTTGAACATGCGCGCAAATTGGCGGTGGATCTTGGCAGTCGCGCGGCGGGGACGGAAGGCAACGCGAGCGCGGCGAATTATATTGCGCGCGAATTCGAGGCGGACGGCTTGCAGGTGACGCGGCAGCCCTTTACGTTTGAAAGTTGGCAGGATCACGGGACGACGGTACGGCTGCTTGCGCCCGAAACAAAAACGCTGCAAGCGCAAGCGCTCGAATACAGTCCGAGCGGCAAGGTGGAAAGCGCGTTGGTTTTGGTCCCCGGCATCGGTTCGCGCGACGATTTTGCCAAAGTCAATGCGCGCGGCAAAATCGCGTTGGTGAAACGCGGTACCTTGCCCTTTGCGGTCAAAGCCGCGAACGCCGCCGAAGTGGGCGCGAAGGCGCTTTTGATTTACAACGACCAACCGCAAATTTTCACCGGCGTCCTGCACGAACGCGTCGAGATTCCGGTCATTGGCTTGAGCGGCGCGAGCGGGGCGGAACTTTTGCAGGCATTGAGCGCGGGCGCGGTGCGCGTTCAACTCGACAGCGCCACCGCGATGGAACGGCGCACGGGATACAATATCATTGGCACGCTGCCCGGCGCGAGCGCCGAGACGATTGTTTTGGGCGGACATTATGATTCGGTGAGCGCGGGCCCCGGCGCGGGCGATAACGCGTCCGGCACGGCGACGCTGCTGGAACTTGCGCGCGTGATGGGCGCGCGTCCGAAACCGCAGCATACGTTGGTCTTTATCGCGTTCGACGCGGAAGAATTGGGCTTGCTCGGTTCGCGCGCGTATGTAGAAAATTTGTCGGACGCGCAGCTTGCGGCGACGCGCGCCATGTTGAATTTTGATATGCTCGGCGCGGGCGGGGGGCCGCTGCTCTTGATGGGCGACGGCAAGGTCGGCTTGCTCGCGCGGGCGAGCGCGCAGCAATTGGGCATTGACGCGCGCAACGGTTCTTTGCCGGCGAACGCGAGCAGCGACCACGAATCTTTTGCGCGGCGCGGCATAGACACCGTTTTCTTTATGCGCGATTACAATCTGCTTCACACGCCTGACGATACGATTGACCAAATCCGTCCCGAATTTTTGGACGAGGCGGGCCGCGTCGCGCAGCGCGTGTTGGAACGGCTTGACGCGGCGCCGCGTTCAGATTCATCTCTGCGATTGTCGCCGTCGGAATAACAAAGCGAGCGAGAAAAATTTTTTCTCGCTCGCTTTTTTTATTGGGGCGCGCGATGGAACGTTTGATAAAACTTGGGCGTCTATTTCGCAACAACAAGTTTCGGTGAATTGAAACATTTGCCGCAGGCGCGCCAAGCAAATTGTTCCATCGCCTTGATGAATCTGGAGGAGGTTCACCATGTTCTCGTTTCGTACCTTTGCGCTTGCAATAGCGGCGTTCGTCCTGTTCGGCGCGCTTTGGAGCGCCGACCCTGCAACGGTTGCGGCGGATGGTTTGGTGGCGGTAGATTGCCCCACCGTGGCGCCGAATAATACTCTGCCCGACCGCGCGGATTGCCCCGCTTATTTGCGCGTGAAAAATCACAACGTCACGGTCACGATTGATAATCAAGTCGCGCAGACGCGCATTGACCAGACGTTTGTGAATGACAGCGCCTTTCAACTCGAAGGCACGTACATTTTCCCCTTGCCCGAAGACGCAGCCATTTCCGATTTTGCCATGTATGTGGACGGCAAGCGGATGGAAGGTCAGGTTTTAGACCGCAATCAGGCGCGTCAAATTTATGAAGACATTGTGCGCCGCCAACGCGACCCCGCGCTGCTGGAGTATCTGGGACGCGGCGCGTTCCAAGCGCGCATCTTTCCCATTTTGCCGCACACCGAGCGCCGCGTCGAGATTTCGTATTCGCAAATCTTGAAGATGGAAAACGGGCTGGTGAAATATGTATATCCGCTTTCGACGGAAAAATTTTCGCCGCAGCCCGTCGGCAATGTGACGGTAAATGTGGATTTGAAATCGCCGCAAGCGCTCAAAGCCATCTATTCACCGACGCATAATGTGTCCGTGTCGCGCGACGGCGATTACAAAGCCAAAATCGGTTACGAAGCCGCGAATGTGAAACCGGACCGCGATTTCGTTTTGTATTACAGCGTTTCTGCGGATGAGATTGGCGCAACGCTATTGACGTACAAACCGGACGCGAACGGCGATGGCTTTTTTGCGCTGCTCGTAACGCCGCAAGTTCAAGTCGAACAACAAAAGGTGGTCGCCAAAGATGTGATTTTGGTTTTGGATACGTCGGGTTCGATGAGCGGCGAAAAAATCGTCCAGGCGCGCAATGCGGCAAAATTCGTTTTGAATCAATTGCAACCGAACGACCGTTTTGCCGTCATTACGTTTGCCACGGGATTGATTTCTTTTGCGCCGGGCAAATTAAGCCCCGCGAGCGAACGCGGCGAAGCGTTGCGGTTTGTCGAAAACATTCAGGCGAGCGGCTCGACGAATATCAATCGTGCGTTGTTGGAAGCGATGGCGGTCGCGGATACAGAACGTCCGACCATCGTGATCTTTCTGACCGACGGTTTGCCAACGGTGGACGAAACCAATACCGACCGCATTCTCGAGAACGTCAAACAAAACGCGCGGAGCAATGTGCGCCTGTTCACGTTTGGCGTGGGCGATGATGTGAATACGCTGCTGCTCGATTCGTTGAGCGAACGGCAGCGCGGCGCGAGCGCGTACGTGCGCCCCGGCGAAGACATTGAAGAAACCGTTTCGGGTTTTTACGCCAAAGTCTCAACGCCCGTGTTGTCGGATTTGCAAATCGCTTTTGGCGGCATCGAAACGTATGACGTGTTTCCGTATCCGCTGCCCGATTTGTTTGCAGGCACGCAGTTGGTTGTGACGGGGCGTTACAAGAACGGCGGCGCGGCGACGGTGACGCTGAACGGCAATCTGAACAACCAAGCGCAAAAATACGCGTTCGAAGATTTGAATTTCAAACGCGACGGCGGCGATAATTTCATTGCGCCATTATGGGCGACGCGTAAAATCGGTTACTTGTTGTCGCAGATTCGATTGCATGGCGAGAATCGCGAAGCGGTGGACGAAATTGTCGCGCTGGCGATTCGTTACGGCATCGTCACGCCGTACACGTCATTCCTGATTCAAGAGGATAACGATGTCTTGTCCGAGGGTGGGCGCAAGGGCGCGAGCGATTCCGTCCAACAAAACGCGCCGCCTCCCGCCGCCGCGCCAACGTCCGGCGCGGGCGCGGTCGGCATGAGTCAGGCGAATCAAGAGATGAAAGACGCGAGCGCCGCGCCGTCGTCGCAAGAAGGTAAATTGAAACATGCGGGCGACAAAGCATTCATTCTCCGCAACGGCGTGTGGACGGACACGACCTTTGTTCCCGAAAAAATGACGACGACGAAAATTCAATTCGGGAGTCAACAATACTTTGATTTGTTGGCGCAGCATCCCGAATGGAACAAATATGTCGCCGTCGGTGAACGCGTGATTTTTGTGGTGAATGGGGTGGCGTACGAGATTACGGCAGTGAACTGAGCCATCGCATCACTTTCAAGTGATTGAGAAACGATACGAAACAAAACGCCGCTCTTTGAGAGCGGCGTTTGCTTCTGTGTGCTTTTTATTTTGAGGATAACCACTTGAAATCGGTCACGGTTATCTCTCGTACGAGTTCCCCATTGCTTATCACCGTCATGCCCATGGGCAGTTCCGAGTCAGCCCAATAACGAACACTCGTCACAACTTTGTAGGCGTCTGATTCACACTTCCAGATTTCTGGATCGCATGGGACTTGCTCTATAAAGGTGAGTTCCATGAGCCCCGGAGTATCTGTGGGGCGAATGGTGGTTCCTGGAATCTGTTTGTATTTGCTAATGCGAATTGGAATAAGCCATTCGTCAGGCGCGTACAATCCTTCACTTGGGTCTACTTTTCTCGAGTACGCGCCGAACCTTTTGTTAAAGCCCTTGATGGCGTCGCCTGACGCCTCCCCGAAACTACCTGCAATGTCCGGAGCGGATGTCTGCTCCAACACTTCCGAACGCCAATGGAGTTGATCGGTGTACGTTAGCTGCGCAACTCGATGTTGTGGCGCGCGGTCCTGGCCATTATATAGATGCCAATCTTTATATGTCATGCTAAAACCAGGCCAGTCACCCTGTCGGGGGGCGCTTTGTGCTTTGTACATATTAAACCATCCCACGATTCCCAGCGTAAGCGCGAACACGCAAAAAGTGAATACTATCTTGATCCGATGCTGATTCATGGTACCTCTCCTTCTGGCGGTTGCTTGGCAGATTCTTTTATTGTGGGGGAATCATCAGTGCAAAAGCAATTGTGCATGCACTATTAGAGCTTGGGATACGCCTTGATAAAAAAGCAAACTCGGGTCAATGACCCAAACGCGCGTGCGCTTCCAGTTTCCCATGACGCCCCCAAGATTTTTGTTATGGGAGTTATGCGGCGAAACGATAGAATGGAGGCGCGCGTTTATCCGCCGGGGCAATTACAAGGAACGATGCGGGTATAGATGTTTGTGTGTGGGGGGGCAAAACATTTGAATTAGACCTCCAATTAGAAAATAAACGATGCAAACGATATTGGCGTGATTATATCAAAAGCGATTGCGTTTGCAATCGCACGATACTGTAAAATAAACGCGCACATCAGGAAAACATCGAAAAAATAGCCCTAGAACAAGCGTGCGAAGGTTGCGCCGCGCTGTGTGGGATAAATGTGGGATAGTGTGGGATAAGGTATTGTGGTATTTTTTGCTACAGGTTGCTCACAAAAAATCACTTGTGAAGACAATTTAAATATGCTATCCTGTTGGCGCTGTCCGCGCGTTGGCGGACAGCTATCTTGATTTTTAGGCGCCGCGCTGTCGCGGCGACACTGCGACGTGTGAGAGTGGTTTGTCGCGTTGTCCTGCAAGAAAGGATGCGCTATGGGTAGATTCATGGCTCGAATCACCGCGCTTTTCAAGCGTCCTTCGGCTCCCACGAGGCAACCAAAAGCCAAACCTTCTTCGCTTTCCCCCGGTAATGGCGTCATGCTTATCTGCGCGCTCTTTTTACTTGCCGTCGGCGCGGCGGCGTTTGCGGCGGTGTTTGCGGCCGGCGCGGTGCGGTGGGGCGCGCTGGCGTTCGCGCTCGTGCTGACCGGTGTGGGTGTCTTTGCGACGCGCTATGTCATCAACGCTCTCATCGGACGCAGCGCGATGTTGTTATTGGCGCCGTACAGCGTTCAAGACCCCGCGGCGGCGCAAGCATTGCTGCAAGATTATTTGAGTCAAGAATATCTGCCGACGATTGCGATTCGTCAGGGCCAAATTGCCGAGGGCAGCGATGCCGCGTTGTTGCGCCGCAAGGAACAGATGGATGTTTCGCTGCAACGCACGACGGGACGCGGGCCCGCGTATTTGGATATTGACCGTTCGAGCGCCGTGTTGTTGTGGCAGCCCGGCGGTTTTATTTTGCAGCAATTTGGTTTGCACTTGTACGAATGGAATCAACAATTTATGGGCGCGGTGGACCTGAGACCGCAAACGCTGCAAATAGATGATTTCTTTTGGACGGCGGACGGACTCAAGGTGCAGCTCAAAGGCGTCATTTCGTTTTGGATTATTCAAGACGCCAACGCCTTGAAAGACAGCCAGATTCATTCGGTGAAATTGGAACATGTGCGGCGCGCGTTAATTCCCGCGCCGGACTGGCGCGAAAAAGCAATGCGCGCGCTGAATCAAAAATTGCGCGAGGTGATGCGCCAATTCGCGCTCTCGGATTTTTTTGTGACGCCCGACCAGTTGCAGCATTTGGATTTGACCGAAACGCTGCGGCGTTTCTATTCGCAGCAAGCGGCGAAACCGGCGCTCGAAGAAATTCGTACGCGCCTCGTCAATGAAACGCGCGACCGTCTCGCCGATTCCGGCGTCGCCGTGCGGATGGTAATCATTGACCATCTCGCGCCGCCGCAAGATTTTGTGGACAAGGCAAAACGCATGTACGACGATTGGATGATGGCGTTAGAAAAAGAAGCCGGGATGGAACGGCAGGCGCGCAGCGAACTGGAGCAAGCCAACAAACAATATCAGTTGGCGCAGTTGGAGCACAAGACGCTCATTATCAAAGCCGAAACCGACAAAGAGGTGGAACGCTTGAAAGCCGAAGCCGAAGCGGTCGGGTTGGAGACGCGCATGAAAGCGCGCGCTGTGAGCGCGGTGGAATTTGCGCGACGCATGGAATTGGTGCGTCAAGCGTTCGGCGACCGCTTGGATGAAGGGACGATGCGCGAATTGATGCGCGCGTTGGGTTTGCTCGTGTATGAACGGCGCTATGACCGCGACCCGCGTTCCATTCTCGACCTTTTGGGACGCGGCGAAGAACAAGAGGAACAAGAATAATGTGGCGCGATGAATACGCGCTGGCGCTCGAAGTCTTGGCGTTGGGACGCGTGTTTTTATTCAAAGTCGCGCATCAATCCGCGTTTTCGACCGCGCTCGTGCCGTATCGCGTGCATGGTTCAAACGGCGTCAATGCGCCGTTGCCGCGCGTCTTGATGAATCCGCAATTGGGACGCGGCGTCTGTGAAATGTTGACGCGCGCGACGGCGTGCGCGGGCAAGCGCGATTGGACGCAGGCGGAGGAATGGTGCCAAGCCGCGCTGCGGGTGCGCGATTTGGGCGCCTTGTATCGCGGCGCGGTGGACGTAACCTTGGCGGGCGCCGTCGTGCAATTTTATTGCGGCGCGGTGAGCGTGGGCAAACGAGCGTGGACGGACGCGTACGCGAATTTAACCGCCTGCGCCGAAGAGCTTGCATTCACCTTTCCCGACCGTACGGCGGCGGCGTGGCTGGCGTTGGCGCGTGTGTATTGTTTTCAAAATAACGCGCCCGATGCGTTGTGGTCGCTCCAAAAATGCGAAGGCGTCATGGCGGACCTCGAAACGGCGGCGCGCGAAATTTTAACGCCGTTGGTGGCAGCCGAGTACGCGCGCTGTAACAATCATTTCAAAATATAGTACGTTCCTCTTCGGTCTCCCATCTTGAGCGCCAATCCCGCGTCCACCAAGTCCGCCAAATCGCGGCGAATGGTCTCTTCGCTCACGTCAGGATACAATTCTTTTAAATCGCGATTGCCGACGCGACCCTGCTTGTGCAAGAGATTGAGCGCGGCGGTTTGACGTTCGTTCAGCGGTAGATTGTGATATTTATGGCGGTCAAATTCGTCCGTCACAAATTGGTTGCCCGCGCCGCGCAGCGTGACGCGAAAACCGTTTGCGGTTTCTTGAAATTTCGGCTGCGGCAAACCCGCTTCGTTCATTTGGCGCAAGATGCGGTCAATGCCGTAACCGAGCCGTTCCACAAAACCCAAGTCCGTGAGAACTTGGACGATTACTTCGTTGCGCGCAAAACGCTCCTCGACGATATTTTCGACCGTGATATGCCCCGGCAAACGACCGGGCGAATAGACCTCGATGCGGTCGTTGAACATCAAGACGCGAATTTCTTCGCCGCGAATTTGATACTCGCGGTGCGCGACCGCGTTCACAATCACTTCGCGCACGGCGGACAACGGATATTCCGGTTTTTCTTCGCGTTTGAAATCGGCGATGCGCGCGCCTTTACGCATGTTGGTCGTGAGAAACGCTTCCGCTGCGCGAATTTGTTCGGGCAGCGCACCGCGCGCGGTTTCGCGAATAAACGTGTCGGACATTTCCGAACCCGCATAGCGCGCCAAAAGAATTTCCGCGCTCGGCAGCAAGCGCTGCGGTTCGCGTCCAAACAGGAGCAAGCCCGCGACGGTGGGGCGATACGTGCTGCTTTCTTTGGTCAGACAGCCGCGGCGGAACAATAAATCGAGCGTCGCTTCATTCCAGCGCTGCCGCGCGCTCACGTCGTTCAAAAATAATTGCGCGTATTGTTCCACGCGTTCGCGGTCGAGGTCGTCCAGCGTCGCGCCGGGCAAAACGGTCGCTTCGAAATTGCCTTCGCCGCGTTGACGCAGTAAATCGCGCAATTGACGCGGACCGAGCGCGCGATTTTTTTTGCCGTCGCGCGCCATATATTTGCCGCGCAGCGCGTACGCGTGCGGCAAGCCCGCCGGAATCGTCACATATAAAATTGGTTTGCCTTCGAGCATGATGGTCGTGGGGCGCGGCAAAACAAGCGGCGGTTCGCAGCGCAAACCGGCGGCGAGCGCTTTTTCGCGCGCGGCGTCAAGGTCGCGCACGCCTTTGACAAATTGATTTGCCGCATCAACGCCGATGAGCGTAACGCCGCCTTGCGTATTTGCCAGCGCGGAAAAGGTTTCGGCGAGCTTGAGCGCCGCCGCGCTTTCGAGTTCGAACGCCAGCGTTTCGCTTTCGCCGTGCGCGTAGCTTTGATAGAGGTCGGACGTTTCCATAAGCAAAGTTCAAAACCCGTTCGTGCGATGGGAACGGGCTTGATGGCGCGGCGCGAACGTCGTCAAACGTCAAACCGATAGATCACGCGAAAAGGAAAACTTTCGGGAGACGGTTCGGCGTCGGGCGGCGCTTCGTCGGGCGCGGAATTGTCTTGGGGCGCGGCATCCACGCCGAGCATTCCCGGCAATTCGATGCCAAAAATCGTGCCGGTGAAAAAGGCGCAGCAACTGCACACCAAAACAATCGCGACGATAATGACGATGGGAATAAAACGGGGGCCCTGGCGTCCCGGCATCCACGATACGTAATCGGCGTTCGGGTCATAGCCGCTGTACGGATTGAACGGATTGTAATTGCCGGGCGGCAGCTGCGGCGGTTGGTTCGGATAATTGTTCAAGGGCAAAACTCCAAGCGGATTGCGGCGCGCGCGAGCGGACTCAACGCGCGGCGGCGACGCGCGGCGCGGGCTTGGGGCGGCGCGCTGTTTTGGGCGCGGCGTTTTTGCCCGTCAACGCGACGGGCAGCACCTCGTCCATGTTTTCGACGAGGACGAGATTTAGATTGCGCTGCACCTTGCGCGGCAAGTCCACCAAATCTTTTTTATTCTTTTTGGGCATGATGAGCGTTTTCAAACCGGCGCGATGCGCGGCGAGAATTTTTTCGCGTACGCCGCCGATGGGCAGGACGCGGCCGCGCAAAGTGATTTCGCCGGTAAAGCCGACATCTTTGTGGATGGCGCGCTGCGATAACGCGCTAATCAGCGCCGTCGCAATGGTGATGCCCGCCGAGGGGCCATCTTTGGGAATGGCGCCTTCGGGGACGTGGATGTGAATATCAAGTTTGTCGAAATCGGAACGGAGGGCGAGCTGTTTGGCGTTCGTGCGCGCGTACGAGAGCGCCGCTTGCGCCGATTCTTGCATCACGTCGCCGAGTTGACCGGTGAGCAGCAAGCTGCCTTTGCCCGGCATGAGCGTGACCTCAATCGCCATCGTATCGCCGCCGGCGCCGGTGACCGCGAGACCGGTGGCGACGCCGATTTGGTCTTGGTCTTCTTTCATGCCGTAAATAAATTTCGCGGGCCCCAGATATTTATTGAGCGATTCTTTGGTGACGGTGGCGGGTGTGGGTTTGCCTTCGGCGACATGGCGCGCGATTTTGCGGCACACTTGGGCGATTTCGCGTTCGAGATTTCGCACGCCCGCTTCGTAGGAATAATCGCGAATCAAACCGCGCAGCGCGGCATCGGAAAATTTTGGTTTGCCCGCGAGGCCGTGCTGCTCAAGTTGGCGGGGAATGATAAATTGTTTTGCAATCGCCAGTTTTTCTTCTTCGATGTAACCCGGAAATTCGATGACTTCCATGCGGTCGAGCAGCGCGGGCGGAATCGGGTCGAGCAAATTGGCGGTGGTGATAAAAACAATTTTCGACAAATCATACGGCACTTCGAGATAATGGTCGCTGAACGCGTTATTCTGTTCGGGGTCCAAAACTTCGAGGAGCGCGGAACTTGGGTCGCCGCGAAAATCCGCGCCGACTTTATCAATTTCGTCGAGCATGAAAACCGGATTGACCGCTTTGGCGCGCTTGATTGTTTGAATGATGCGGCCGGGCATGGCGCCGATGTAGGTGCGGCGATGGCCGCGAATTTCCGCCTCGTCGCGAATGCCGCCGAGCGAGACGCGTACAAAATTGCGCCCCAGCGCTTGCGCGATGCTGCGCCCCATCGAAGTTTTGCCCGTGCCGGGCGGACCGACAAAACACAAGACGGGCGAACTCATTTTGGACGCCGCGAGTTTGCGGACCGCCATGTATTCCAAGATGCGCTCTTTGGCGCGCTTGAGGCCGTAATGTTGTTCGTCCAATAGTTTCGCGGCGGCGGCAATGTCGAGATTATCTTTGCTCGCGTGTTTCCACGGCAGTTGAATGAGCCAATCAAGATAGGTGCGGATGATGCCGAGTTCGGGCGAACCAAAGGGCGTTTGTTGGATGCGTTCGAGTTCGTGTTCGGCTTTGGCGCGCGCCTCTTCGGGCATTTCGGCGGCGGCAATTTTTGCGCGCAGGTCGTGCACTTCGCGCGCTTGCGCGTCCATTTCGCCGAGTTCGTGTTGAATCACGCGCATCTGCTCGCGCAAATAGTATTCGCGTTGATTCTTGTCCACCTCTTCTTGCACTTGGTTATGAATTTGGCTTTGCAGTTCGAGCACTTGGAGCTCGTTCGCCAGCAAACGCGAAATAAGATTGAGCCGTTCGATGCCGTCCAGCGTTTCGAGAATTTCTTGGCGTTTGGCGAGTTCGAGATTGAGCGACGAGGCAATCAAATCGGCGAGCGCGCCCGCGCCGGCGGCGTTCATCGCGGCGACATAGACCTCTTCGGGCAAATTGGAATTGAGCCGCACGATTTTTTCAAACTGCGCGAGCGCCATCCGACAGAGCGCTTGCGTCTCGACGGAATCGTCGCGCGTTTCGGCAATTTCCTCCACGCGCACTTTGACAAAGGGGTCGGTCTGTACGATTTCGAGCAGACGCGCGCGGGCTTCGCCTTGCCCCAAAACGCTCGTCGTGCCGTCGGGCATCCGCAGCATCCGTCCGATGGAAAGGACGGCGCCAATCGTGTATAAATCGTCCATGCCCGGTTCTTGGAGTTCCGGGTCGCGCTGCGCGAACACGACCACTTTTTGGTCGCGCAGCATCGCCTCTTCGATGGCGCGCACACTGCGTTCGCGTCCGGCGGTGATGGGCGAAATCAGGCGCGGAAAAACGACCGTGTCACGCGCAGGCACGAGCGGAAAAATATGAATCGTGTTCGATTGTTCAGGCGTGGAGAGACGTTCTGGCGAATCGTCTTTGTTAGGCGCAAGCAATTGCGCGCGGCGTCGTGACATGGAGTTAAATAGACTATGACGAATGGACAATGAACAAAAGATTTGTCCATTCGTCATTGTCCATTGTGCATTCGTTTCCGATATTAACATAGCGAATGAGAATTGGCAAAAGAAAATTGCAAATGAACCAGTGAGACGGGTTTCTGTTATAATGCTCGGAAACTCGTAACGGTGGTGTCATGTTCGTAGTCGATTTGCGAGTCATTTTGTTCGCCGCGCTGCTTCTATTCATTTTAGCAGCACTCTTGGCAGTGTGGCTCGACCGCCGCCTTTGGCGCAAGCCGTCAAGCCCGGCTGCCCGCGCCACTTCTGATTCATTCGAAACGCGCCTGCGCCCGCTTCTCAATGATGTAGCGCACGAATTTCGGACGCCCCTGGCAGTACTGCTCGTTCATCTGGAAGTGCTCCGTTCGCCCACGGTTCCGCCGGAAACCAAGCAAGAATCCCTGCGCTTGATGCACGCCGAAGCGCGGCGCATGTCACGAATGGTCTCCAACATTCTTGAATTGAGTGAAGTGGAAACACGCGGCTTGGCTGCCAAATCGCCAGTAGATTTGCGCGCCCTTGCAACCAAAGTGATTGCGGAAATGCAGCCGTTGGCGCAAGAACGCAAAATCGCGCTGTCGCTCGATGCAGCAGAGGGCGCGTTTTGGGTGAATGGCGATTCGGCTTGGCTCGAACAAGTCTTGATGAATTTGACCGACAACGCGTTGAAATATTCGCGCCCCCAAGATCGCGTGGAAATTTCGCTCACGCGCGATTCCGCGCGCAAAAAAATTTTGTGTACGGTTTGCGACACGGGTCCCGGCATTGCGGCGGAACATTTGCCGTTTCTCACCCGTCGCTTTTATCGCGCGGCAAGTGATGAAATCAGCGGCAGCGGATTGGGTTTATCGCTTGTCGCCGCGATTCTGAAATTGCATGACAGCACGTTAGAGATTGACAGCCAGACGACGGGCGATGCAAGCGGAACACGGATGCGCTTTGGACTGGACATGGCGCAAGAAATGGAAGAATCCCCATGAAACGGTCGCACCTCTCTTTGTCAGTCCTACTCCTTGTTGTCGCGTTGGGCGCGATTTGGTTCCTGCCGATTCAGGGACAAGTTTATGTGACGACAGGCAATGGCGAACCAGCGATTGTATTTCCTCAAGCGCGCATCGAGCCGCGCGGGAGTGCGACCAATGTATTCATCACCGACAATGTAGCATGGTCGAATGTTGGGATTGCAGTGAAGGGCAAACTTTATCCGGCGTCCGACTGGCAAGCGAACTCAAATGGCATCGTAACGTGGCGTTGGGAATTTGCGCCGAATGATTCGACCGGCGACCTTGTCTTTTATCACAGCTGCCAAACGGGCTGTGTGGAACGAACGCGCTTGGCGCTCGGCAAAGCGAATTCAACGGTCGAGCTCGACGAAGGGAATCCTACGAAATTGGGAGTCGTGTCTGCAAATCCCAATCGCGATTGGCATGGGCGCAGCGGGTGGGATGTGGAAATGACGTACGCGACCTTGGCAGAAGACAAGGAGAGCGGGATTGACGAACTGGCGCGCCACGTGTATCAAGCGGACATGCAAAATTTGCGCGTGTTGGTGCGCGTGGATTATGCGCCGGGGCAATCGCTCCCGCCTGCGAATGACAACGTGGCGTTGAGTCAATATCTGACTTATGTGCGTCGTCTCGCGCGCGACGCGCGTTTGCGTTCCGTCTACGGCTACATCATCGGAAGTGGTTTCAACGACCCCGGCAGCAATTCTCTCGCGCCGGATGCGTTGGTAACACCAGAGTGGTATGCGCGCGTCTTTAATGGTTACGGCGAAGTAGTGACGCGCACGGACAATGTGGTTCAAGTGATTCATCAAGAAAATCCGCACACGCGCGTTCTCGCCGGCCCCGTCCGTCCCTTCAAGATGCAGCAAGGTGGAACGAACAAATATGCCGTTGATGCGCCGTGGCTGAATTACATGAACACGCTGGTCGCGCGGCTGGACGAATCCGCGCGCGCGAAAGCGCAAGCCGGATTCGCGTTGACTGCGCCTGATGGTTTTGCCGTCAACGCGCCGGGGCGCCCCAACGCGCCCGAGCTGCAAGGACGCGCGCCCGCCGACGAACCCCGCGTGGATTTGAAACGCGCGGCATGGAACGGCGCGCAAGCGGGTTTTCGCGTCTATCGCGATTGGCTCGACATTATCAACGCATATCCGACCACGCGCGGTCTGCCCGTCTTAATCAGTGCAACCAACACATTTACGCCCGACGAGGGAATTGTGCCCGCGCAAAATTATCCGCGCGGCTGGCTCACCA
>JAJVIA010000024.1:0-4146 GCA_022072245.1 Anaerolineae bacterium
TTTTCGATGAGATAGAGTTTGCGCCCGTAATCGAGCGCGTTGCGATTGAACGACTGCTCGATGTCCGCGACAACTCTTTCGCGCACGGTCGTATCGGGAATCTCGCTCGCCTTGGCAATCTGTTTCGCTTTCCAGCGCGCGTTATCGGGGTCGAGTTTGTGGAGAATCAAGACGAGTTTGTGCAGCGCGCCCATCGGGAACGCGCCCGAACCGCACGCGGGGTCGAGGAGTTTCAAATTATCAATCGCCTCGATCAACGCCGCCGTCTCGCGCGCGTCGAATGGATGCGGCTCGTCGGTGTAGGCAAAGAGGCGGCGCAATTTAGACCCTAAGGGTTTTCGAAAACCCTTAGGGTCTTTAAGCTGCGTTTCCAGATACGCCATCAACGCTTCGTCCACCATGTAATTGACGATTTCGCGCGGCGTGTAGAACGAGCCCGTTTGCTTGCGCGCGGTGACGCCCGTTTCGGGATTGTAGGCGGCGAGCAAATTTTCAAAGACTTTGCCGAGCAGTTCGGGGTCGAGCGCGACTTCTTGTTCAAGCGGCGTATTTTCGTCAATCGTAAATTTGTAGCGGTGCAAGAGCCGCACCAGCCCGCGCACTTGGTACTTTTTATTTTTCGCGCCAAAGACCTCATTCAACTGCGCGTTGTCGCGCGCCTTGAAATAACGCGGGTCGTTTTCGTCGGTGAAAAAGAGATAGTTTGGCACATTCAATTCATTGGCGGGATGGTCCGAGAAACCATCCACGCGCAGCAATTCGTGTTTGCCGTCGCGTTCCACCTCTTTGTCGAGACATTCAAAGAGACCGCCGTTGAGAAAGGGAATGTCGCGCGTGAGCGCGAGCCACGCGTCGGGATTCGCAAAATAGGATTTGTAACGATAGCGATTGTGCGTCATGAAATCGTCGGCGCGCTGTCCCGCTTTGGGTTCATGCCGAAACGCGCGCGCCCCCATTTCGGTATTGAGCGTGCCGAAAAAGAGATTTTGCAAAATCGCTCTGTAATACGTATCGCGCGCGGGGGCGAAATCGGCGAGCAGTTGACTCACTTGTTTTTCGTCAAAGAGGGCGGGCGGCACGAGGTCTTTTTCTTGAATGAACCACGTAAAGATGAGGCGTGTGATGAGGCGAATGAGCGCGGTGGCGTTGCGTTCCGCTTGATTTTTTCCCGCGCCGCTCGGAAATGAAACATGCGCTTGCGCCCAATAAAACCAATTCGCCAATTCGCGGAAAAATTTCTTGTTGAGTTCGGACGTGTCGAGGACGGCGCGCCATGCGTCGTGGAATGTGGTGAAATTGGAGAGCGTATAATCGTCGCTCAACTTGGGCAAGGACAAATCGTGGAGAATTTCAATGTGCGCGCGGTGGGGGTTGGCGAGACGGATGTCTTTGATGAGCGTCACTTTTTCCAATACGTCTTTTGTCTCGTCGCGTTTATGCAAACGGCGGTCAATGACGGAAAGGGTGAGCGTGTTTCCGTGCTTGAAAAGAATCAGCGCGGGCATGGCAAAGAGTTTGTTCACCTCGCGCGTAATTTTTGCCAGCGCGGTGCGCGCATACGCCGCGCCCGCGAGTTCGATGGCAAAAATCAAATACGATTGATAGTTGCTGCGGTCAACGCCGTGTGAATCAAACAAGGCACGCTGCGCGGTGTGGTTGATTTCCGTGTCGGTGAGTTGCAGAACCAAATCAATTGAACGCCATTCGTCCGTCAGCGCGTTGGCGGCGTTGAATCGTTCATCGCCAAATTCCGCGAGAAAGCCACGCGCGGTGTTGTCGGGCAAACGGATTTGCTTGTCACTGCGATAGCCGAGCGCGGCAAACAAAGCGAGCGCGTTCGTCAAGAGGTCGCCGTGCGCGCATTGCGCGAGCGCGTTTTGGATGCGGGCTTTTAAATCAATTTGAGGAGGCATGGATTACCATGGTAGGGGCAAAGCATTGACATTCACGCACGCGCCTCGATTCACAGGCGCGCCCGTCAATGCTTTGCCCCTACGCGTCGCGAATCACCAACCACGTAATCAATTCAAAATCGGTTTTGGAATTGGCTTGCTGGCTTTTGTCGGGCAGGACGGCGCCGCGCGAATTTTGCAGCGACGAGAGGGCGCGCTTGGTAAAAGTTTTTTCAATCGAACGCACGGCGGCGTCGAGCAGCGCGGTATAGCGCGTCATGTCCGCGCCGTTGTGCGTTTCGGCATCAAAGAGGTCGCACAATTCTTGGTATGCTTGTTTTTTACCCGCGCAGAGCGCCCGAAAAATTTCGAGAATCTGTTTCGGTTGGGCAAAGGTGAAACGCACGGTCTCGTCGCGCAAAACATAGACGAGATAGTAGGGTTGCAGCGGATTGATGGTCGCGCTCGGCGAATCGGCGCGTTTGGGTTGGGCATCCGGCTGACGCAAACAATAGATTACGCCGGGCTGAATCAGCGGCTGCGCCGCGTCTGTGGGGACAATGGCGTACAAGCCGAGCGGCGCGTCCTCCAAGAGTTTGCGATTGCTTTCGATGTAATTGGCGAGGTCAATGCGAAAATCGTCGAGCGTAAATTCGGTGAGCGAAACCGACTCGTTGAAATCTTCAAGGTCGAGCACCTCATCTTTGAGTTTCAAGAGTTGGCGGTCACGATATTTCATATCGTCTTTGACCAAGTCTTCTAATTGGTCAAGGTTCAAGATATTGTCTTCGTTGGTTGCCGACAAATCCACCAACGCCATGCGCGCTTCGACGCGCGCTTTGAGCGCGATATAATTTTCCAAATCGGGCGTGGGCCAAAAGTTCACGAGTTGTACGGCGTGACTGCGGCTGCCGATGCGGTCAATCCGTCCAAAGCGTTGAATCACGCGCACGGGATTCCAGTGAATATCGTAATTCACGAGATAGTCGCAGTCCTGTAAATTCTGCCCTTCGGAAATACAATCGGTGGCGATGAGCAAATCAATCTCGCCCGTTTGCGGCAGGTCCGAAATTTTCGCGCGTTGTTTCGAGCGGGGCGAAAAGTTGGTGAGGATGCGATTGAACTCGGTTTTGTCAAAGGTCGCGTGATTGTTATTTCCGCCCGTCACAACGGCGGTATGAATCCCCAATTCTGTGCGCGCCCACGCGGCGAGATTTTCATACAGATAGCGCGCGGTGTCCGCGAACGCGGTAAAGACCAAAATTTTCTTGTTGGGGTTGCCGTCTTTGGTCGTCGTCGGATTTTTGACTTTGGCGCGGATCAATGCTTGCAAGCGTCTTAATTTCGCGTCACGTGCGGCGCCCACCTTTTGCGCCTCGACGTACAAAAACGCGATTTGCTCTTCGTCTTGTTTCAAATCTTGCAGCCAGCGGTCAACGTCCAAATCGGCAAATTGGTAAATCAATTTTTCCCCGACTTGCAAGACATCTTCCGCTTCCTCGTCCGTCTCCAACAGCTCGTCCAATTCTTCGGGGTCGAAATTCGGACTCGCGTCTTGCAATTGCTTGAAGCGTTCGATGCGTTCCTGCAAATCGTGAATTTTCTCGAGCGTGCGCGCCATCGTAATCTCGAACGCTTTAATCGAACTTTCGAGCCGTTTGAGAAAATTCACCTTCATCATGCCAATCAGGTAATTTTCAATTTGCTGCTGGGTAAAGCGTGTGCCGACTTGTTTGAGATATTTTTCGCGCGCGGGGGGACGTAGATAGTTCGCGGGACTGAACAGCGAGAGTTTATATTTTTCGATTTCGACATTCAAGCGGTCATACGACAAAAATTGTTCCTGCGCGTCAATTCCCGCATAGAGCGAAAGCGGTTTGAGACGGTTTGGAAAACCGCCGAGCGCCGAGACGCTCTCGGCATAATAGCGCTGAATATGCTTGCGCGAACGCGCGATGGTGAGTTCGTCCAAGAGTTTGAAAAACGCGGACGAGAGTTTTTGCAAAAGTTCACGGGTATCCCGTTCTCCATTTTGCTTTGCCCAGTCGTTGAATTGTTTTTGCGCCACATCCAGCGCGCTCTTTAAATTTGCAATGCCGATGCTTTCACGAAACGCGTCGTCGCGGCCCTCGCTGATAAAATAAATTTGATTGCGTAAATCCACGAGACTGGTGTTGACAGGCGTTGCGGACAGCATCAATACTTTGGTCTTGACGCCGCTTTTGATAATGTCGTCCATCAAACGCGCGTAACG
>JAJVIA010000024.1:4246-15546 GCA_022072245.1 Anaerolineae bacterium
CGCCGAGACCCAAACCATGCGCTGTGAAATTGGAACTGCCGAGAATTGCCGCATCTTTGCCCGCGTCCGAGATGTGATACATCTTGCCGTGAAGCAACCCGGCGCGTTTGATAGAACGAATTTCTACTTGCGCCGCAATCCACGCCGCGCATTCGCGCGCAATCCGTTTCTGCGCCAACTGGTTCGCCAGCGTGATGCCGTCGTCCGTAATGTGGAACGCTTTCTTGGCGGTCTTGGAAGGGTCGAGCGAACGCAGAAAACGCGGTTCGCCAAAGAGGAACCGCAGGCGCTCAATGGCGTCGAGCTGCGGCTTTAGCTTTGCGTAGGCGTTGATGGTGAAATAAGCCGAGACAATAGAGAGAACCGTCTTGGGCGCAATCTTTTGTTTGAGAAAATCGCCCACCGTGCCGCGCTTGAGGTTGTCGCGGATGCCCGAAGCCAATAAAGGGGGATTGGACAAGATAAACTCCTTACCAGATGCCTATTTCAACGAAATATCTTGCGTCGTCCAGATTGCAGACGCGCAAATTATAAACGTATGATGCGAGAATTTCAAGCGAAACGCTATAGCTCACGTTGGTCCAAATTTCAAGACCGCAAGCGTTTTCACCGCGCGCGCGATGCGACGCGAAACGAAAAAAAATTTTCGATTATAATTCAGCGCGCGCGGCGTCGCGCCAAATCGTTGGCGACGCGCGCGAAATCATGGCGTCGGACGATAGCGTCCGGGGTAGGAGTTGAGATGGCTCAAGCGCATCCGGTGGAACGTTGGCATGAAATCGTGCGCGCGCGTTCGCTCGAAGGATTGGACGAATTGTTGGCGGACGACGTTGTTTTCTATTCGCCGATTTTGTTCAAGCCGCAAAACGGCAAGGCGCTCACGACCTTTTATCTGGCAGGCGCATTGCAGGTACTGGGCAATGACGCGTTTCATTACGTGCGCGAGATTGTTGGTGAACATGACGCGGTGTTGGAATTTGAAACGCTGGTGGATGGGTTGTACATTAACGGCGTGGATTTGCTGCGCTGGAATGACGCGGGCCAATTGATTGAATTCAAAGTCATGCTGCGCCCGCTCAAGGCGAATCAAATCGTCCAGCAGAAAATGGCGGAATTACTCGACGGTTCAACCGGCGGGCGCGGCAAAGCGTTTTGACACGAAAGCGCGCGCGCGGCTATACTGTTGGCATGTCGCCCGTATTTTTTCAGACGCAAGCCGAACTGCGCGAATGGTTCCTGCGCCATCATGCCGACACGACGGAATTGTTTATCGGTTTTTATAAAAAGGGCGCGCCGCAGCAGGGCATTGCCTATCCACAGGCATTGGACGAGGCGCTGTGTTTCGGCTGGATTGACGGCGTACGCAAAAGCATTGACGCGACGCGTTGGATGATTCGTTTCATCCCGCGCAAGCCGAAAAGCATTTGGAGCGCGGTGAATTTGAAACGCGCGGCGGAATTGGAACGCGCGGGAATGATGCAGCCCGCCGGTCTCGCCGCGTTTCACGGACACGACAAGAAACGCACCAGACAATACTCGTTCGAGAACCGACCGCAAACGTTGAATGCGGCGGACGAAACGACCTTTCGCGCGGACAAAAAGGCGTGGGCGTGGTTCCACGCGCAAGCGCCGTCGTATCAACGCGCGGCGCTTTGGTGGGTCGTGAGCGCGAAACAGGACGCAACCCGCGCGCGCCGGTTGACTGCGCTGATTGCGGACTCGCGCGCGGGCGTGCGCGTAAAATCATTGCGCCCTTATCCGGGGAAATGAAACCGAGAGCCAATCCTCTTTACATTGTTCAAAACGCCTTGAACGCCGCGCAGCGGGATGAGAGCGCGAAACATAAACGCGTCGCGGAGGCGGGTTTGTCGCCGCAGGTGGCGGAATTGCGCGCGTTTCAGGTGAAACGCATTCGCGAAACGTACCGCGATTTTGCCGCGCAGAAACAGTACGCCGCGACGCTGGATTTTTTTACAAACGATTTGTACGCGCCGCGCGATTTTTCGCAGCGCAATCACGACGCGCAGCGCGTACACGCGTTCTTGCAAAAATTTCTTCCCGCCGAAATGTTGAAACTTGCCGCCGACGCCATCGCGTTGACGCAGCTCAGCGACGCGCTGGACGAAAAGCTGGCGACGATTTTGCAGCAGGACCTCGCGTTCCAAAACAATCTCACGCCCGCGTTGTATGCCGAAGCGTATCGCCGTTCTAAAAACGTCCGCGCGCGCGAACAACAAATTGATTTGCTCGTGACCGTGATGCAGGATTCCGCCGATACCGCGCGCATGCCGTTGACGGGCGTGGCGTTAAAGCTGGCCAAGGGGCCCGCGCACGCGGCGGGATGGCACGAACTCTATGCGTTTCTGGAACGCGGGTATCACGCGTTCGCGCAAGTGAAACAGCCCGAACGGTTTTTGGAAGCCATCGAGGACCGCGAGAATGAGATTATGCGCCGGATTCTCGCGGGGGCGGCGGCGCCGTTTCGGATATGATTCACGCTACATAACTCATGTTACTCGTTCGTAGTAACGAGCGATGCATTTCAGCGCCTCAATCGTTTTATCCGTAAAATTCGTATATCGCACAAAGGAATTCGTCACTACCCCTACGCGAATATTGCGTAATTTGATTCATATAAAAAACAATCGCCTTGTGCGTCAAGCACAAGGCGATTGTTTTTTATGGTTTCAACACCGCGCCTTCGTTGGCTTGGCTCACCAGCGCGGCATAGCGCGCCATGACGCCGTGCGTGTAACGCGGTTCGGGCGCGCGCCAATCTTTTTTCCGCGCGTCTAGTTCCGCGTCCGTCACTTCTACGCGCAGCGCGCGCTGGTTCACGTCAATCACGACCATATCGCCTTCTTGCAGCAAGCCGATGGGCCCGCCGACATACGCTTCGGGCGCGACGTGTCCAATCATCAAACCGCGCGTCGCGCCGCTGAAACGGCCGTCCGTAATTAACGCGACCTCTTCGCCCAATCCTTGCCCCACAATGGCGGCGGTCACGCCCAACATTTCGCGCATTCCGGGACCGCCGCGCGGACCCTCGTAACGAATCACGACCGTATCGCCCGCATAGATTTTGCCTTGCGTCACCGCGTCCATCGCGTCCTCTTCACGATTGAAAATGCGCGCGGGCCCGCGATGATACGGGCGTTCATGGCCCGCGACTTTGACCACCGCGCCGTCGGGCGCGAGATTGCCTTTCAAGATGACGAGCCCGCCCGTCGGTTTCAACGGCTGGTCGAGCGGACGAATCACGACTTGGCCCGCGGCTTCGTGCGCGTGCGCGGCTTCTTGCGCGTACGTGTTGCCCGTCACCGTCAGCGTATCGCCCTGCACGTAACCGCCATCGAGCAAACGTTTCGCAATTACGGGAATGCCGCCCGCGCGGTCCACCTCTACCGCCGTATATTTTCCGCCCGGCACGAGGTCCGCCATCAACGGCGTGCGCGCGCTGATGGGGTCGAAATCGTCAATCGTCAACGGCACGCCCGCTTCGTGCGCCAGCGCGAGCAGATGCAGCACCGCGTTCGTCGAGCCGCCGGTCATTGCCACGCAGGCAATCGCATTATCGAACGCGGCGCGCGTGAGAATGTCGCGCGGTTTGATGTCGCGTTTCAACGTTTCCAGCGCCAGCGCGCCGATATTGCGCGCGACCTCTTGTTTGCGCGGGTCAACGGCTGGCACGCCGTTCGCGCCAAAGGGCGTCAAGCCGATAATCTCCATCACCGTCGCCATCGTATTGGCGGTGTATTGCCCGCCGCACGCGCCGGGACCCGGACACACCACTTGCTCGAATTCGCATAAATCGGCGACCGACATTTTGCCCGCCGAGACCTGACCAATCGCTTCAAAAATCGAACCGACCGCGTAATCTTGGCCGCGCCAATGGCCGGGCATGATTGTGCCGCCGTAAAATACAATGCCGGGGATATTCAAACGCGCGAGCGCCATGCCCGCGGCGGGAATCGTTTTGTCGCAGCCGCACAAGACGACGAGCGCGTCGAAATAATACGCGCGCGTCATCAACTCGATCGAATCGGTAATCAAGTCGCGGCTGATGAGCGAAGTCTTCATGCCTTCGGTGCCCATCGTGATGCCGTCGTGCGCGGATACGGTGTTGAATTGAAATGGCATACCGCCCGCGGCGCGCACACCTTCCGCAACGTGCGCCGCCAATTCGGGCAGATGAAAATTGCAGCTCATTTGCGCGTACGGTACGGAAATGCCGACAACCGGTTTTTGTAAATCTTGGGCCGAGTAACCCACAGCGTAATAATAGGAACGCGCGGCGGCGCGATTTACGCCGTCGAGCAATACACGCGAACGAGAACGAGGATCGGGATTCATCATTCAGTAATGAGTGACGAGGACTGAGGACTGAGCGCGACGGTTTTTTGTCGCAACACTCGGTCCTCAGTCCTCAGTTCTCAGTCCTTTCTCTACGGAGATACATTTACCTGTCCAACCATCATCGGGTTTTCGCTTATATAGTACGAATAGTTGCCTGCGGCGTCGAATTGAAACACAAAGAATCCACCGGGCGGCAGCGGCGGCGAGGCAAAGAATTCATTGGGCTGACCGGGGATGCCGCTCAAAATGGTCAAAGGCGCGTTGGATTGATTGACCCACAACACGGTTTGACCCATTTTGATTTCAACGGGCGTCGGCGCGATTTGGCCGTTTTGTAAATTGACCGTCGCATCGGCGCGCGGCGGAATCGCGGTGGGCGGAACCGGCGCGGTGGTGGGCGGAACCGGCGCGGTGGTGGGCGGCGGCGCTTGTGTGACGACCGGCGGCGCGGGCGCAGGCGCTTGATTGCCGTACTGGACCGAACCGGGGCAGGGGATAATCAGAGTTGTATTTGGACGCAGGACGCGCCCCCACAAATTATTTGCGTCGCGCAGGGCATTGATAGTGACGCCGTGATTGTATGCGATGCGAAATAAATTATCGCCGGGCTTGACGAGATACGCGGTCGAGGGATTGCACGCGGTAGAGGGCGGCGGCGGCAACGCGGGCGGCGGAACCGCGCCGCATGGGACGTTGAGCGTTTGGCCCGCCCAAATGTAATTTGGATTGTACAAACCATTGATTTGCGCGAGATACCAATAGGAAACGCCGTGCCGAATGGCGATGCGAAATAAATTATCGCCGCGGCGCACGACATACCAACAGCCGCCGCCCCAATCGTTCGCGGAAACGTTTGCGCGCGTGACGCGTTCGTCCGCCGCGCGCGCGATGGAAACGTGGAGCAGCGTTTGACTGCCCAGCCCCAACGCGCCCAAGATTAGCCCTACGCGAATCCATTTCATAATAACCTCATTCTTTCGCGCGCGCATTGCATTTTTCGACGCGCCTTGCCCGCTGCGCGGTTGCGCCTTTATCCTTTTAGCGTCACCGGTTTGCCGCCTTGCCGCGCGGATTCATTGATGGCGTCCCACAATTTCGCCATACGCAAGCCGACTTGGGGCGGACACGGATTTTCCATTTTGCCCGCGCGCACATCGAGAAATTGTTCCCACACGCCGAGCGTCGGCGGGACCTTGACGTTGCGCGGCGTAAAGCCAAATCCGCGCGCCTTGCCGTATTGCGCTTGGAGCCGTTCGCCCCAAATGCCGGTGCGAAGCAAGCCGCCATTGCCGACGACAATGATTTCAGAAGCCCATGTCGGGAACGCGTCGCCGCACGCGTTCAGCGTCACATACACGCCCGTTTTCGTTTTCGCCATCACGGTTCCGATAATATCTACGGGCGCGCCGCGATGATCGAGCCACGCCGCGACCTCTATAAAATCTTCGCCGACTAAATCGCAGGTCGTATTCAATAAATGCGCGCCGGTGTCGAATAAAAAGCCGCCGCCGGAAAGTTTGGGCATTTGGCGCCAGGTGTTTGCGGTGTTGGTTTTCCAATTTTGCCACGCCATGCCGCTGACGCTTTGCAGCGCGCCAATTTTTCCTTCGCGCAATATATTTTTCGCTTCGCGGATTTGCGGCGAGAGCGAACCGGGAAACGCGACGACCAATAAGCGCTGCGTCTCTTGCGTGACCTTGATGAGTTTGCGCGCTTCCCGCGCGTTCATCACCATCGGTTTTTCGAGCAATACGTCGAGACCGCTTTCCAAACACGCGGTCGCCTGTCGCAAATGAAACGCGTGCGGCGTCACAATTAACGCGGCGTCAAGTTCGTCGCGAAATTCATCCAACAGCGTTTCCAATGCGGGGCCCGTCGCGGGAACGGGCAGATTATTTTTTTCAAACAGCTCTGCCGCCAATTGCAATTGTTGCGGCGACGGGTCGCACAGCGCGACGATTTCGGTGGTCGCCTGCTGTTTCAACATCGTTTCGATGTGATAGCGCGCCATGCCGCCCGTGCCAATGATTAGGGTGCGAACTTTATTCACATTCAGTTGGAGCCAAGCATTGACATTCCCGATTGCGATTCGATCCGCGAATGGGGCTGTCAGCGCTTTGCCCCCTACGCGCGAGCTATCACGCGATGGCTTTTGCTAAATTTTTCTTGCCGAGCGTCAAACCTTCTTTGACCAATTCTTCGGTGCGTTCGTATTCGGGGTCTTCGTGTTCGATGGACAATACGCCGTCGTAACCGTTTGCGCGCAAAACGCTCGCCCAGCGTTTCCAATCAATTTCGCCTTTGCCGGGCAGACGATACTGCCACCAACTGCCCCACCCGGCATTGAGAATGGAATTATACGCGCGTTTGTCCGCGAAAATTTCCGTATCTTTGGCGTGCGTGTGAAAAATGCGCGACGCGTACTGCGGAACAATGTCATAGTAATTGACGCCGAGCCAAACGAGATGCGACGGGTCGAGATTCAAACCAAAATTTGCGTGCGGCAAACGCGCAAACATTTCATCCCACAAGAGAGGCGCGTACGCGAGATTGCCGGGCAGACCCTCAAATTGCCAGTCGGGCATCGGGCAATTTTCGATTGCGACGCGCACGCCGCGCGCGCCCGCGTAATCGAGCAGCGGCGCAAACGCTTGGACCATCGCGTCAAAATTTTCCTTTTGCGTTTTGGTCTCGTCGCGGCCAATGAACGTGCTGATATTTTGGACGCCGAGCCAATTTGCCGCGTCAATAATGCGATACAGATGTTTTATATTCGCGTCGCGTTCGGCGGGGTCGCGCGCGAGCGTGTTGGGGCAATACGTCAGGCACGAAAACGCGACGCCATGTTTTTGCGCCAGCGCGTTGAGCGCGTCCGCCTTTTGCTGATTAAACGTTACGACGTCGAGCGAAGGGTCCACCGCGTCGGCGGCGCGGGGCCACGCGGCGAGTTCGAGCGCCGCAAAACCGTTCGCGCCCGCCCATTCGATAATGTCGGGCAGCGCGCGATGATGAAAACAGTTGGTGAGAAAACCGATGCGCATGTGTGGGTTGGAGATAGCAAGTAGCAGGTTATTTTTGCTACCTGCTACTTGCTACCTGCTACGTATCTAATGTCCCAGAATTGGATGGGGGACGTATGGCTCTTCGAGATAATTCATTTCTTCGCGCGAGAGTTTGATAGTCGTCGCGATATTTGCATCTTCGAGTTGATACATTTTCGTCGCGCCGATGATGGGCGCGTCAATGCCGGGCTTGTTCAATAACCACGCGAGCGCGACTTGGGCGGGTTTATAGCCCATGCGCGCGGCGAGTTCGCTCACGCGTTCCACGACTTGGAAATCCGCGTCTTGATAATACATCTCTTGCGCGAACGGGTCGCTTTTGGCGCGCGTCGTTTCGCCGCCTTTGTCGCGCGTGCGATTGCCGGCGAGAAAACCGCGCGCGAGCGGCGACCACGGAATCAGTCCGACGCCCATGTCGCGGCACAGCGGAATCATTTCGCGTTCTTCTTCGCGGTACACCAGATTGTAATGATTCTGCATCGAAACGAATTTCGTCCAACCATTTTTTTCGGCGACGTACTGCGCTTTGGCAAATTGCCACGCGTACATCGAGGATGCGCCAATGTAACGCGCCTTGCCCGCGCGCACAATGTCGTGCAGCGCCTCCATCGTTTCTTCAATCGGCGTCTCTTGGTCCCAGCGGTGAATCTGGTACAAGTCCACATAGTCCATGCCGAGCCGCCGCAGCGAATCGTCAATGGCGTTCAAGATATGTTTGCGCGACAAACCGCGTCCGTTGGGGTCCTCGCGTATTTTGCCATGCACTTTGGTCGCGACGACGATTTCATCGCGCTGCGTCAGCGCGCGCAGCGTGCGGCCCGTGATTTCTTCGCTGACGCCGAGCGAATACACATTCGCCGTGTCAAAAAAATTGATGCCCATTTCGAGCGCGCGCTCTACAAAGGGCAGCGCGTCTTCGGCGGACAAAACCCAATCGCGCCAGGCGGGCGAACCATAGGACATCATGCCCAAACAGAGGCGCGAAATTTTCAAGCCGGTTTTTCCAAGCGTGACGTAATTCATGCAGGGGCTCCTTGACGGCGACGAACCGTCTGTACATATTATAAAGGATTTTTTCTGGACGGAACTAGCGCTCATCAAGTAGAGTTCGCTTGCGAACGCCTTGCTACGCATCCTTATTCGGCAATTTCATAATGGCGCGTCCTAGGTCGCGGGCGTGAGCCGAATGTGATGCGCGCGGCGCTGGGACGTGTGGCAGTATATCAAAATTTGACGCGCTGCGTCATATTCAAACGAACCATCCGAGACCGTGACGCGCACGCCGCGCGGATATTGAAACGTCGGCGCGAAAATTTCCGTCGGCGCGGCGATGGCATCGTCATGCTCGAACGAAAATTCAAACGCGCGCGCATGCCAATCAAAATGGACGCGCGTGGGTTTGCCCGCCGTCGCGCGCGGATAGGGTCGAATTACCGCGCGCAGCGCGCGCCCGCCTGAATGAATATCTTGCGGCTGCGCGCGTTCGGATTGCGTGAAAATGCTCAGGTCTTCGCCGTTGAACGAATCGCCAATTTCAAACGTATTGTCGGGCGAATAATTCCACAGCGTCCCGTTCATTAAATTTGTTTCCAACGCGCGAAACGAACGGTCCAGCGCGCGCGTGGCGAGCATTTCGTCCGCCCGACGCAACAACGCGGGTTGATGTAAATCAAACGGAATGCCAAACTCGCCGAGCAGCGTCGGCACGCCGCCCATTGCGACGTTTGCTTCGTGACGAAATACGGCGAGCTGCGCGGCGAACGAACGCTGAATCGCGCCCGCGCCCAACACCAATCTGCGTTTCAACATATCCGCGCCGAGATGATGCCAATAGCGCCGCGCCATCAACGTAATGCCGTCGTACCAATGCGGCGCGTACGCCAGATTGGGAATGTCGCCGCGATGCAGCGCGGGCGCGGCTTCGCCCGGTTCGCCTTGGACAAAAATTAGCGCGCGCGGGTCAATGCTTTGGATGGCGCGCGCAAAGCGTTTGGCGAACGCGGGATAAGCATCGCGCGCGAAACTTGTACCCACGCGCGTAAAATAATCGGGATGCAATACACGCGGTTCGCCGCGCGCGTTCACGTCCCACACGCCGTTTTGTTTCCACACACATTCGCAGCCGTCCCGCCACGCGCGCGCGCGTTCCCGATTCGCCATTTTCCACCACACGCGCTGCGGAAAACCGGAACCCAAAAACATGGCTTGCGCGGGGCTCGGCGTGGGCCAGTACCGATATTGCTGCGACGAATACAAATTGCGCCAGCCGATATAACCGCGCGAGGGTTCATTCATCACCTCGTATCCGACGACGCAATCGAGGTCGCGCAAGCGTTCCGCCAATTTAGAAAACGCGGCGATATAGCGCGTCTGCAAAAATTCTTGCGCGGGCAATCCGTCAATCCGCGTCGCGGGCGCAAAGGTATCGCCCGCGAAAAATAACGTGAACATGGTCGCGGGCGCGAGGCGCGCGTAATTGGTCGCCCACACCAAAAGCGGCGGACGACGCGGATGGGTGTGATGCAGCAGCGCCGCGCCCGTCGGCGTCATGTTTCGCAAATCGAAACCGACCGCTTCGAGCGTCCACCCCGGCGCGCCGTCGCCGCCGGTGAAACGGCTCCACACGTCTTGATGCGGGTCAATCAAAACGCGCATGCCGTATTCCCCTGCCTTTTGAATCACCGCGCGCGCATAATCCAGATATTCCGCGTCGTATTCGTTCGGTCCGCGCGGCGCGATGGCTTCCCACGTCACGACGAAACGCAAAAACGTCAAGCCCCACGCGCGCAAGCGTTCCAAATGTTCGTCCGCGTCGCGCAAGGCAAACGGTCGTCCGACGAATGAAACATTTTTATAATCGTAAAAGCGCGCGTCGTCCGATTCGACGCGCGGCGCGAACGGAATTTTACTGCTGCCCGCGAGATTGACGCCGCGCAGCATGAGCGTGCGCCCGTATGCGTCAACGAATTGGTTATTGTGAATTGTGAGCGCTAGCATTGCGTTCGTATTGTACTCGGATTGGCAAAAATCGCTCCGCCAAGCGCGGCGCGCGTGTATGATGAAACGGCATAACGCCGCGCGATGGATGATTTGCGACACATTTCCGAATTTGATAGAATCGCGCGGCGACTATTGAAGGGGATAGGAGAAATTACCATGACGCTCATTCAGATTGCAAGCGCGCTGCCCCGGTGGCAGCAAATCGCTTTGGCGATCATCTTTGTCGTGTTCGGCAGTCTCTTTTTGTCACAAACGCGCGACATGTCGCTGGAACTCTTTCGCGTCTTTGGACTGGTCTGGGTTGTCTTGTGGGTAATTGTGCTGGCGCGCGCGTATCGGAGCCACCAACCCAAGCGGCAGCTCAAGATGGTGGGCGCGGCGTTGGTCGCCGTGCCGGGGCTTTTGGCATTGTTGGCGCCAACTTTTACCGGCGTGGTGGCGCTCTCTATTTTGTTTTTTCTGCTCGCCGGGACCGCGATTGCGGTCGGGATTGTAACCATCTGGGATGTCGCGTCCGAGACGGCGCGGCCGCCGAACTCGCGGCGCTGGTTGCGCGTCGGATTGGGTATTCTCGAAATCATCGCCGGACTCTTTTTCTTTTTTCACCCGATGTTTCTTTCCAACATTATGATTTCGGTGTTGGGCGCGGTGATGATTGCGACGGCAATCTTGTTGGTTGCGGTTGCCGTGCGCGACCAATTTCAGCTCAAAGCGGCAAGAGCATTGCCGCCGCGGCGATAGCAGAGTAAAAATGACACAAGCTCAGAATGGAAAAACATTCCGCAACTATATCGGCGGACAATGGCTGGACGCGTCGAACGGCGCGGTGACGCCCAATCTCAATCCCGCAAATACGCAGCGCACGTTGGGAACCTTTCCCTC
>JAJVIA010000091.1 GCA_022072245.1 Anaerolineae bacterium
GAAGGGAACGCCAGAATGGACTTGAATTCTCCTGCTCAAAGACTCGAGCTGTGGAAAGGCAATGAAGCCATCGCCGAAGCGGCGGTGCGCGCGGGCTTGGAAGCGTATTTCGGTTATCCGATTACGCCGCAAACCGAATTGTTGGAATATCTCTCGGCGCGGTTGCCCACGCTGAAAAATGCGGCGGGCCAGCCGCGCGTTTTTTTGCAAGCCGAAAGCGAATTGGCGGCAATCAATATGGTGTACGGCGCGGCGGTGGCGGGCGCGCGCACGATGACTTCGTCGTCGTCGCCCGGTTTTTCATTGATGCAAGAAGGGTTATCGTACATTGCCGCATCCCAAGTCCCGTGCGTGTTGGTGGACGTGATGCGCGGCGGGCCCGGTCTCGGCAATCTCGCGCCGACCCAAGCCGATTATTTTCAATTGACCAAAGGCGGCGGTCACGGCGATTATCATCCCATCGTCCTCGCGCCCGCAACAGTGCAAGAAGCCGTTGATTTGACGTATCACGCGTTCGACCTTGCGGAAAAATATCGCGCCATCGTCATTATCGCCATTGACGGCAATATCGGGCAGATGATGGAACCCGTCGCCATGCCGCCGCTGCGCGAACTGACCATGCGCGACCGCGGTTGGGAATTGACGGGCGCAATGAATCGTCCGCGTCGCATCAATACGTCGCTCTTTTTGCAGCCGCACGAATTGGAACAGATGAATCGCGCGCTGTCGGACAAAGACGCGGCGGTGCGCGCCAACGAGGTGCGGTACGTCGAACAATTTACGGACGACGCGGAATTGGTTGTCGTCGCGTTCGGTTCGGCGGCGCGCATTTCGCAAACGGCGGTGAAACAAGCGCGGGCGCGCGGTTTGCGCGTCGGTTTGTTCCGTCCCGTCAGTTTGTATCCGTTCCCCGAAAATCGGCTGACGGAACTTTCGCAGCGCGTGCGTCAATTTCTCGTCGTGGAAATGAACGCGGGACAAATGGCGCAGGATGTGCGGCTCGCGGTGGAACGCGACGCCGACGTGCAATTTTTTGGCACGATGGGCGGTTTGGTGCCGATGCCCGATGAAATTCTGACGCGCATTGAAAAATATATGCCGCCCGTGCTATCGCAAGAACCGATGATCGAACGCGCCGCGCTGGACATTGCGTACACGAATTAGTCGAGCGTTCGGCGACGGTATGCCGAAATAAAAATTGGTCGGCTGCCAAAGCGGAACCGTAAAGAAAAATGACGCGCGCTGCCTTTCAAACTCTGCCCTTGGCGCCTGAACGACAACTCGTCGTCGAAGGCGGACGCATCGCCGCGCGCAAGCATACGGTTGTTGGTTTGATTGAAGTGGATGTTACGCGCGCGCGCCGTCTGTTGCGCGAATATCGCGCGCGCACCGGCAAAGCGCTTTCGTTCACCGCGTTTATTATCGCCTGTCTCGGCAAAGCGGTTGGCGAACACAAAGCCGTACACGCGTATCGCGATTGGCGCAAGCGGCTCATTCTGTTTGACGAGGTGGATGTCAACACGATTGTTGAAATTGAAATGGACGGGCGCAAAATGGCGCTGCCGCATTTCATTCGCGCGGCGAATCGGCGCAGCGTCCAAGACATTCATGCCGAACTGCGCGCGGCGCAGCGCGCGCCCCAAACTACGCGCGAATTTGGGATGCGATGGTTCGTGCGTCTGCCGGGTTTTGTGCGCGATGCGTTTTACGCGTTGGCGTTCCGCAATCCACAGTGGCTCAAGGCGAGTTTTTGCACCGTCGGTTTGACTGCGGTGGGCATGTTTGCCAAAGGCGCGGGCTGGGCGATTCCTTTTAACGTCCATTCGTTGGACGTGGCGCTTGGCGGCATTGTAGAAAAACCGGGCGTAGTGGATGGCTGCATTGCGATTCGCGAATATCTGGACCTGACGCTGCTGTTTGACCACGATGTGATTGACGGCGCGCCCGCCGCGCGTTTCACCGCGCGTTTTCAAGAGTTGATTGAAAGCGGATACGGTTTGGATGAAACGCTCGCCAGCGGAGAGGAGAAACCGAAAGATGATGATAGATAATTTGGATGTGGTGTATGAACGACCGCAAACGTTGACGCCGGTCATTACGCATTATTGCCCCGGCTGTACGCACGGCATCATTCATCGCCTCGTCGCCGAAGTGTTGGATGAATTGAATTTGCGCGAGAACGCCATTGGCGTCGCGTCGGTGGGCTGTTCGGTATTTGCGTACAACTATTTCGATTGCGATTTTTGCGAAGCCGCGCACGGCCGCGCGCCCGCGATGGCGACGGGCGTCAAGCGCGTGCATCCCACTAAAACCGTTTTCACGTATCAAGGCGACGGCGACCTCGCGTCCATCGGTCTCGCGGAAATTACGCACGCGGCTTCGCGCGGCGAAAATTTCACCGTGATTTTTGTCAACAATGGCGTGTACGGCATGACGGGCGGACAGATGGCGCCGACGACTTTGCCGGGGATGAAAACGACTTCGTCCCAAGCCGGGCGCGATGTGGCGACGATGGGTTATCCGCTGCGGATGGCGGAATTGCTCGCCACGCTTGGCGGCGCGAGTTATATCGTGCGGCGTTCGGTGCATAATCCGGGCCACATCAATCAAACCAAAAAAGCCATCAAGACCGCGTTCCAAGTCCAGCGGCATGAACTCGGTTTTGCGCTCGTCGAAATCTTGTCGTCGTGTCCGGTCAATTGGAACATGACGCCGCAAAAGGCGCTCCAATATATCGAGGAAAAAATGATTCCGTATTATCCGCTCGGCGATTTCAAAATCGCGGACGCGGTGAAAGCGCTCAAGGTGTAAGATGCTTCACGAAATTATTATTGCCGGGTTTGGCGGGCAGGGCGTCCTGTTCGCGGGCCAACTGTTGGCGTACGCCGCGCTGGCGGAAAAAAAGCATGTCACCTGGATTCCGTCCTATGGGCCCGAAATGCGCGGCGGCACGGCGCACTGCACGGTGATTGTGTCGGACGAAGAAATTGGTTCGCCGTTGGTGCGGCATCCCTCGGCGGTGTTGGCGCTCAATCCGCCGTCGCACGCGAAATACGCGCCCTTGATGCAGCGCGGCGGCGTGTTGATTCTCGACGCGACGTTGATTGAACAGCGCAGCGACCGCACGGACTTGCAAGAAATCGCGCTGCCCGCCAAAGCGATTGCGGACGAATTGGGCGCGCCGCAAATTGCGAATATGGTCATGCTCGGCGCGCTGCTGGCGGCGACCAATGTCGTCGCTCTCGAAACGCTCGACCGCGTGTTGGAAGAACACGTCAGCGCGAAACATCGCCAGAAATTGGAAGCGAATAAAATGGCGCTGCGCCGCGGCGCCGCGTATGTTGACGCGCGCACGTTGGCGCAGGCATAACGCGCGCGATACGGCGCGCGTGCGATAAAAAAATGCAGAGCAAGCGCTCTGCATTTTTTTTGCCTCGTACAAATTTTATCCTTCGACCTGAATGAGCCCCTTGCGAATCGCGTATTTCACCAATTCGGTGCGGCTGTGCAAACCGAGTTTGGCGAGAATGTTGGCGCGATGACGTTCGACGGTCTTGACGCTAATGACCAATTTGTCCGCGACCTGTTGATTGGACAAGCCATCGGCAATCAGCGTCAAGACTTGGCGTTCGCGTTCGGTCAAACCGTCGAATGCGCCCGCGTCGTTATCCTGTTCCGCGCGCGTCAAATAATCTTGGACGAGCGTTTTCGCCAGCGATGGATACAGATATACGCCTCCCGCATACACCACGCGAATTGCATTGACCAATTCGGTGGGCGCGGCTTTTTTCGGCACATAACCCGACGCGCCCGCGTTCAACATTTCAAAAAAATACTCGTCGCTTTCGTGCATGGTCAGCGCCAGAATGATTACGGCGGGCAATTCTTTTTTGATGGCGCGCGTCGCGTCGTAACCGGGAATGTCGGGCAAACCGACATCCATCAGAATAACGTCCGGTTTCAATTCCAACGCGCGGCGTATCGCATCCTGCCCGTTCTCACATTCGCCGATAATTTCCATATCGGGATGCGCTTCGAGCAACATTCGCAAACCGGCGCGCACGATGGCGTGGTCGTCAACGAGTAAGAGACGCATGATTTACGCGGCGTTTGTTACACGGGCCAGTCGCGCAAGATGCGTTCGGTCTCTTGGGCGTGTCCGCTTTCATCGCTGACCATATTTTCGAGCTGCACTTGCAAACCCTTGTCGCCCAACGCGCCGGCTTGCTCTGCGCGCTGGGTGTAATCGCGCGTCGCCTGTTGTTCGGCTGCCAAGACCGCTTCCAACATTGCGCGATTGGTGGCGGCGGGCGGAACGGGACGCGGCGCGGTGACGGGTTCGCCGCCCAACGCTACAATTTTGTTGGCGAGAAATTGCGCGTGCAATTGTTCATCCGGCACCTCTGCCATGAAAAACTGGACGAGCTGCGGCCGAAAAGGTCCGCTCGCTTTGGCGGCATAGGTGAGGTATTGAATAATCGCCCCCAACTCGCCCGCGAGGTCTTGGTTCAAGAGGTCAATCATGGTTTTTTTATCCATCCGAAAATCCTTTCGTGTGCCAAGTTCTTTGTCAACGCAAAACTCGGCGCGAAAAACGCAGCGCAAATTTGTCCGCGCGTTGACAAAGAGCTTGCGCGGTAAATGATTTGTTTTCAAAATTTCAGCCGGGCGAAATTTTGAAACCAGTATCTGGTATCAACGCCGTCGGCGCGGGCTCCAGCGTTGGGCGCGGTTCCAATGGAATCCGCGCGGTGAGCCGCGCGCCGCTGCCCGGCTGGGAATGAATTTCGAGCGTGCCGCCCGCCAGCATAACGCGTTCTTGCATGCCGAGCAAGCCCCACGCGCGGCGCGGCGTTTTGGCGTTAATTTGTTCGAGCGCAAAACCGATGCCGTCATCCTGAATGTCCAACCGGATTTCGCGCGCGGAAAAATCTAGCCGCATCGTCACGCGCTGCGCTTTGGAATGACGCGCCGCGTTATTCAACGCCTCTTGCGCCAGCCGATACAAAATCGTCTCTAACTGCGCGCGCAAACGCCGCCGCGGCCCGTTCGTCACAAATTCGACTTGCATCTGACTGCGCGCCGCCAGCGTGTTTGCCATCTCGCGCAGCGCGGGGACGAGCCCCAAATCGTCCAACTGCGAGGGACGCAAGTCCGCAATCATTTGCCGCAAATCGTCCACCGCGCTCGCGCTGACGCGTTCCAATTCCTGTACGCGCTGCGCGGCGAGCGTCGGATTGGTCTGCACCATTGCGCCGACCGAGTGCAAACCCATCGCCAATCCGGTGAGTGTCTGCCCGGTCTGGTCGTGTAATTCGCGCGCGAGCCGTTTGCGCTCTTCTTCTTGCGCGGCGACGACGCGCTCGAGCAATTCGCCGCGCAGCTCTTCTTTTTCCTGAACGCGTTCATACAGGCGCGCGTTTTCGACGGCAATCACCAACTGCCGCGCCAGCGTTTGCAAAACGGCGAGATTGGAAAACGCGCCCGCGTGCGTCAAACTGATGGCGCCAATCGGCGTCGCGCCAGAAATTAGCGGCAGCGCCAAAACCGAGCTCTGCGCGTTCGCGGGTTCGTACGCCAACGCTTGCGTTTCAAAGGCGCGCTGCGCTTGGACGCGCGCGCGTTCCGATAAATCGGGCGGCAAGGCGGCGTTGGCGCGATGATACGCCGCGCGCGCGACGATGGCGTGTTCGCGCGCGTCAAATAAAAAGACGGTCCCCGCGACCACCGGCTCGACGGACGTGACGATTTTTTCGATGGCTTGATGCAGCAGCACATTCAAATCGAGCGACGCGCCGAGAATGCGGCAGGTCTCGAACAGCACGGTCAACTCTTGCGCGGAGCGTTCTTGCGTTTCAAAGCGCTCGCGGTTCAAACGTTCCAGACGACGCGCGTATTCGGTTTCAAAAACGCGCAGAACGCGCACGATAAAAATCGCGCCGAGCGCGCCGACGATGGCGCGAAAAAGTTGTACGGGAATGTCGGTGTAATTGAGAAACGTTGCAGTGTTGATGTGCGAGGCGGGAAAGAATTCCGCCGGCGGAACGATTAACTGAAAAATGCCGTACCACGCGAACGCGAGCGCCGCGCCGATTAAATCGCGGCTGAATTGCGCGTATCCTTCGCGGATGAACGCGCGGCGTTGGACCAACATGGCGCCCGCGGCGAGAAACGCGCCGGGGATGCCGAGCGTGTACCGCGCCATAATGTCGGCAAAGCGCCAGAACGGCGCTTCGTTGCCGTCAAAATACGCGACGCGATATGCCGCCAGCAGGACGAGATAGAGCGCGGTCAAGAGCAGCGTGGCATGACGGAACGGCAGATATTTTTCGTCGAGCAGCCGCATGAGCCGCACGGCAAATTCAATCAAAAGCACAAACGACGCGGCGAGCAGTACGATGCTGATGCCTTGAAGCGCTTGCAGCCAGAGATTCGTGCCGGTCGCCGTCAACAGGAACATTTCAATCCATTCGTGAATGCCGTGCGTAATGCCAAACGCCGCCAGAAATGGCAGCGCGTGCGTCAAGCGCAATTGACTGTTGCGTCCGCTTTCGAGCGCCACCACAATGCCGGCGACAAAAAACGCCAAGCCATACAAGCCGTAAATTAACGGCAAGTTGGATTGGCAAAATTCCGGGAAACCACCGTTCATGGGCGCGTCCTCACCGCGCGCGATGTTTGCGCGCGTTTCAAATATAGGGCGCGCACATCGCGGTTCGAGTCATAATCGAGTCATAAAAACGTGCGAGACCTCGATTGTTCGGCGACAAAAAAATTCCTGCAAGCAACGCGCGCTTGCAGGGAATCTTTCGCCGCGCCGTTTTTTGTCAAGTGGATTTGACGGGAACGGGCTGCACTTTTGATTCGTGCGCCGATTCGGGCAAAATTGGCAGCCATTTTACGGCGGCGACATAGGCGGCGAACGCGGCGGCGATGAGCGCGAACGTAATAATCCATTCGCCGAACGAGGGAATGTAGGCGACGTTCAAGGCGCCGAGGTAATCGCTAAAGCCGAACAGCGCGATGTTAAAGCGGCCCAGCACGACGCCCGCCACGGCGAGACCCGCCGCGCTCATTCGCACGCGCGGATTGATGCGCGCTTGCGGCGTCAACAAAAGCGCTATCGGGATAACGATGCCGCCCACGACTTCGAGCCACCACAGCGCGCTCATTGCCGTTGGCGTTACGAGACGCGGCAGTTCGCCGCGAACCAACAAATCGCCAAACTTGAGCGCGAAATAGACGCCCAAAATAATGGCGGTGGGACGCGCCAGCGTCGCCAAAAGGGCTTGGCGATTTGCGCTGCCAAAGAGCCGCGCGTTGAGAGGCGGCACGAGCATCATTAACGCGAGTCCCGTCGCCACAGCCGAGACGAAAAAGAATACGGGAATCAGCGGCGACCAAAACAGCGGATTCAATTTGGTGAATTGAATCAGATACAGCGAACCGAGCGACGATTGATGCAGCGTCGAAAGGACGACGCCGGCAATGACGAGCGGCGCGACAATCGCGTGCATCAATTTTTCCATGCGCCGCCAGCCGAGCCGTTCAAAAAAAGCCGGGCTGAATTCCGCGTACAGCACGGCGGTATAAAGCATGACGCACCACGCGATTTCAAACATGACCGAGTGCGGATTCCACATCACAATCGGATGCCAAATGTTGTACCAGCGTCCGAGGTCCACCAACAGCGAAATGATGAACGTGGTATAGCCAATCAAGCCGATGAGAATGGCTGTGCGGACAAGGGGCCGATATTGTTCCAGACGGAAAACATAGACGATGGCGGCAAAGGTGAAACCCGCCGCCGCGCACGCGACGAACGAGAGTTTGAACGCAATCCACAAACCCCACGGCATGGCGTCGCTCAATGCGGTTGCCGTTTCCAAGCCCCAGAAAAAGCGCGCAATCAAAAAACCCGTCGCCGCAATCCACAGCAGGATGGCGCTGCAAAGCGCCAGAATTTGATTCGCCGTCAAGGTGGGTAGCTGCACGGCGGGCAGTTCGCGGATTTGCATTACGAAATGGCTAAAGCGCTCGCGCTGCGGAACGCCCGCCTTGACGGGGACCGCTTCCGGCGCAAAAAAGCGCCACAACAACCAACCGACGCCAAACACAAAGAGCAGCGGCAAGCCCAAACGCAGCGTAAAGAAAATGAGCGCCGCCCACAGTTCATTAAAAAATGGCAGATAGGAATCCAACATGATTGCCTCCGTTTGAGAATGATGGAATGGTTCGTTTATGCGCGCGCGTCCTCTGACTCGGGCGCGGTATTTTTAGCTGGCGCGTGGCGCTTGCGCCACCAAGCGACTCCGCCCGCCAATAACGCTACGCCAATCGCGATGCCCGGCACCTTTTCCATGACTTGGATTGTATATTCCGGCGCGGGCGTTTCGGGCAGGTTCATATTCAAACCGATTTGGTCGAACGGCACATTGGCGAGATACAAAATGCCGGCGCCGCCCACTTGCGACAAGCCGTAAATGTACGGCACGTATTGGTCAGGATTGTTGCGGATGCGCGTTTGCGCTTGCGTAATCAAAGCTTGGCGCGCGCCAAAAGTCAGGGCGCCGGTCGGACAAGCGCCGACGCACGCGGGCAGTTCGCCTTGCGCGATGCGGTCCGCGCACATGTCGCATTTGCGGATGCGCGGATTGGACGAAGCCCATTCAAATTTGGGAACGTTGAACGGACATGCCGCCATGCAATAACGACAGCCGAGACATTTTTCCGCGTCATACGTGACGGGTCCTTGCGGCGTTTTTACCAGCGCGCCGACGGGACACACCGCCGCGCACGCGGGTTCTATGCAGTGCATACATTGCCGTTTGATGCTGGTAAAGACCGGCGCGTCCGCCGCGCCGCCCGTTTTGTAAAATTCAATGTGCGTGAACGCGTCCGCCGACAATTGTGCAGGATACGTTTCCTGCGCGGGCAATTTTTCGGGCAGCGGGGGCAAATTATTTTTTTGCTGACAGGCGACTTGGCATTGCCGACAGCCGATACATTTGGTCGTGTCAATCAAAATGCCAAATTGTTCGGCGGCTTTTTCCGAACCCAAAAAATCGGCGAGGGCGACATTGTCAAAAGCGGGAATCGCCGCCAGCGCTAGCGCGCTCGCGCCGGACCATTTCAAAAAATCGCGTCGTGTAATGTGTGCCGTGTTCATAATCCATTCGTCTCCCAAACCCGGTTCGGGTCGTCAATGCTTTGCACCGCATAGCGCGGGCAGCGATAACATTCGGTCGTGACGCCGCCGCCGTCATATTGCATCGCCAGCCAGCAGGGCAGGTCGGGATGCGCCGCGGCGGCGGCTTGCGCGCGTCGAGTTTGCGGCGTATCGCGCAAATCCCAACAATACGGTTCGCCCTGATGCGCCAATTGTTCGCGGCGGTCGCTGTGCGCGAGTTTGACTTGGAGCCACTTGCCGATAAAAAGAATGAGCAATAGCGGCGTGAGGACGCGCAAAACAAGTAGATAGCCGATGACAATTACATCGCGCAGCGCGTTAAAAAAATCGTTTGGCATATTCCGGTCTCGCTCTCGGTGGCTTGCAACGTGCGCTTGCATCCAACAAACTTGCGAACGCTAATTCAAATGCGTAGGGCGTTGGAGCGTCTGTTTGGCTTGGTCTGACGCGTCTTGTTCTTGCGCTTGCGCGTCGCGGGCGTCCCATTCGACGAGTTTGCGTTCGAGCCACCAGCCGATGAACAAGGTTACGATAATGGGAACGCCAATCCGCAGTACGAACGAATAACCGATGACGGCTATGTCGCGCGCCAAGAAAAGAAAATTCTCTAACATGATTCGTGTCTCCCTTCTCTTTTATCCTTTACTCTCTATATACTCTAAATCGAGCTACACAATCAATCCGTTATGCGCTACATTGTGACGTGGGGTGTTTCCCTCATTCAGCGCCCATATCCTTTTGGGGCGGGAAAAAATTCCGATTCAATTTGCCTGATTTAGTGATACAATCTTTGCCACCACATTTACAGCGGGGGGATAAAGGAGCAAGCAGTATGAAGATCCGTCGTATTTTGGCAAGTTTGCTCGCGCTTGGCATCATGATGGTCTTGGCGGCGGCGGGAACGACGCCGACCCTATTGGCGCAAGGCGGCGAGTTTGATTTAACAATCGCGCACACCAACGACACGCACGCGCGTTTGATGCCCATCACGGCGTTCAACAGCGACTGTAACGCGCAAGACGACGCGGCGGGCAAATGTTTTGGCGGCGTCGCGCGGCGCGCAGCGGCTTTGCAAAAAATTCGCGCCGAGGGCAAGAATTTGCTCGTGCTGGATGCGGGCGACCAATTTCAAGGGTCTCTTTTTTACTATTTGTACAAGGGCGAAGAAGCCGCCAAGTTTTTGAACGAACTCGGTTTTCAGGCGACGACGTTTGGCAATCACGAATTTGACGATGGCCCGGCGAATGTCGCGCGCTATATCGAGATGCTGAAATTGCCGCTCGTCAGCGCGAATGTGGATGTGAGCGCGGAACCGACGCTGGCGGGCAAAGTGAAACCGTATACCATTCTCGAAGCGGGCGGTGAAAAAATCGGCGTGACCGGCTGCACGACGACCGACACCCCCATCCTTTCGAGCCCCGGCGCCAACGTCAAATTCAACGCCATCGCCGCCTCTGTCAAGGCGCAGGTCGCTGCATTGGAAAAAGAGGGCATCAATAAAATCGTCTTGCTGTGCCACGAAGGGTACGACCCGGACAAGGCGCTAGCGGCGGCAGTGGACGGCATTGATGTCATTGTCGGCGGCCATTCACACTCGTACCTTTCCAGCAATCCGCCCGACCAGGACAAGGACAAAGCGTTGGGCCCATATCCGACGGTTGTGAAATCGCCCAACGGCGACCCCGTGTTGATTGTGCAAGCCATGTCGTATGGCAAATATCTTGGACGCCTCGACGTGACGTTCGACGCCAAGGGCGTGCCGACGAAATGGGAGGGCGCGCCGATTTTGCTCGACGCGAGCGTGACGCCCGACCCCAAGATTGCCGAAGAAGTGGCAAAATTGGACGCGCCGCTCCAAGAGCTGCGTAACAAGGTGATTGGGCAATCGTCGGTGGATTTGAACAATGTAGATAACGAATGTCGCTTTGGCGAGTGCAACATCGGCGACTTGATTGCCGACGCGATGTTGGACAGTCAGAAAAAAGAAGGGGTCCAAGTCGCCATGCTGAACGGCGGCGGCATTCGCGCCAGTATTCCCAAAGGCGATGTGACGTTGGGCCAAGTGTTGACCGTGCTGCCGTTCGGCAACACTATCGCGACCTTTGGGCTGAAAGGTTCCGATTTGCGCGCGGCGTTGGAAAATGGGGTGAGCCGCGCCGAGAATCCGGGCAACGAAGGCACGGGACGTTTTCCGCAAGTCGCGGGCATGACCTATGTGTGGAATCCGCAGGCGCCTGTCGGTTCGCGCATCGTGAGCGTGCAAATCAAACAGCCGGACGGCACGTACCAAGCGCTCGACCCGAACGCGACGTACAAGGTTGCGACGCTCGATTTTACGCGTCAGGGCGGCGACGGTTATTCCGTCTTTGGCGAAAAAGCGATTGACCCGTATGACTTTGGCCCGACTCTGGCGGATGTAGTCGCCGCGTATATCGGCGCCCATTCGCCCGTCGCGTCTGCGAGCGAAGGGCGCATCACGCAAGGCACGGCTGCGCCGACCACGACCTTGCCGAGCAGCGGCGCCGCGCTGCCGAATCAGATTTTGTATATCGCGCTCGCGTTGGGCGGCGCGCTGCTGCTGGTATTGGGCGCGCTGTTATATCGCCGCAGCGTGCGCTGACCAAAACATTACGCGTTTTTGACTCGAACGCGACTCGGCTGTCTTAGCTTGGCTGGAGAAAACCGTTATCAAAGCATAACGGTTTTCTCCACTCTATTGCAAAGGAGCATAGTCTGTGCCAATCAAAATCACTCATCCCGTTCCCAGCAATATCGAAATTGCTCAGGCGGCGGAACTGCGTCCCATTCTCGATGTAGCGCGCGAAGTTGGGCTGCGCGAAGACGACCTCGAACTGTACGGCAAATACAAAGCCAAAGTGCATCTCGAAGTGCGCGACCGATTGAAAAATCATCCGAACGGAAAATATATTGACGTGGCGGCGATAACGCCGACGCCGTTGGGCGAAGGCAAATCAACGACGACGGTGGGGCTTTCCCAAGCGTTGGGCGCGCATCGCAAGCAGCGCGCGTTCACTTGTATTCGTCAACCCTCGATGGGCCCAACGTTTGGCATCAAGGGCGGCGCGGCGGGCGGCGGTTATTCCCAAGTCGTGCCGATGGAAGATTTTAATCTGCATCTCACCGGCGACATTCACGCGATTACGGCGGCGAATAATTTGCTCGCCGCGCAAATTGATACGCGGATGCTGCATGAACGCGCGATTACCGACGACGATAAATTGGCAAAAGCGTTGTGTCCCGATGGCACGTTCGCGCCATCCATTGCCAAACGCGCGGCGCGGCTGGGTATTCAAGCCACAAACGTTTCCGAATTATCGGCAGAGGACAAACGGCGTTTATTCCGTCTCGACATTGACCCCAAGACGATTACGTGGCAGCGTGTGATGGATACGAACGACCGCATGTTGCGCGGCATCGAAATCGGTTTGGGCGATGAAGAAAAAGGCAACGAACGTTTTACCGGTTTTGATATTACCGTCGCCAGCGAAATCATGGCGATTCTCGGTCTCACCACTTCGCTCCCCGATATGCGCGAACGTTTTTCCAAAATGGTGATTGGAACAAACACGCAGGGCGAACCGGTCACGGCGGAAGATTTGGGCGTCGCGGGCGCGATTACGGTTTTGATGAAAGACGCGATTATGCCGAACTTGATGCAAACGCTCGAAGGCACGCCCGCGTTCGTCCACGCGGGTCCCTTTGCGAATATCGCGCACGGCAATTCGTCCATCGTCGCCGACCAAATCGCGTTGAAACTCGCGGACTATGTGGTGACGGAATCGGGCTTTGGCGCGGATATCGGCATGGAAAAATTTATGAATATCAAATGCCGCTATTCGGGTTTGATTCCCAACGTCGTCGTGATGGTGGCGACGATTCGCGCGCTCAAGATGCACGGCGGCGGACCGAAAGTGGTCGCGGGGCGTCCGCTCGACAAGGCGTACACCGAAGAAAATCTCGCGCTGCTCGAAGCGGGGATGCCGAACCTGCTGCGTCACATCGAGAACGCGAAAAAATTTGGCGTACCGGTTGTCGTCGCCATCAATTCGTTCAAATACGATACCGCCAATGAAGTCAAACTCTTGAAGCGTTTGGTGGAAGAGAGCGGTTCGGTGGCGGTCCAGTCCACGCATTGGATGGACGGCGGCGCGGGCGCAATCGAACTCGCCGACGCGGTGATGGACGCGGCAAAGCAAACGTCGAATTTTGAATTTTTGTATCCGCTCGATTTGCCCATCAAACAAAAAATCGAAATCATTGCGCGCGAAATTTATCGCGCCGATGGCGTAGATTTTTCACCCGAAGCGGAAGCGAAAATCGAATCGTACACGCGCAATGGCTTTGCGGGGCTGCCGATTTGCATGGCGAAAACGCATCTCAGTTTCACCGCCGATGCGTCGTTGAAAGGCGCGCCCACCGGTTTCCGCATTCCCATCCGCGACATTCGCGCGAGCGTTGGCGCGGGCTTTTTGTACCCGCTCGTCGGCACGATGCGAACGATGCCGGGCTTGCCAACGCGCCCCGCGTTCTATGACGTAGATTTGGATTTGAACACGGGCAAGGTAAAGGGGTTGTTTTAGTCAGGCGGTCAGATAGTCGGATGGTCGAGTAATTGTAATTCACCTCAACGACTTTGTGGAGGAAATAGTTGGATAGTTGGTTGGTTGATGGGACCGATCAATTTTCCAATTTTTGTATATGGGCGTTACAATGTGTGCGGATTAAGGTAAAACCATGTTGGTTGTCATTCCCAATTTGGAAGATGTTCATACCTTTGCGACTGAATTACATGGAGGAGGTGAGCCTAATGACTGATGAGCATGATCGGCACATATCTGTTGGCGGAGATTTATTTAAAGTAACGATCGATGGTCATGCGGGGCAAGTAGCGGTCGGTAAAAACATTATCCAAGTAGAACAAGGTAAGGACTCAAGTCAAATGAGCCAGAATGATCTCAAGCAGCTGCTAGACCTTCTCGAAGATCTAAGAACGCGAATCGCCTTGACCGACTCATCAGAGGAAAAAAGACAGGCGCTTCACAAACTAAGTGAGTTTGAAGTGGAATTGACGAGCAAAAAACCGAATCTAGCGAGCATAGAGCTCGTAATGGATTGGCTTCAAACCAATCTGCCTTCCATGCTGCCGCCAGCAATCTCAGAGACAGTCCATTCCAGTGATGGTTCTGCCATTAACCATGCAGTAGCGTCGGGTTCTTCAGAACCTGAAAGCGGATCAGGTGAGTAGTCGGGAAGAATTACAGCAGAGTTGTCCGCTCGATTAGTCGGTACAGGGCGACACTTCAGCTTTGTTCCAAATGGATTTTTCAGGAGAGCTTAAAATTGGACGATCTTCAAATTCGACGCAATATACTGAACGCGCTATACGCCCTTTATAAGCGTGATCCACTCGGGGCGATTGAAAGGAATGATTTGGCCCGCAAGTTAAATTTGCCTTCGACTTTGCTCGACCGCAACATTTTTTATTTGTCCGATCGCAATTTTGTCCACTCAGAGTCAATTGATACCGACGAAGGCAGAATATATCACTTTGTCAGGATAGCAGGGCCGGGAATCGATCTGGTTGAAGACCCCAATGAATTCAATGCAAAATTCCCGCAAGCAGTCATATATCAACAAATCAAGGGTGACTATTTCGAAGTAAAAATGGGCGATAACAACTCCCAAGTAATCGTGGGGAAGAATATCGTCAGCGTGCCATTTGGCGTCAACAACAGCTTACCAGAAGCATGCAAGCTCTTTGTAGATTCACTGTCAAAAAATGCAGAGCTCGATTCAAAACAAATTCAGACCACAGTGGCAGAGCTTGAGAAATTGCAGCAACAATTGACGAGCGAGGAGATCAACTTGGGGGAGATACAGCGCATCAAAAATTATCTCCTCAAAGAGGCAGGATTACCAGCAGCTGATACAGCGGCATTATTTTCCCATCCTGCGGTTGTTGAGCCGATAGAACGAGCGTTACAAAGTTTGATTGGTAAATCGGCAAGTTGAATTTGGACAACGGTTATTCAGCCTGACTCGAATTTTCTTACCAATGAATTGACTACCGTACACATTTTGTTTCGAGCTCCGTCGGCAAATGAAAGGACACCGGGATAGGTGCGCCGACATTGAGCAAATGGTCCAGCCAGCGCAGTCCCAGTTGAAAAAGACTGAGATCGCACCGCTTGGTTCGATGAATCCAATGCCGCCATT
>JAJVIA010000108.1:0-5461 GCA_022072245.1 Anaerolineae bacterium
GCGTATTCGATAAAACACTTGGGGTCTCAGGGTTTCGATGTCCGTCAAGACCCCAAGTGTTTCCGAAAACACTTGGGGTCTTGACGCGTCACTCCATAAACTGATTCAGCGGCACATAATCCTTGACGTATTCGGGAATTTTCGCGCGCCACGCGCGCGGCACGGCTTGAAAATCTTGCATCGTAAAGGTCGCGTTGTTATTCAATTCCGCATACCGTTTCTGTTCAATAATTTTTCGCACATTCTCGTCGGTGATGTACGCTTTGAAAAAATAGCGCAGCGCCACAATCATTTCGGGCGCTTCGGGTTTCAAATCGGCGACGAGTTTCTCGAATTCATCGTCGAGCAATTCATCTTTGGATTTGAACGCGGGAATCAGACCGAATACTTTTTCCAAAATTTCGCGCAGCGAGAGCCGTCGGTCCACGCCCGCCGCGCGGCGCAATTTTTCGAGCGTGAAAAAATCTTCGGGCTTGTCCAAAATGTGCGCGCGCATGTACTCGCTCACGCGTTCCCACTGCCCTTGTTCCACGCTCGTCTTGATAAAATCATCCTGCTGTACGCGTTCTTGAAAGCGTTCAAAGAACATGCGGTCAATCTTCATGCCCTCCAAACCGATTTGCTTTTCTCTGAGTTCGCGCAACGTATCGGGATTGAAATTTTCATACTCGTCGAGTGAAACCGCGCCGCCCTCGCCCGGTTCATCGGCGCGGCTAGAACCAAGCCGCGGCAATTTCAACACTTGGTCGTAATTGAATTCTTTTTCAAAATATTCACAGTTGGCGAAAAAATCAAACAGCTTGTATTGCGTTTTGCGCGTCTCGGCAAATTGCCGCTTGAGCGCGTCGTCAAAAAGTTGTTCGCCAAAATCGTGCGTGCGCGTGCCGCGTCCTTTCATCTGCACAAAATCGGTCGGCGAAAAAATCGGACGCATCAAACAGAGATTGAGCAGGTCGGTGCAGTCGTACCCCGTCGTCATCATGCCCACCGTCACGCAGACGCGCGTCTTGCTCGTCTTGTACGCGGGCAAAAAATTTGCCGAGCCGTTGAGATTGTTGTTGGCAAAGTTGATGGCAAATTGCTGCGCGTCCGTCACCTGCGAAGTGACCTGAACGGCAAAATCGGAATTGTATTTGCCCGGATACAGCGCGTCCGCCAATTCATTCAGAATCTGCGTGAGTTTCGCCGCGTGATTCTGGCTCACCACAAACACAATCGTCTTGCCGATTTCGCCGCTGAGGGGATCGCGCAGCGCGTTCTCTAAAAACGTCTTGCAAAATAATCTGTTGGTCGCTTCCGAAAAGAAATTTTTTTCAAAATCGCGCTGTTTGAAAAATTGTTCGTCGTCCTCGCCTGCTTCATCCGCGACCAACACGGCAAAGCCCTTGTCGGACAGCAACTGCGCCGTAACTTCAGTGCGCGCGTCCACCACCAACGGATTGATGAGATACCCGTCGCGCACGCCGTCCAAAAGCGAATAGCGAAAGGTCGGTTGCCCATTTTCGCAGCCGAACGTGCGATAGGTGTCGAGCAGCAGCCGCCGTTCCAATTCGCGCGGGTCGTTCGCGTTCGCATGGTCAAACTTTTTGAGATAATCGCGCGGCGTCGCGGTCAAGCCGAGTTTGTACCCGATAAAGTATTCAAAGACCGCGCGCGCGTTGCCGCCAATCGAGCGATGCGCTTCATCCGAAATAATCAAATCAAAATCGGTGGGCGCAAACAAACGTTTGTATTTGTTATTGAACAACAGCGCTTGAACCGTCGTCACCACAATTTCCGCGTGCCGCCAATCGTCGCGGTTCTCTTTATAAATCACCGTCTTGAAATCATTTTTCAAGAGCTGCGTAAATGCCTTCCATGCCTGATCTTCGAGCTCGAGGCGGTCCACCAAAAACAAAACGCGGCGCGCGTTCCCGGTGCGTAAAAACAATTTAATGACCGCGCCCGCCGTCAAGGTTTTGCCCGTGCCGGTCGCCATTTCAAACAAAAAGCGGTCTTGGCCCGTCGCCGCCGCGCGCTGCAAGGCGTGCATCGCGTTTTCTTGGTACGCGCGCAAAAAGCGCAAACGATTGGCTTGAATAAATTGCGCGCGTTCGTTTTCATTCTGCCACGCGGCTTGGGTTTGATACGTGGGGAACTGCGTCAGAACGATATAGTCGCGCGCCACCGTTTCGGCGACGAGCTGCGCGGGATTCGGCGTATAGTCCTTGTAGCCCGCGACCGAAGCGGCGTTGGGGAACTGCGTAATGACGTAGGGATTGCCGCGTTCCAAATCCCAAAAATAGTGGAGGTTGCCGTTGGAGAGAATCACAAAACGGCAATTTTGTGACTTGGCATATTTGCGCGCTTGTTCTTTGCCGACCAGCGGATTTTTTTCTTCGGCTTTGGCTTCGAGAACAATGAGGGGAAAACCTTTTTCGTCGAGCAGCAAGAAATCGAGATAGCCGTTTTTCGTCGTCTCGAAATTTTCGCCGAACGCGTCCCACTGCTTTTGCGTAATGCGCGTGTAGAGTTCGAGCTGCACATTTGCCGCGCCGTTGGCGTCGTCCAACAGCCGCCAACCCGCCTGTTCGAGCAAGCGATTGATTTTGATACGCGCTTTAGCTTCTTTGTTTGCCATAAGAGGTAGCGAGAGGCCCTGACGGCACGATTATAACTCGCGCCAAAAGATTTGCAACACACGCGGTAATTGCCCATCAAGACTCCAAGTGTGAGGCGTTTTTTTTTCATCCCCCCAAATCATTCATTCCCCAAACGCTTCCGCGAGCAAAGTTTCGAGCCGCCGCGCGAGCATGGTGTAGGAATAATGTTTAGTCGCCAGCGCGTAATTCGTTTCCGCCATCGCCTGACCGCGCGCGGGATTTTCCAACAGCGCGCGCGCTTGATCCACGACCGCGCGCGTGATAAAGCCGTCAAATTCGACGACTTGGAATCCTTTGGGTTTAATGTCCACGTTGTACACGGAATAGTTGTTGACGACGATGGGACGGCGAAAATACAACGCTTCTAAAAACGCGTTGCCGAATCCTTCAATCGTCGAAGGATACGTCGTCAAATCCGCGCGCTGATAAATATCGCGCAGCGAATAAATTTTTTCGCCGGCGGGCGTGGCGCCGCGTTCGCTCGCGATGCGGCTGCTCGCAAACACGACGCGCACGTTTAATAACGCCGCATACTCGCGCACGCGCTGCGCGTATTCGTCGCCCTCGTCGCCGGACGCGTGCGAAATGACCAACGTCGCAGGCAAACCCAGACGCCCCGTCAATTCCACCGCATGTTCAATCGCTTTGCGCGGAATAATGCGCGTGGGCTGCAAAAGTAAAAATTCATCCTCGCGCACGCCTAACGCTTGTTTCAAATCCGCGCTGTACGCGTCGGGCGGCGGCGGCGGTCGGTCAAAATCCATCACGTTGGGAATGAGCAAACTAAAGGTGTGATTGCGAAAGCCCAACTGTTCCCCCGCCGTCGAATTGATGACGACGTGCCGCAGCGAAGGCAAGTGCGGCGGAAACGCCATGTCAATATAATCCCACACGCAGCCCACCATGAACCGCTGGCGTTCCCAAAAAAAATCGTGATGGTGCGCGATGGCGGGCATACTCGTTTCGGCGAGCAGTTCCGTCAGAGCAATGCCGAGCGGCACATTGAGCGGAATGGTCAGCGCGTTTTCCACAATCAACAATTCAATTTCAAAAGCTTGGCAAAATTGATACAGCGCGTTTTTCAATTCGGCGGCGAGCGCGTGAATCTGCGCCGTCAGCTGCGGCGGCCGTTCGCGCGCGGTGAACGCCACTTGTTGAATCGCCTCGATGTCGGGATGCTGGAAATGCGCGCGCGGCACAATGCGGCTGCGTTCGGGCGGCTGGTCCGATTCGCCGGAAAAATAAAAACAGGCATGACCCAATCCTTCCAACACTTGCGCCCATTTGCGCGTTTCGAGCGAAACGCCATCCGTGCCGTTAAAACGCGTCGAGACAAAACCGATGCGGCGCGGTTTCAAATGGCCGCGCTCGCTTTGAATTTGGTCCACTCTCGCAACCTCCAAAAAATTTTTTTCGCGCCGCATTTTTATCGCGCGCGTACGCTTGCGGCAGTATAAGCGCAAAGCGAAATTCTTTCATGTTTGAGTCAAACCCTCAATCGTGTTAGAATCGCAGCGTTATAAACGTTGTACGATATTCTCGCATTGAGGCAACGGCGGCATGACGACACAACAATCCGTTTTTATCGGTACGGACGGCGGCGCGACGACATCCAAAATTGGCGGCGTCTGGGAAAATGGAACTCCGATTGCGACGACGCTGCTGCAAAACCCGACCAACAGCGAATTGGGCCCCGCCGCAGTCATTCGCGGCTGGCTGGACGGCATAAGCGCCTATTTGCGTCAAAACAATTTGACGTGGGAACAGGTGCGCGGCGCGGGCATTGCCATTCCGGGACCCCGCACGAGTTATGGCGTTTTGGAACGCGCGGCGAATTTGCCCGAAAGTTTTGCGGGCTTGGACATTTACACGTTGTATCACGATGCCTTGTCGGAAACGGCGGGCCGCGATATTTTGCTCACCGTCGGCAATGACGGCAATATGGGCGGCGTAGCGGAAGCGGCGCGCGTACGCGGCGAGAGTCATGGCACCGCCCTGCTACTTGCGCCGGGGTCGGGTCTCGGCGCCGCGTACATGGACAGCAGCGGACTCGCGCTCGACGGCGCTTCGCTCGCGGGCATGGAAGGGGGACACATGCCGGCGCCGCTGCATTTATTGAACGCGAAACCGTATCCGTGCGGCTGCGGCCGCGATTGGGGCTGCGTGGAAATGTACACCTGCATCGCGGGCTTGCCGTTTTTACTCGCGGAAAAATTGCGCGAATATCCCGACCATCCGCTCGCCCATTCTTCGCTCAGCCCCAAAGAGCGCGCGTTGGCGCTGCGCGGGCTGGCGCAGCAAAACGACCCGATGGCGCAAGAGATTTTTGATTTTCAAGCGCGCGCGCTCGGTTTGCACATGGCAAATCTGGCGATGGCGCTCGACCCTCAATTTGTCATTATCGGCGGCGGCTTGATGGACCCGCACGCGACGAGCGCGGCGTTTCGCGAACGGTATTTGAAACTCGTTTGGAAAACCGCCGAACCCTATTTGTGGGATTCGCAGCGCCGCAATATGCAAATCGTGCCAGCCGCGCTCGGCGATTTATCGCAAGCCATTGGCGCCGCGTTGGTCGCGTTATACACCTGGCGCGCGGCGAACGCCGCGTAAACCGAGAATCGGGACGCAAAATTTTGAGCAGGGGCGAAAAAATTTTCGCCTCTTTTTTTTATGCCCCATTTTGTGATTGAGTTTGGGCATTTGTGCGCCGCGTCCGCGAGCAGCGGCAGCGTTAGAGAACGCTGCCTACGCAAACGGCTGCCATCCCATTGGCGCGCGCGCCAAACATTCGACGCGCGAAAACGCTGCCTACGCAAACG
>JAJVIA010000108.1:5561-8220 GCA_022072245.1 Anaerolineae bacterium
GTTGCCGCGATTTCTAATCGCCTCCCGCCATTCACAACGCCAATGGAACGAGATTGAACCATCCAGCGTCTCTGAAATAGAGGAGAGTGCAGAGCCGTTCTGCGCTCCTTTGACGTGTACATGAAATTGCGACAAAAATTATTTTCACGGCGCGGCTGGCTCGTCCTCGGTTTGCTATGCGTGGGCGCGTTGGCGAGCGTGGGCTGGTGGCTATTTGGCGACCTGCCCGCGCCCGACGCGTTGCTGACGCGCATTTCGCCCGATACGACAAAAATTTTTGACCGCAACGGCGTCCTGTTGTACGAAATTCTCGACCCGCGCGCGGGGCGGCGGACGCGCGTCGCGTTGAGCGAATTGCCCGCGCATTTCAAAAACGCGGTGATTGCCGTCGAGGACGCGAGTTTTTACGAAAACCCCGGCGTGGACGCGGCGGGCATTGCGCGCGCGGCGTTGCAATATATCCAAGCGGGCCAAGTCGTATCCGGCGGCAGCACCTTGACCCAACAGCTGGCGCGCCAAGTCCTGCTCTCGCGCGCGGAACAGGAAACGCGCACCGTGACGCGCAAAGCGCGCGAGATGGTCTTGGCGCTGCGGCTCACGCAAACCTACAGCAAAGACCAAATTCTCGAAATGTATGTGAACGAAGTTTATTTCGGCAATTTGGCGTATGGCGTCGAGGCGGCGGCGCAAACCTATTTTGGCAAAACGGCGCGCGATTTGGATTTGGCAGAGAGCGCGCTGCTGGCGGGTTTGATTCAATCGCCCGCCGCCTACGACCCGTACGTAAATTTTGACGCGGCGCGCGCGCGACAGTCCATCGCGCTGGATTTGATGCTCAAGCGCGGCGTCATTTCGGCGGCGGACGCGCGCTTGGCGCGCGCGGAAATTTTACATTTTCAAGCGCCGACGCGCCGCGACCGCATCCGCGCGCCGCATTTTGTCGCATACGTTCGCAATCTGTTGGAACAGACTTTTGGCGCCGAAACCGTCCATCGCGGCGGTTTGCGCGTAACGACGACGCTCGATGTCAATCTGCAAGAACGCGCGCAAAATATCGTCCAACGTCACATTGCCGAATTGAAAAAGCGTACGCGCAACGAAAACGCGCCCGACTATAATTTGAACGACGCCGCGCTCGTCGCCATCGAACCCGCGTCGGGCGAAATTTTGGCGATGGTCGGCAGCGCCGATTATTTTGACGCCGGCATTGACGGCGCGGTGAATGTGGCTTTGGCGTGGCGTCAACCGGGGTCGGCGATTAAACCCCTAACGTACGCCGCCGCTTTTGCGCGCGGCGATTACACCGCCGCGACCGTTTTATCCGATGTGCCGACGACCTTTCAAACGCGCGAGCATGAACCGTACGCGCCGCAAAATTTCGACCGCCAATGGCATGGGCCGCTTTCGCTGCGCGCCGCGCTCGCAACGTCCAACAACATGATTGCGGTCAAAGTGTTGGAACATGTCGGTTTGCGCGCCATGCTCGATACCGCCAAAGCGTTGGGCATTACGACGTTTGACGACTCGGACCGTTTCGGTCTCGCGCTGACATTGGGCGGCGGCGAAGTGAAACTGTTGGAATTGACGGCGGCGTACGCCGCGTTTGCGAATCAGGGGCAACGCGTCGTCCCGCGCGCGATTCTGTCGGTTTCCAATCAACAAGGGCAAACGGATTGGAAATCAGACAAGCCGCGTTCAGCGGTTTCGCCCCAAGTCGCCTATCTCATCACCTCCATTCTCGCGGACGATTACGCGCGCATCCCCGCGTTCGGCGAAGACAGCGTGTTGAAATTGTCGCGTCCCGCCGCGGCGAAAACGGGAACGACGACGGATTTCCGCGACAATTGGACGCTCGGTTATACGCCCAATTTGGCGGTGGGCGTGTGGGCGGGCAACGCCGACAATACGCCAATGTATCGCGTCACGGGCGTCACGGGCGCGGGCCCCATCTGGCACGATTTTATGGAAGAAGCGCTGCGCGGCGCGCCGCGTCAAAATTTTCCCGTGCCGGACCAATTGAGCGAACGCAACATTTGCGATGCGTCGGGTTTGTTGGCGACGGCGGATTGTCCGCGCGCGCGGCGCGAAATTTTTATCCAAAATACGGAACCGACGCAATACGATAACGCCTATCAAGCGTTGTGGATTGACGCGCCGACGGGAAAAATTTGGGCGGACGGTTGTCGGGGACCGCGCGTGCGCCGCGTGTTTCGCGCTTATCCGCCCGACGCGCTAGATTGGGCAAAGAAAAAAGGATTTACTCTCGCGCCCGAAACGGATTGTTTGGGCAGACCGCAAAACGCCAAGCCCCAACCGCAGCCGGAAATATCCGCCGTCGTTCCGTCGCGTCCATTCTTGGAAATCATCTCGCCCGCGCAAAACGCCGAATATCAAACCAGTTCCCAGCTGCCCGCCGCGTCGCAAAAAATCCAAGTGACGGCGCGTCTGAATCAAGCGCTAAACTTGGCGCGCGTGACCTTGTACGTGGACGACATAGCCATCGGAGAATTTTCAGCCAGTCCCTATCGCGCGCTATGGCAAGTGACGCCGGGCATTCACACCGCCCGCGCGCTCGGCATCGCTGCCGACGGCCAAACCATCCACAGCGCGCCCGTGCAGTTTGTTGTAAGAGAGGAAAAAGATTTTTGATTTCGGATTT
>JAJVIA010000108.1:8320-15283 GCA_022072245.1 Anaerolineae bacterium
TATGATGCCGACATGGGGTACGAGATTGACCCAAAAGTGTGGGGCAACGGGTATGCGACCGAAGCCGCCGAAGCGCTTTTGCAATTCGGTTTCACGACGCTGCAACTGCACCGCATTTGGGCGGAAGCGCTGGCGGCGAACGAAAATTCGATTCACGTTTTGGAAAAATTGGGAATGCGCCAAGAAGGCCGTTTGCGCGAAAAAGAATTTTTCAAGGGCCGTTTTTGGGACACGGTAATTTATGGTATCTTGGCTGAAGAATGGCGCTGGAAAAAAGCGCAGGAATGACGCGGCGGAATACGTAAAGCCGCGCCGGCGAATACGTAAAACTACCGATGCGTTACGATGCGCGATGTAATTTAATAGCTGGCAAACGCTTTATTTTGTCCGACTGAAATAAATACGTCCGTCCATTCAAATTTGCTTGGCGCGCCAATGCGCCGCCTGAATTACGCGAAAGGATTTTCCATGCTCACGCAACGCTCTTTTCTCGCCCTCGCATTATTTTTGCTTTTTCTCGCCGCGTGCGCCGCGCCGACGACGCTAAACGTGCAGGGCGCGCAGATTCAAAACCCCGCGACAAATGTCCAAGCCGCGCCGCCGCAGCAAACGACCGCCACGCCCACGCCGCCAGCCGTTACGACGACGGCGAACGCGGCGGCGATGCCGCTCAAAGTGTTGTCCACTTCGCCGCAAAACAATGCGGATGAAATTTCCGTTGCGCGCGCGGAAACAAAAATCATCGTCCAATTCAATCATCCCGTCGTGCCGCTAGTTTCCGTGACCGACCAAAAAGGTTTGCCGCAGCCATTATCCTTTACGCCGCAATTGAACGGCAGCGGCATTTGGCTCAATACATCCACCTATTCGTTCACGCCGGCGCAAAATTTGCAAGTGGCGACAACTTATACCGTGAACGTCGCGCCGCTGACGGATATGCTCGGCTCTAAACTCGACGGTTATACATGGCAATTCAAAACCGCGGCGCCCGCCGTCCTTTTGACGTATCCCGAAATGAATACGCAAAACGCAGGCGTCCGTGAACCCATCAGCGTTACATTCAACACCGAGATGGACCCCGCGTCCGTCCAAACGCGTTTCAGCGTGACGACCGTTCAAGGCGGCGCGCCCGTCACGGGCAAATTGAAATGGACGGGCGCGGGGATGCAGTTCCAACCCGACCAAGCGCTCGCCTACAACACGGTCTATCGCGCGACCTTGAAAGCGGGCGCGCAAGACATCAATCGCCAAGCCGCCACGAAAAAAGATGCGGTTTGGGATTTTCGCACCACGCGCAAACCGGCGGTCTTGAGCACCTCGCCCAAGAACGGCGACCAGAACGCGACCGAGATTCGCAATGGCTTGGTCGTCACCTACGCGTCGCCGATGGCTCAAGACGCGGTCACAGTCACCATTCAGCCGACCATTACAACGCAGTATTCGTACTGGAACGATTCAAAACAGCAAACCATTTCCGGCGGCTGGCTCGCGTCGCAAAGTTATACCGTCACCATCAGCGGCAAATCGCAAACGGTGTACGGCGAGACATTGGGCCAAGACACGCTTATAAAATTCACCGCCGCGCCGCTCGACCCCGATGTCTATTTGAATGTCAATGGCGCCGCCGGTTTGTACGACGCGAGCGTGCCGCAAATTATTTACGCCACGTATCGCAACGTCAATGAAATTGATTACGCGTTGTACAACATGCCGCGCGCCGATTTGCTGCGCGCCGTCGGCAACGACCGTTACGACTATTGGGACAATTACAAACCGAACGCCGACAATTTGCTGCGGAAATGGACGCAAGCGGTGTCCGCGCCGCTCAATGCCTCGCGCGTAATTTCCACCGCGTTGGCGGGAGAAAATCCGGCGACCCTGCTCCAACCGGGCGCGTATTATTTAGAAGCGCGCACGGCGGCGGACGTAGCGCCCGCAAGCCGTTCGCGGCACATTCTCATCGTCACGCCCTATAATCTCGCGCTCAAGCGTAATGAAAATCAAGCGCTGGTTTGGGCGACAAATCTAGAGACGGGCAAGCCGGCCGCGGAGTTGCCCATTACGCTTTACACTGCGGACGGCAAAGCGGCGGCGACGGGCAAGACCGACAAGGACGGCATATTTCGCGGTACGTTCCCGCAGCAAGAATATTATCAAGCGCTTTACGCGGTGAGCGAACAAGACGGCTTGGTGCAGGCGGCGGTCGGTTCGGATTGGAACGACGGCATTCAAACTTTTGATTTCAATTTGAACACCCAGTACAGCGCGCAAGAATATTACGCGAACCTGTACACCGACCGCGCGATTTATCGCCCCGGACAAACCGTCTTTTTCAAAGGCATCTTGCGCCGCGACAATGACGCGCAATACAGTTTGCCGACGCAAATGAAAAACGTGCCAATCAAAGTGATGGACAGCAACGGGCGCGAGATTCTCACGCAGAATTTGCCGCTCAGCGCGTTCGGGACTTTTAACGGCGAAATCAAATTGGCTGATGGCGCCGCGCTCGGTTACTATAGCGTCATTTTGGAATTCGGCGCCGATAGCCGCCATTTCTATCACAGCGTGGACTTTCAGGTCGCCGAATACAAAAAACCCGAATTCGAAGTCGCGGTCGAAACCGACAAGGATGCGTACATCAACGGCGAAACCATTCGCGTGGATACCGCCAGCACGTACTATTTCGGCGGCGCGGTGTCGAACGCCAAAGTGCAGTGGCGGCTGTTGACCGACGATTTATTTTTCACCACCGACAAGGTCAAGGGTTGGTGGGATTTCACCGATTACGATTTGACCGCGAACCGCACGCGCAGCGGCGGCGTCGTGAGCGAGGGCAAAGGCCTCACCGACAAGCAAGGCAAATTCGCGTTCACAGTTCCGGCGGACATCCAAGATTTTCCGCTCTCGCAAAATTTCACGCTGGACGTCGAAATTACGGACATTAACAATTCCGCCGTGTCCGCGCGCGCGGTCGTGCCGGTGCATAAAGGTCAGTTTTACATCGGGCTGAAACCGCAGAGCTATCTCGGCGCGGTCAATCAAAAACAGGCCGTGGATGTGCTTACGGTCAATCCGCAAGGCGACCCGTATCCGCGCCAGCCCGTAACCGTTTCCGTGTATGAACATACTTGGTTCAGCGTGCGCGAAAAAGATTCCGACGGCAATTTTTATTGGAAGAGTTCCTACACCGATACGCTCGTTATCAGCAATACCCTGACCACCGACGCGCGCGGCGCCGCCACCGCATATTACACGCCAACGCTGGGCGGCGTGTACAAAATCGCGGCGGAAGGCACGGACGCGCAAGGCAATCTCATTCGCAGCGCGACGTACCAATGGGTGCCGTCCGCCGACTTTGTAAATTGGCGCATCGAAAACAACGACCGCCTTGAACTCGTCGCGGACAAAAAAGAATACAACGTCGGCGATACGGCTCAAGTTTTGGTGCCCGCGCCGTTCAAGGGCGGACAGGCGTTAATGACGATCGAGCGCGGCGGCATTCTACTCGTCGAATCCTTGGGCGAAATCGGCAACAGCGAAACGCTGGAAATTCCTATCAAACCCGAATACGTGCCGACGGCGTACGTTTCCGTCATGTTGGTCAAAGGGCGCACAACCGATTCGCCGACGCCGCAATTCAAACTCGGTTACGCCACGCTCAACGTCAATCCCGCCGATAAAATTCTCTCCGTCAAGGTGACGCCCGACGGCAAATTGAACGCGAAAGGTTTGGCGGAATATCAACCCGGCGACCGGGCGACCTTTACCATCCAGGCGCAAGACGCGAACGGCAAACCCGCGCAAACGGAATTTTCCGTCGCGCTCGTGGATAAAGCTGTGCTTGCCTTGGCGGATGACCGTTCGACGCCGCTACAAGAAGCGTTCTGGGGTACGCGCGGCATTGGCGTACAAACTTCGGCGTCCTGGACGCGTTCCATCGAACGCATCAATCAAAACGTCCAAGCCGAAGCCAAAGGCGGCGGCGGCGGCGGCGCGCCCGAAGAAGGTTCGCCCGTGCGCCGCAATTTCCAAGACACCGCCTTTTGGCAAGCGGAGGTTGTGACCGACGCGAACGGCAAGGCGACGGTCAGCGTCAAACTGCCCGACAATTTGACGACGTGGAATCTCACCGCCAAAGGCGTCACCAAAGAAACCCAAGTCGGCACGGGCAAGCTTGAAATTCTCGAAACGAAACCGCTGCTCGTGCGTCCGGTCGTGCCGCGTTTCTTTGTGCCGGGCGACCAAGTGTTGCTTGAAGCGGTGGTCAACAACAATACCGCGAACGCAGTAACCGTTGACGTGAAATTGCAAGCCACCGGTCTCACTTTGGCTGGCAATGCGACGCAGCCGCTCACCATTCCAGCCAACGACAAAGCCAAAGTGTCGTGGCAAACGACGGTGAATCAAGACGCGCGCGCGGCGCTAGTACAATTCAGCGCGAACGGCGGCGGTTATTCCGACGCGCTCGAAGCGACGCTGCCCATCGTGCGTCCGTCGTCGCCCGAAGTCGTCGGCACATCGGGAACGGTGGATGCAAAGGTTGCGGAACAAATCAAAGTTCCAGCCAACGCGGATACGAGCGTCGGCGGTTTGCGCATTACGACCAGTCCATCGCTCGCCGCCGCGTCGCTCGACTCGTTAGAATTTCTCAAAGCATATCCGTACGAGTGCGCGGAACAGGTCGTCTCGAAATTTTATCCGAATGTCGTCACGTATCAGGCGCTCCAAGATTTTGGCGTAAAGGATGCGGCGCTCGAAAAACAATTGACCGTGAATATCAGCCAACAGATTCAACGCCTGTATCAATTACAGCACGGCGACGGCGGGTGGGGTTTGTGGGCGACGGACGATAGTTTTCCGCACACGACGGCATATGCCGTACTCGGTTTGGATGCGGCGAACAAAGCGGGTTTCGCGGTGGACGAGTACGTGATTCAACGCGGCCGCGATTATCTCGCTCAATATCTCGAACAGCCGAACGATGCAAACGAACCGTACCGCTACAATCAACGCGCGTTCGTGGTGTATGCGTTGAATGAAACATCCGAAACGAATGAATACGCTTCGCACGCCACCGCGTTATATGAACGCCGCGCGCAATTGGACAATTTCGCCCAGTCTTTTTTGATGATGACGCTGCGCAAAAACGGCAACATCGCGCAAGCGCAAACCTTACTGCAAGCTTTGACCGCGAACGCGCTGCCGAGCGCGACAGGTACGCATTGGGAGGAAAAACAGCCCGATTGGTTCATGATGAATACGGACACGCGCACGACCGCGATTGTGTTGTACGGCATTGCGCGCGTGGACCCGCAAAACGCGTTGTTGAAAAATGCGGTGCGCTGGTTAATGACCATGCGCGCGCAAGGACATTGGGAAACGACGCAGGAAACCGCGTGGGCGCTGCTCGGCTTGACCGAATACATGAAACAGAGCGGGGAACTCGACGCCAAGTACACGTACGAGGTTGCCGTCAATGGCAAAACGCTCGGACAAGAACAAGTCACCAAAGAGAACCTCACCGCCAACCAAAACTTTGACGTAGCGATAAAGGATTTGCTTTTGGACGCGGCGAACGAATTACTGCTGACCAAGAGCGAGGGCCCCGGCAATCTCTATTACAGCGCGTTCCTGAATTACTATTTGCCCGTGAACCAAATTCAAGCGTTGGACCGCGGCGTCATGGTGATGCGTCAATATTTCCAAGTGGACCAGGCGACGTTGCAACCGACCGCAACGCAAATCACTTCGGCGAACGTCGGCGATTACGTCCAAGTGAAAATCACGCTCATCGCGCCCATCAACCTGCATTATCTCTTGGTCGAGGACCCGCTGCCGTCCGGGTTTGAAGCGGTGGACACTTCGCTCAAAACCACGTCCGCCGCCGCCGCCGCGCCCGAACTGGATCAAGACCTCGGCGCATGCGCCGCGTGCAGCGAGTACTATCATCCATACTGGTATTACTGGTCCAACACAGAACTGCGCGATACCAAAGTCGCGTTGTTTGCCAACTATCTCGCGCAAGGCACGTACGAATATACGTATCTGATGCGCGCGAGCGTGAGCGGCAATTTTACCGTCTTGCCCACCACCGCGCAGCAAATGTACGAACCCGATATATTCGGGCGGAGCGCGGGCGCCGAGTTCGCGGTGAAATAGAGACAAAATGAAACCTCGCAGGGTTTGAACCCTGCGAGGTTTTTCATTTACCGCGATTGATGTAAAATCAGAATCGTTCATTGTCTGACAAAGGCGGATTGGAGTGTATATGGAAAATCAGGCGCAGCCACTAGAACAGACGCTCATCAACATTGTTCGCACCTTGCCGCCAGAGCGCATATCCGAACTCGTAGATTTCGCGCGCTACTTGCAAGCGTTGGCGATTCGGGCGCGTGAAGTAGAACCCCTTACCGAATCGGCGGGCGATAAAATGTGGGACGAATTGCTCGTACGCGCCGATTCTCAAGAGCTTTTGCTGGAAATGGCGCGTGAAGCGCGCGCAGAATATTACGCGGGGCGCGCGGCCGAAATTGACATCACCGCCGATGGACGCCTTGCGCCGAAATGAAATCGAGAGCGACGTCAAATTTTTGGAAATCTTATGCCCGCCTGCCGTACCATGAACAGCAGCGCGCGCGCAAAATGTATCAGATTTGGCGCAACAATCCATTCTCTCCGGGCTTGCGATTCAAACGGGTCAGCGCGTCGGAACCGATTTATTCCGCGCGCACAAGCGACAACTATCGCGCTGTGGGCTTGATGGAGAACGATACAATGATATGGTTCTGGATTGGGCCGCATGATGAGTATGAACGCTTATTGAAACAACGTTAAGAGCAATCGAATGACACATCGCAAATGTACGAACCGGATATATTCGGGCGGAGCGCGGGCGCCGAGTTCGCGGTGAAATAGAGACAAAATGAAACCTCGCAGGGTTCAAACTCTGCGAGGTTTTTTCAT
>JAJVIA010000005.1 GCA_022072245.1 Anaerolineae bacterium
TCGTTGATTACAAAACGCGTCGCGCCGACCGAAGTCGGCGGCATCTTGGGCGTCAGTATCGCCATGTTGAGTTTGGCAAACGCAATTGCGCCGATTCTCGGCGGCGCAATTTTTCAATTCGCGGGCGCGAGCGCGCCGTTTTGGGCGTGGGCGGCGACAATGGGCATTTTGTTTGGCGTCGCCATCGCCGCCGTCAAACCGGGGCGCGAAGAAAGCGCGCCGGCGGGTTTGGCGCGCGCGTCGGCAGGACATTAGAGAGGCGTACAATGGAAAATCTTTTTTCTTTGCCCACCGCTTTTTTGCGCGCACAATTCAATCCATTGGAAATAGACCAAACGCTGCGCGCGTATGAAACCTTTTGGACCCAAGAGGGTCAATTTATTTCGCGCGCGGTGGACCGCGCCGGCACGCCGCAGTTGAATATGTTTGACCGCTTTGGCGCGCGGCGCGACGAAATTGAATTTGCGCCCGCGTATTGGAATTTGTTGAAACGCGGTTATCGCGATGGCGTCATCTGGCGCATTTTCGAGGAACAATCGTTATTGTCGTCGTATCAACTCGGTTACGTGACGTGCTTTTTCGACCCCGGCTTGTACTGCCCATACACCGTTTCCATGTCCACCGCCGTGCCGCTGTCCAAATACGGCGCGGACGACGTGCGCGAAAAATTTTTGCCGCCATTGTTGCGCCGCGACGATACGGTGTGGCAAGGCGCGACGTGGATGACCGAAGCGCGCGGCGGCAGCGATTTGGGCGCGAATGTGGACACGACGGCGCGTCAGGTCAATGGTCAATGGCGCTTGGACGGCGATAAATTTTTTGCCAGCAACGCGGGCGCGGAACTCGCCGTCGTCGCCGCGCGCATTGAAAATGCGCCGCAGAACGTTCGGGGACTCGCGTTATTTCTTGTACCCAAGTTGCGCGCCGACGGGACGCGCAATTATTTTGTGCGACGTTTGAAATCTAAAATCGCGACGCGTTCCGTGCCGACGGGCGAAGTGGAATTGCGCGACAGCGAAGCGTATCTGCTCGGCAAAACCGAATGGGGCATTTATCTCATTCTCGAAGTCTTGAATTTGTCACGCGTAGCCAACAGCATTGGCAGCGTCGCGGTCGCGCAGCGCGCGTTGGCGGAAACGATTTATTTCGCGCAAAATCGCGTCGCGTTCGGCAAACCGTTGAGCGCGCAGCCGTTGATGCGCGCGCAAATCGAACAGCGCGCGCACGCTTTGCGCGGCGCAGCTGCGTTGGCATGGTACGCCGCGCGGCTATTGGATGAGGTGTGGCGCGAAACGCCGCCTTATTCCGAACGCTATCATTTGTTTCGGCTCGTCGCGCATCTGGCAAAATATCACACCGCCGAATTCGCGGCGCAAACGGCGAAATGGGCGATGGAAGCGCACGGCAGCGCGGGCGTGTTGGATGAGTTTCCGGTGGAACGGCTTTTGCGCGAGAGTATGATTTTGGCGATTTGGGAAGGCGCGCCGCATCGTCAAATTCTCGACGGGCTGGGGGTGATGAAACGCAAAAACGCGCACACGCATTTGTTTCACGCGCTCGCGCCGCGCGCCGACCCGCACGCGTTGGAAGAGATTGCCGCGCGCGTACAAGAGTTATTGGCGCTGCCGCAAGACGCGCTCGAAGCGCAGAGCGAAGCGACCTTTGCAGATTTGGCGCGCTTTACCGCCGCAACGCTGGCGCGTTGACCGCAAATGGTTTTGAAAACGCGCGAGTTTGATAGGTCAAGCGCATCGGCGGCATCGGCAGCGTTAGAGAACGCTTCCTACGCGTTGGGGGTAGAGAATATTTTCTACGCGTTGGGGGTAATCATCAGATTCTACCCTTGCGCGCGAGGTGTATAATAAAAAGAGCAAGTGTCTGCAAAAAAAACAAGCAGAATAACACCAAGCCAGACGCCCGGGGCGTTGCAATATAATCTGCAAGTTGTGTTCAGGAGGTCTATGATGCAACGGATGCAAACTCTCGCGCGCATTGGCGCTCTATTTTTATTGTGGGGAAGCGCGGCGTTTTTTATCTTGATGCCGCCCCAATTGGCTAACGCCGCGCCGCAAGCAACCACGCGTTATGTTTCGCCCGCCGGCAGTAACGGCACAATCGCTTTTGGAATCCCGCTTCTAAATTTCTGCACCAATGCCGCCAAGCCATGCAAAACTATCAAATGGGCGGCAGAAACGATAGCGCAAAACGGCGATACAATCGCGCTCAGCGCCGGGACCTTTACCGAGACCGTCACGCTTGCAAAAAATCTCACCATACGCGGCAAAGGCACGCGCAAAACGATTGTGGACGGGGCTTTGCAAGGCACGGTCTTTACCATTTCACAATACGTAAACGTTCATCTCAAAAAACTGCGTATCCAGCGCGGCAATGGTTCGAGCGGTGGCGGAATCTCTGTGGCGGGAGGAGCTACGTTGACCGCCAAGAATGTCACCCTCATTGACAACCAAGCAAATAGCGGCGGTGGGATTGCGAGTTACGGCACGCTCAACCTAGACCAGGTCGTACTGTATCGCAATCACGGCACAAACAACTCGGGCGGCGGGCTGGCGAACAATGGCACGGCAACGCTCACGCGCACCGATATTGAATTGAACGACGCGCAGTATGGAGCCGCCATTTTGAATAGCAGCAAATTGACGATTACCGACAGCGCGCTGCATCACAACACCACGCCCAACGGCTATCCGGGAATTTACAGCAACAGCGGCGGAACGCTCTCGCTGACCAATGTAACCATTAGCCATAACACTACCAACGCAACGGCGCTGCAAGGCGGAGCCATTTCCCAAGTCAATGGCACAGCCACCTTGAATTATGTGACCATCACGCAAAACACTCAAGCGCATTTCGGCGCGATTTACGCATCGCAAGGCAGCGTAAAAATTAGCAACAGCATCATTTATGACAATGGCGCAAGTCCGCAATGCGGGTCCGCATCCATTGGCGTATTTTCCGACGGCGGTTATAACGTTTATGCAGACCAATCGTGCAGTTATTGGACCGGAAGCGGCACTCTGCTTGCCAATCCAAAACTAAAGGCGTTGAATTACAACGGCGGATTTACGCCAACGCACGCGCTCAAAGCCAGCAGTCCCGCGATTGACCTGGCGCCAAAAAACAAATGCACCGCGCACGACCAGCGCGAGGTCGCGCGGCCCCTTGATGGCAACGGCGACGGCAAAGTCCGATGCGATGCGGGGGCTTTTGAATTTCAGCCGTAAAACAAAACGCGGTGCGGTCCAGTGGACCGCACCGCGTTTCTTTTTGTCGCGCGGCGCGTCGCTAATAAATTTGCTGACACAGCGCGCCGCCGTCCACCGTCAAACTCGCGCCCGTAATCCAACGCGCCGCCGGCGACGCGAGAAATAAACACGCGTCCGCCACATCTTCGGGCAGACCCAAACGCGAAAGCGGCGCGGCGCGCTGCCAGCGTCGTACGCCCGCGCGCCAATCTCTTTCGATGCCCGGCCGCCAAATCAAACCGGGCGCGACGGCGTTGACGCGAATCTTGTGCGCGCCCAATTCCAACGCCGCCACGCGCGTAAGCATTGCCATGCCCGCTTTGGCGGCGTCGTAATGCGCGTGCTGCGGCGCGGGATTTTCGGCTTCGATGCTGGTGATATTCACAATCGCCCCACCTTGTGTAACCGCTTGACGCGCAAACGCTTGCGTGCAAAGAAACGCGCTGCGTAAATTGGCGTCCACCACTTGATCCCACTGCGCGGGCGTCAGATCCAAAAGCGGCGCGGACGGATATATGCCCGCGTTATTGACCAACACCTCGACGCGTCCGAACGCGCGCGTCGTTTCCGAAAATAAACGCGCCACGTCGTCAGGATTCGTCACGTCGGCTTGGAGCGCCAACGCGCTGCCGCCGCGCGCGCGAATTGCCGCGACCGTCTTGCGCGCGCCGCGTTGGCTCGATAAATAATTTACGACGACGCGCGCGCCCGCTTCCGCGAAACGCCGCGCGATGCCCTGCCCCAAACCGCTGCCGCTGCCCGTAACAATGACAACCTTGTCGGTAAAATCAAACAGCGCGGCAACGGGCGGAATTTTGCGCTTCATAGTTTCCTTTCAAAAAAAAGATGGACGGCTAAAGATTGCCTCACGGACGGGTTAAACGTCGAATGAGGTCTGCCGCGTCGGGATATTGCGCGCACAAGACATCGCGCGCGCCCAATTCAAAATCGTCGTCGTCGTACGCGGGCGCGAGCGTGCAGCCGAGCAGCGCCCATTGTCCGCCGTCTTGCAAACACGAACCTTGCCATACGCCGCGCGGAACGACGCACACCGGCGTTTGGCCGTTTTCATATTCCGCGCCCAACACGCGCGTTTCAAAATGACCGTCGGGAAACAAGAGCAGCAGCGTCACGGGGTCGCCGCGATAAAAATGATAAATTTCGTCCGTCGCCAAACGATGCAGCAGCGAAACCGGCGGCGGTTGCTGCGGATGGTCGGACGCCGCGCTTGGATGCGTTTCGCGCGCGTCGGCGCGTGCGGCGGCGAGATGCAAATATAAAATCGCGCTGCCCAAACTTTTGGCGCGCGCATAACGAGACGGCAGCGCGGCGGCGGCGACGGTTTCCGCGCTGCGATAATACAAATGAAACAATCCACCCTCGACCGGCAGCGGTTCGAGTTGAAAATGTTCGATGAGAAATTCAGGCGTCATAAGCGATGGCGAAACAAAAGTAAAAATCGCGCCAGAATTATAGCGCAAAACGCGAGCGTCATTCCGTACTATTGACAATGCGACGAACTTGGCAGTACCTTGAAACTGCGTTGTCCCAAAGAACCGATAAAGATGCACCCGCCCACCTCCGCCGAATGAAATTGTGGGCAGCGGTACGACAAATTTCAAATTTGGCTTACGAGTTCAAAGGAGCTTGCATGTTCATGAAACAGAAATCGTTTTTCGCGCTTGCGCCTCTGTTTGTCGGTCTGGCAATATGCGCGCTGCTCGCGCTGGCTTTGGAGCGTTCCGCCGCGCCGCTGCACGCGGCAGGCGATTTGACGGTGTACGACGACGCGCTGCAAAACAATTTCCAAGATTGGAGTTGGACGCAGCGCGATTTCAACAATGCAGCGCCGGTGTACGCGGGGACAAAATCTATACGCGTCACATTCGACGCGGGCTGGAATGGTTTATGGTTGGTAAATCCCGGCGCGGGAGTGGATACGGCGGGCTATACCGCGCTGCGCTTTGCGATTCACGGCGGCGCGAACGGCGGACAAACCATGTTGGTGTTTGCCGGCAGCGGCACGACTTTTCCGTCAAACGGCGTCGAGTTGAATACCTATCTCGCGGGCGGACCGGTCGCGAATCAGTGGCGGGTCGTCACGATTCCGCTTTCCGCATTGGGGATGCAAAACGCGACGCTCAACAATGTCGCGTGGCAGAACGCTCAAAATAACGCGCAGCCGACTTTTTATCTCGACAGCGTGGAATTGGTCGCCGGAGCCGCGCCGTCGCCCACACCGATTACGGGCTTGACGTTGAATGTGAATACAACCGCGCCGGGGCACGCCATCAGCGATGATATTTACGGCATGAATTTCGCGGACGAAAATTTGGCGGCGGACCTTGCGCTGCCCGTCCGCCGCATGGGCGGCAACGCGACGACGCGTTACAATTGGCAAAACGATACCGCCAATCACGCGATGGATTGGTATTTTGAAAACATTCCCGAAAGCAACGCCAATCCTGCCGCGCTGCCGAACGGTTCCATGTCCGATAAATTTATAGATCAAGACCGCCGCACCAATACCAAGACGATTTTGACGATGCCGCTCATCGGTTGGACGCCCAAAGCGCGCGCGTATGCTTGCGGCTTTAGCGTGGCAAAATATGGCGCGCAGCAAAGCGTTGACCCGTGGCGGCCCGATTGCGGCAACGGCATTTTGCCCAACGGCAATCCAATGACCAACAACGACCCGCAGGATACGAGCGTCGCCATCACGCCGCAATTTGTTCAAGACTGGATCGCGCATCTCAAAACCAATTACGGCGACGCGGCGCACGGCGGCGTAAAATTTTACAATCTCGACAACGAACCGATGTTGTGGGACGATACGCATCGCGACGTTCATCCGACGCCGACTTCGTACGACGAATTGCGCGACCGCACGTATCAATACGCCGCCGCCATCAAGCAAGCCGACCCGACGGCGAAAACATTGGGTCCCGCCTTGTGGGGTTGGACGGCGTATTTTTGGTCCGCGCAAGATTGGGCGGCAGGCGGCAATTGGTGGAACAATCCGCCGGACCGCAACGCGCACGGCGGGCAACCGTTCATCGAATGGTATCTCGACCAAATGCGCGCGTACGAACAGCAGAACGGCGTGCGGATTCTCGACTATATGGATTTGCACTATTATCCGCAAGCGAACGGCGTTTCGCTTTCCGGCGCGGGCAACGCGGCGACGCAAGCGCTGCGCTTGCGTTCCACGCGTTCGCTGTGGGACCCAACCTATACCGACGAAAGTTGGATTAACGAGCCGGTAAATTTAATTCCGCGCATGCGCGCGTGGCGCGACGCGCATTATCCCGGCACCAAACTTGCCATGACGGAATACAATTGGGGCGCGCTCGACCACATCAACGGCGCGCTCGCGCAAGCGGACGCGCTGGGCATTTTCGGACGCGAACAATTGGACCTCGCGACATTGTGGGACCCGCCGACAATGAACGAACCCGGCGCCTATGCCTTTCGCATCTATCGCAATTACGACGGGCAGGGCCACAAATTCGGCGATACGAGTTTGCCCGCGACGAGCAGCGACCAAGCGCAATTGGCTATTTACGCCGCGCGCCGCACAAACGATAACGCGCTCACGTTCATTGTCATTAACAAAAATAACGGCGCCACGAGCGCGCAAGTTACGCTGAACGGAAGCGCCAACGCCGTCGCCCAAGTCTGGCGTTACAGCGGCGCGAACTTGAACGCAATTTTACCGCAAGCCGACCAAACGATTTCAAACGGCGCGTTCAACGCCGCCTTTCCCGCGTCGTCCATCACGCTGTTTGTGGTGAATGGTACGGCTGCGCCGAGCGCGACGGCAACGCGCACTACGACGGCAACAACAACGCGCACGGCGACGGCAACGGCAACGCGCACGGCGACGGCAACAACAACGCGCACGGCGACTGCAACGGCAACGCGCACCGCGACAGCAACAGCAACGCGCACGGTGACAGCAACAGCAACGCGCACCGCGACAGCAACGACAACGAGCGCTGCGACGGCAACGGAAATTCCTTCCATGACGCCGACGCCGACCATTCCAACTGTCGCTACGCCCTGCGCGGGAAAACCGTCCAAACCCATCCTTCGCAGACCTGCCGACGGCGCAAGCGTTACCGCCGGCGCGGTGCGGCTCAAATGGCGCGCCGCCTCCTGCGTGACCTATTACAAAATTCTGGTGCGGCAGAATTCGCCAAGCGGCGCGTTGATTCAGTCCGCCAACCATCTCACCGCCACACAGTTCACGACGCAAGCATTGGCGGGCAAAACAAAATTTGTGTGGCGCGTGCGCGCGTGCAACGCCAACGGCTGCCGCGCGTCGGCATGGCAGAGTTTCACGACAAAATAGCGAGTAGAATTTGTAAAATAACCGCCGTACAAGAAATTACGCATATAATAATTCGCGTTCACACCCAGAGCGCGAATTATTTTTTAACGCGCGTCGTTCGCGTTCTAGAGCGCGATTCCGCCGAAAACGGCATGAGGAATGGAGTGAGGTAATGCGCGTCGCATCCAAAAAATTTCCGCACGCGGTTTGGCTGCTGCTCGTCTTGAGCGCGCTGCTGCTCAACTGCGGCGGCGCGCGGCGCGACGAAAATCAAAATTCGCGCCCGGATGAAATCGTCATCGAAAACATGGGTTCCGATACGATGGTGAATCTCGCGCTGGCGTGGGCGGAAGAGTACATGCGGCTGCATCCCGACGTGCGCTTGAGCGTCACCGGCGGCGGTTCCGGCACGGGCATCGCGGCAATGATTAACGGCACGGTGGACCTTGCCAACGCGTCGCGCGAAATGAAACCGGAGGAATTGGACGCGGCGCGGCAGAACGGCCGCGCGCCGCAAGAATTTGTCGTCGCGCGCGATGCGATTACGGTGGTCGTTCATCCGTCGAATCCAGTGAACGGCTTGACGCGGCAGCAACTCGCGGATATTTACACCGGCAAAATTACAAATTGGCGCGCGGTCGGCGGCGCGGACCGCCCCATCGTTTTGCTTTCGCGCGAATCCAATTCCGGGACGTATGTTTATTTTTTAGAGAACGTCATTCGGCAAGGCGACGCGCAAAGTCAATTGCTATTTTCGCCGGAAACGCTTTTAATGCCCTCATCGGAAGGCATCAGCGCCGAAGTGCGTCAGAACCCGAACGCCATCGGTTACGACGGCTTGGGCTATGTCACGCCCGACCAAAAAACGCTCGGCATCGCGCGCGATGACGCGAGCGAATTTGTGCTGCCTTCGGTCGAAACGGTGAATACGGGCGCGTATCCGATTGCGCGACCACTGTACATGTACACCGTCGGCGAACCGCAAGGCGCGGTCAAAGCGTATTTGGATTGGGTATTGAATCAAGGGCAAGCGTTGATTGCGCCGTTGGGTTTCGTGCCGCGACAGTGAGAGCGAAACGATAATTTGTCGCGTCCAGCGCGGCACGAACCCGCGCGGAAAGCTTGAATTTTTACAAGGAGTCGCATTTTGTCCGAACGCATCGCTTGGAATGAATTTATCATTGGCGCAATTATTCGCATCGCGGGTTTTTCGACGATTGGTTTCGTCATTCTGATTTTTGCTTTTCTCTTGCAGCAAGGTCTGCCCGCGTTGAACGAGGTCGCGCCCGATAATTTTTTAGGCACGCGTTGGTATCCGACGTTTGATTTGTACGGCATGATGCCGCTGTTTTTGGGTTCGCTGCTCGTCACCGTCACGGCGATTCTCATTGCGCTGCCGCTTGGCATTTCCACCGCCGTCTATGTGCGCGAAGTGGCGCCGCAATGGGCGCGCGAAATTTTGAAACCGCTGATTGAAGTGTTGGCGGGCATTCCGTCGGTCGTCCTCGGTTTTTTCGGCATGACGGTCCTCGCGCCGTTTTTGCGCGAAACGCTGCAGCTGCCGACGGGTTTGACCGCGTTCACCGGCGCGCTCATTCTCGCGTACATGGCGCTGCCGACAATGGTCAGCGTCGCCGAAGATGCGCTCGACGCCGTGCCAAAAAGTTATCGCGATGCGGCGCTGGCGATGGGCGCGACGCGCTGGGAAACGATTTGGCGCGTGAGCGTGCCTGCCGCGCGCACCGGCATCCTGACGGCAATCATGTTGGGCATCGGCCGCGCGCTGGGCGAAACGATGGTGGTTTTGATGGTGACGGGCAATGCCGCGCGTATGCCGACGACGCTCGGTTCGCTGTTTTTGCCGGTACGCACCATGACGGCGACAATTGCGGCAGAGATGGGCGAAGTCGCGGCGGGCAGCGTCCATTATCACGTTTTATTTTTCATTGGCATTTTATTGTTCGCGCTGACCTTTTTGATTAATCTCGCCGCCGCGCCCGCGATTTTGGCGAAACGCCGCCGCGGAGGATTGCGATGAATCGTTACGCGCAGCAGCGGCTCGGCTTTATCGCGCTTGGCGCCGTGACGCTCGTCGTCGTCATTCCCATTTTGCTCGTCATTGGCAATATCATTGCGCAAGGTCTCGGCGCTATCAGTTGGGAATTTTTATTTGGGATGCCGCGCGCCGGAATGCGCGCGGGCGGCATCCTGCCCGCCATCGTCGGCACAATTTTATTGACGCTCGGCGTCGCGCTGTTTGCGATTCCGTTCGGCGTCGGCGGCGCGATTTATTTATCCGAATATGCACGCGACACGACATTTACGCGCGCCATCCGGCTCGCCATCATCAACCTCGCGGGCATCCCTTCCATCGTGTACGGTTTATTCGGCCTCGGTTTGTTTGTATTATTTTTTGGCTTGGGCGTTTCGATTTTGGCGGGTTCGCTCACGCTGGCGATCATGACTTTGCCCGTCATTATCAGCGCGTCGGAAGAAGCGTTACGCGCCGTGCCGACGGAATTTCGCACCGTGAACGCGAGTTTGGGCGGCACGCGCTGGCAAGGCATTCGCAAAATCATTTTGCCGCAAGCGCTGCCCGGCATTATCACGGGCGTCATTTTGGGTTTGCTGCGCGCGGCGGGCGAAACCGCGCCAATTCTTTTCACCGTCGCCGCGTTTTATCTGCCGCGTTTGCCGCAATCGGTTTTCGACCAAACGATGGCGCTGCCGTATCATTTGTACGTCATTAGCACCCAAGTTCCGGGCATGCCGCTGCAAATTCAATACGGCACCGCGCTCGTTCTAATGACCTTGACGCTCTCGCTAAATTTAACCGCGACATTACTACGCCGCCATTTCCGCAAGCGAAGGCAGTGGTGAGAGGGGGGATTTTTGATTTCGGATTTCGGATTTCGGATTTCGGATTTTTGGATTTCGGATTTTCGATTTTCGATTTTCAATTTTCAATTTTCAATTTTCAATTTTCAATTCAATTTGAATTTCCAACTTTCAACTTTCAACTTAACTCTCAACTTTCAACCTTCCACTTTCAACTTAACTCCAATGCCTGAACCCAAAATCCGAATCGAAAATCTTTCGTACGCTTATGCCGGCGTACAGGCGCTGCAAAATATCACGCTCGATATTGCGCCGCAGCGCATCACGGTTTTTTTTGGACCGGCGGGCGGCGGCAAGACGACGCTGCTGCGGCTCATCAATCGTTTGAACGATTTGACGGACGGAACCGCCATGACCGGACGCATTTTGTTGGACGGCAAAGATATTTACGCGCCTGCAACGAACGTCGCGCAATTGCGCCGCCGCGTCGGCATGGTGTTTGCGCTGCCCTTGCCGCTGCCGGGGACCATCCGCGAAAATGTGACGTATGGACCCCGGCTCGCAGGCGTGCGCGACGCGCGACGGCTCGCCCCCATCGTCGAACGCAGTTTGCGCCAAGCCGCGCTGTGGGATGAAGTGCGCGACCGTTTGGATGCGCCCGCGAACGCCTTGTCCGGCGGACAGCAGCAGCGTTTGTGCATTGCGCGTTCGCTCGCTTTGGAGCCGGAAGTTTTGCTGCTCGACGAACCGACGTCGGGGCTGGACCCGCTTTCGACCGGCAAAGTGGAGGCGGCATTGCAAGAACTGAAAAAAACTTATACCATCATTATCATTCCGCACAGCGTGCAGCAAGCCGCGCGCATCGCCGACGATGCCGCGTTTTTTCTGCAAAGTAAATTGATCGAAGCGCGTCCGGGACGCGAAATTTTTACGACGCCGCGCGACAAGCGCACCGAAGATTATGTGACGGGACGGTTCGGTTGAGACATGGCAAAAATTTCGGTTCAACAGCTGAATTTTTTTTACGGCAGCAAACAGGTCTTGGCCGACATTTCGTTGGAAATCGAGGACCGCAAAATCATGGCGCTCATCGGACCGTCGGGCTGCGGCAAGTCCACTTTTTTGCGCTGCCTCAATCGCATGAACGATACGATTGCGGGCGCGCGCGTCGAGGGCAAAATTTTATTGGACGGGGAAAATATCCTGGCGCCCACGCTCGACGTGACGCGCTTGCGCGCGCGCGTCGGCATGGTGTTTCAACGTCCGAATCCGTTTCCGCAATCGGTCTTTGATAATGTCGCGTTTGGGCCGCGCATTTTGAATACGCACAAACCCAAAGAATTGCCCGCGCTCGTCGAAGCGAGTTTGCGGCAGGTCGGTTTATGGAACGAAGTGCGGGACCAGCTCAAGCAAGACGCGCTCCATTTGTCGCTGGGACAGCAGCAGCGTTTGTGCATTGCGCGCGCGTTGGCGGTGCAGCCGGAAGCGCTTTTGATGGACGAACCGTGTTCGGCGCTCGACCCGCAGGCGACGCTCGAAATCGAAGAATTGATGCGGACGCTGCGCGAAAAATACTGCATCGTCATTGTCACGCACAATATGCAGCAAGCCGCGCGCGTTTCGGACCGCACCGGTTTTTTCTGGCTGGGGAAAATGGTCGAAGAGGACGCGACCGCCGCGCTGTTTACGCGTCCGCGTCATACTTTGACCGAAAATTATATTACCGGCCGGGCGGGTTAAGGACGCCCGGATTCACGGAGCAAAAATATGCCGCGCGATTTATTTGAACACGAGCTGGAACAATTGCAAGATGAAATGCTGACGATGGCGCGCGCCATCGAGGACGCGCTCACCGCTTCCGTCGCCATTCTCGCGCGGCGCGACATGGACGGCGCGCGCGCGTTGATTGCGCGCGACCGCGCCATCAATCAACAGCGTTTTGACATTGAAGCGCAATGTCTTGTCGTCGTCGCCACGCAGCAGCCGATGGCGAGCGATTTGCGTATCATCGCGGCGATTCTCTTTAACGTGAATGAATTGGAACGCATCGGCGATTATGCCAAAGGCATCGCCAAAATCAATTTACGCATTCCGCCGGGGCCGCTGCTTGAGCCGTTGGAGCATTTGCCGCGCATGGCGGAAAAAACGCGCGAGATGCTGCACCGCGCGCTCGACGCCTTTGTGCGGCGCGATGTGACGTTGGCGCGAGCGATTCCGCGCGAGGACGACCAAGTGGACGCGCTATTTGAACAGGTGAATCAAGCGCTATTGCGGCTCATCATTGCCGATTCGAGCGTGACCGAACAGGCGAACTTGTTGATGTGGGCGGCGCATAATTTAGAGCGCGCCGCCGACCGCGTGACCAATTTATGCGAGCGCACCATTTTTACCGTCACGGGCGAATTTGTAGAGTTGGATACCAAAGAACCCGCCCAACCGGAATAAAAAACCGCCGCGCGATTTTGCGCGGCGGTTTTATTTTTTTCGGAACGCAACATTTGGCGTCAAGACGATACTTGCAGCGCCACATCCACTTCGAGCGTGATGGTGTCTTCGATACCGAGGACGCGCGGCACGCTCGGCTGCGGAATCCCAAAATCGTCGAACGTGAATTGGGTCGTCGCATGACACGTCCCTTCCGTCGCGGTCGTCGGCGTACAATTCACCTCCCATGTCACGGGCTTGGTGACATCGCGGATAGTCAAATCGCCCATGAGTTGAAACGTAACGGGTCCGGTCGGCGGCAATGTGGCGGGCAAACCGGATGTAGCAGTCGGCACAAAGGTCGCGTTCGGATATTGCGACGTGCGTAAAGTTTCGCGCTGGATAAAACCGTCGCGCATACTCTGGTCGCTTTTGAGCGTGGTCAAGTCCACCACAAATTTGCTGTCGGCGGAAACAATTGTGCCATCCGTCTTGCCGATGATTTGACCGCTCAATTGATCCGTCACGCCCACCGCATCATTCGGCAAATTTTGTCCCGCCAGCTGTTCGGTCACGCGGTAATTGGCTTGGCTTTTGCCGGGTACGGCAACCAATGTAACGATGGTTGCGCCGCTTTCGCTTGGCGACACGGACGCGTCGCTTGAGCCAGAGGCATTGGCGGGCGCAGGCACATTGGTCGGCGCGGCAGCGGTGGGCTGCGCGACGGTGGACGCGGGCGTCGCCGTCGCGCAGCCGATAGCAAACATTGAAACAATGCTTGCCGTTATGAACAGATAGATAAAATTACGAAACACGTTTTCCTCTCTTTGCATCGCGGAGCGAGCGATATTGACTCGAAGCATAATAGCTCTCACTGAAAGATCGCCAAGAACAACCTGAGAATTTACTGAGAAACGCAAACGGCGGGCCCTTTTCATTGGATATTACGCCTCGCTGCGACAAAAAGATAACCTTTCCTCAAATTCATTCTGCGGTGATTTCTACAGCTGCCACTGCCGCCAACGTATGCTCATAGTACTCGACCTTGACTGTGTGATTTCCGCTGTCAAGATATACGGTTGACGCAAAAGTGGTTGCCGATTGGTCTTGCCATGCGTCAATGACGATAGAGCCATCCACATACACGCGAATGCCATCGTCCGCCGTCGCCGTGATGGTGTAATATCCGGCGGCGAAGGCGCGCGTCGTAATCCAGCGCGCGGAAAAATCATCGCTCGGCACAATCGACGCGGGACTGTCCAATCCCCAATCAAAATCGAGGGTCGCGTAGCTGTTGGTATATACTGCTGAACCGTCCAGTTCGGCATTGTCGTAATAGTAGCCGTACCAGGCGCCGCTGCTCACCGTGCCGCTGCCGGTCGCCGTTTCGGACAGATATTCGCGTTGTTCGGTGATTGTGCCAAAATAGCTAAACGTGTTGTAGGTGATGTGTTGACTTGACGCGCCGTACGCAGTGACGTGGTAATTGCCAAATTCCCAATCTTTGCCGATGGTGAATGTAAACGACACATTGCCCGACGCATCCGCGTAGACATCGTCCAAGGCATGCGCTGTGTCCGTACCCGATTCGCTTGGGTATTGAAACCACGCCGCAACGCGTTCGCCTGCCGTGTACCCCGAACCAACATACGTGATGCTCAATCCGTCCATCGCGTACGCGACGATGGCGCCGTCGGTCGAGGAGGACGATGTTGTTTCACTCGCGTCGTCAACCAATGTGAATTTGGTCGAGACCTCGTGTTTGCTGCTCATGCCGCGCGCGACGACAATCACTTCGCCTTGCGCCCAATCGCTTTGCGGCGAAAACGCGAACGAAATACTGCCGCTGCTGTCCGCCTGTGTCGTCCCCAGACTGACCGTACTGCCGTCGGACAGACCAACCCACAACGAGACTTGATCGTTTTTATTAAAGCCGTTTGCTTCCGCGCCAAACGTCGTCTCATAATTACCGTATTTCGGATCAATGCTCATGCCCGATGCCGACGCGGCTTGAAATCCCAACCCTAATCCGCCCGTCAACAAGATGCCGACGAGAAAACTGATGCGCAAGATTTTTGACATTTAATTTGCCTCTCATTCCGGGGGGAACGATTTTGCGCCCCCGCCTTTTCCATTTCACTATAGCGAACGTAGCTGATACGATTCCAAGAAAAGATTAAAAAGACCTTGAGTGATTTCTGAGAGTTCTCAGCATTTTCACAGGATTGGCTTACAGATTTCTCAGCCAGAGAGCGCTATAATTTTTGCGAGGTGCAGGAATGGCTAAAGTATTGATTGTGGACGACGACCCAAAATTATTGAACATGCT
>JAJVIA010000067.1:0-2513 GCA_022072245.1 Anaerolineae bacterium
GTTCATTCGATTGAACTCGCCGAAGACAGGCAATTGTTCAAAGCCGCGATGCGCGACGTTGGGCTGGATGTTCCCGAAAGCGATACGGTGACGAGCGTTGACGCCGCGCTGCAACTCGCGGAAAAAATCGGTTATCCCGTTTTGATTCGTCCGTCGTTCACGCTCGGCGGCGCGGGCGCGGGGATTGCGTACAACACGGAGGAATTGCGCGAACGCGCCGAACGCGGTTTGCGCGCGTCGCCGACGCATCAAGTTTTGATTGAGCAATCGGTGTTGGGCTGGAAAGAGTACGAACTCGAAGTGATGCGCGACGCGGCAGACCAATTCGTCGTCGTTTGTTCGATTGAAAATCTCGACGCGATGGGCGTTCACACGGGCGACAGCATCACCGTCGCGCCCGCGATGACATTGACAGACCGCGAATATCAACGCTTGCGCGATGCGGCAAAGCAAGTTTTGTCGGCGGTTGGCGTCGCAACAGGCGGCAGCAATGTGCAATTCGCGGTGAATCCGCGCGACGGCAAAATGGTGGTGATTGAAATGAATCCGCGCGTGTCGCGTTCCTCCGCGCTCGCGTCCAAAGCCACCGGTTTTCCGATTGCGAAAATCGCCGCGCTGCTCGCCGTCGGTTACACGCTCGACGAAATCAAAAACGATGTTACGCGCGTGACGCCCGCGAGTTTCGAGCCGAGCATTGATTACGTCGTCGTGAAGATTCCGCGCTGGGCATTTGAAAAATTTCCGCACGCCGACGCGGTGTTGGGTCCGCAAATGAAAGCGGTGGGCGAAGTGATGGCGTTGGGCGGAACATTCCGCGAGGCATTGCAAAAAGCGGTGAGGGGCTTAGAAGTTCAAAATTCGAAATTCAAAATTCAAAATTCAAAAATTGAGATTGGCGATTTGCGATTGGCGACGGCGGATAGATTGTTTCGCGTCGTCGAGGCGCTGCGGCAAAATTGGAACATCGCGCACGTGGCGAATGAATCGGGTTACGACGTTTGGTTCGTGGAACAATTGCGCGCCATCGTCGAAACCGAACGCGCGTTAGCTCAACAGTCGCTCGGTTCATTGAACGCGGAATTATTGCGCCGCGCGAAACGCGATGGCTTTAGCGACCGCGCGATTGGCGATTTGGTGGGCGCGAGTGAGATGCAAGTGCGCGTGAAACGTCAAGCGTCAAACGTAAAATCTGTTTATCAGAGAGTTGATACGTGCGCGGCAGAGTTTGAAGCGTTCACGCCGTATTTGTATTCGACGTATGCGGGAACGATGGATGAAGCGGAACCGACGAACAGCAAAAAAGTTTTGATTCTCGGCGGCGGACCGAATCGCATCGGGCAGGGCATCGAGTTTGATTATTGCTGTGTTCATGCCTGTTACGCGCTTCAAGACTTGGGCATCGAAACGATTATGCTGAATTGCAATCCCGAAACGGTCAGCACCGATTACGACACCGCCGACCGTTTGTATTTTGAACCCGTCACGTTTGAAAATGTGATGGACGTGATTGAACGTGAAAAACCCGACGGCGTGTTGATTCAATTTGGCGGACAAACGCCGTTGAATCTCGCGCGCGCGTTGGAAAACGCGGGCGTGAAAATTTTCGGCACGTCGCCCGAAGCGATAGAGCTTGCCGAAGACCGCGCGCGTTTCGGCGCGCTGCTGCGCGAGTTGGACATTCCTGCGCCCGAACATGGCGCGGCGCGCTCGTTGGTGGAAGCGTGCCGCGTCGCGTCGCAAATCGGTTATCCCTTGATGGTGCGTCCGTCGTTCGTGTTGGGCGGGCGCGCGATGGGGATTGTGTATGACGAAGCCGACCTCGCGCATTTCATCGAGCAAGCATCCGACGTTTCGCCGGAGCATCCGATTCTAATTGATCGCTATTTGGAAGATGCGTTCGAGGTGGACGTGGATTGCGTGTGCGACGGCAGCAAAGTCGTCATCGGCGGCATCATGCAGCACATTGAAGAAGCGGGGATTCATTCGGGCGACAGCGCGTGCGTTTTGCCGCCGTTCAAAATTTCGCAATATCATCTCGACATTTTGCGCGATTACACGACGCGCCTCGCGCTGAAACTCGGCGTGCGCGGTTTGATGAACGCGCAGTTCGCCATCAAAGATGAAATTGTGTATGTGCTGGAAGTGAACCCGCGCGCGAGCCGCACGGTGCCATTCGTCGCCAAAGCCACAGGCGTACCTCTCGCGCGCATCGCCGCACAAATCGCCGTCGGCAAAACGTTGCGCGAAATTGGATTTACGCAAGAACCGCGCATTGACGGTTTTTTTGTCAAAGAGGTTGTGCTGCCATTCGACAAATTCGACGGCACGCCCGTGCGTCTCGGACCCGAAATGCGTTCGACGGGCGAAGTGATGGGCCACGCGTCGAGTTTCGGTCACGCCTTTGCCAAAGCGGAAATGGCAGCGGGCATGACGCTTCCTTCGCGCGGGCGCGCATTATTGACGGTCAACGATTTCGACAAAGGGGCGATTGTAAAACTCGCGCGCGATTTATC
>JAJVIA010000067.1:2613-15053 GCA_022072245.1 Anaerolineae bacterium
GGGGAAGCGAACGCTGCGGCGAGCGTTCGGTACGGCACGCACGCCGTTTCGTTCCCCTGTGCGCGGGATTTTAATGCGCGTGGGGAAGCGAACGCTGCGGCGAGCGTTCGGTACAATGTGCGAGGTGAACCATGTCAGCATACAGCGATTACTGCGAGTTTATGGAATATCTCAAAATGCCACGTCCGCATCGTGAGCGCAAAAAGCATCGCCTGCCGCTTGAATACTATACGGCGAGCGACTGTGATTTTTTCTTTACCATTTCGGCGAAATGGGGCCAGCCGCGTTTTACAAATGATAAATTGGCGCGGGCGGTTGTGGATGCGCTGCTGTGGCGCAAGAAACATCACGATTGGACGTTGTATGTTTATTGTTTGATGCCTGACCACTTGCATTTCATCGTGCGTTTGCCGCCGCACGAGATTCGTTATTTTGACGGCGGCGCGCGGGGGGTTGTGCCAGAGACGATTCTTGACCACGTGGGTAATTTCAAAAAATGGACGACGACGAAAATTTGGTGGGCGCAAGGCGGCACGGGCCAACTATGGCTCAAAAGCAGCTATGACCGCGTGATTTGGTACAATCGCTCTGTGGAACCTGTGTGCAATTATGTGCTGAATAATCCGGTGCGAAAAGGTCTCGTGGAGAAATGGGAGGATTATCCGTACGTGGGCATTGTGGATGCGTGGTAGGGAACGAACGCCGTTTCGTTCCCCTGCGCGCGGACAGGCGAACGCTACGGCGAGCGTTCGGTACGGCACGGATGCCGTTTCGTTCCCCTGCGCGCGGGATTTTAATGCGCGTGGGGAAGCGAACGCTGCGGCGAGCGTTCGGTACGGCACGCACGCCGTTTCGTTCCGATGTGTACCCACTTTTCAAACTGCTATCGCCCAACTGACTCAAGACCATCATCAACGCGGCGTATTTATTTTCACAATAACGCAAAGAACCTGGCGCCAATCCAGAACAGGAATAAAACAAGAGTCAAGATCCCCGCCGCTTTAAATGCCTTCACAAGCTTGCGCAGAATCCCTTTGCCCAGTTATTTGTTCCCATGAATGGGAATGGTTATCGAGTTTCCATTTTCTACTGCCGTCTGCGATTTGGTTTTTGCTTCCATGCGCGTTCCTCCTACGTTGCCTCAAATTTGCCCGCTGATCATCCTACGTACATTACCCCGCGTCAAACGTAATTTGCCTATTTTCCCCTCTTCCCAATCCTATGCGATAATCGGCGCGTCTGATTTTGATTTGCGACCTATAACCAACACCCAGCGATTGTTTTTTGGAGGAACGATGAACGAACGCGACGGCATGTACATGCACTGGCTGCGCGAACGCATCCAAAGCGAAGGACGTTATCTAGGCGACGGCATCCTGAAGGTGGATGTCTTTATGAATCATCAGGTGGACCCGCTGCTCATGCAGGGCATCGGCTATGAATTTGCGCGGCGCTTTCGGGCGCAGCATCCGAGCAAAATTTTAACGGCGGAAATTTCGGGCATCGCGCCCGCCTTGGCGACGGGCATGATGCTTCAGGTGCCGGTCGTGTTTGCGCGCAAAACGAAACCTTTGACGCTCAACACCGAACCGTATCAAGCCACCGCGCCTTCGCACACCAAAGGCGGCGAGGTTCAGTTGATGGTGTCGCACGAATTTTTATCGCCCGCAGAACGCATTTTGATTATTGACGATTTTCTCGCGTCCGCGTTGACAATTCGCGCCTTGGCGGAGCTTGTCCGGCAAAGCGGCGCGCAATTGGTCGGCATCGGCGCGGTCATTGAAAAATCGTTCGAAGGCGGCCGCGGCGCGCTGCGCGATTTGAATGTCCAAGTCGAATCGCTGGCGGTCATTGAAAAGTTTGAAGGCGATAAAATTATTTTTGCCGAATAGATTTTCACCTGCTACCCGCTACCTGCTACGCGCCACCATTCCGTATCAGGTAACAGGCAGCGCGGATGCTTGAACCATGACCATCCTTCCTGAAACTGCCCTTACCTACGACGACGTTTTGCTCGCGCCGCAGTATTCCCAAGTCGCGTCGCGGCATAAACTCGATGTGCAAACGCGTTTGACGCGCAAACTTAAATTACAGATTCCGATTGTGTCGTCCAACATGGATACGGTGACCGAAGCGGAAATGGCGATTACGATGGCGCGCGAGGGCGGCATCGGCATCATTCACCGTTTTTTGACGATTGAGGAACAAGCCGCGCAAATTCAGCGCGTCAAAAAAACCGAATCGTTCGTCGTCGAAAATCCGTTCACTTTGAATCTGACGCACACCGTCGGCGACGCCAAACGCATTGTGGAAGAAACCGGCACGGGCGGCATTTTGATATTGAACGGCGGCGCCCAGATTGTGGGCATTGTGACCACGCGCGATTTGTTATTTGAAAATGATAACGCGAAATCCATCGCCGGCATCATGCAAAAGAACGTCATCACCGCGCCGTCGGGCATCACGCTGCGCGAGGCGGAAAAGATATTGCACGCGCATCGCATCGAAAAATTGCCGCTGGTGGGCGAGGACGGGCGGCTCGCTGGTTTGATTACGCTCAAAGATATTATGAAGCAGATGCAATATCCGCACGCGACCAAAGATGCGCGCGGCCGTTTGGCGGTCGGCGCAGCGGTTGGCGTCAAGGAAAGCGATTTGGCGCGCGTCGAATGTGTGCTGGACGCGGGCGCGGATTGCATCGTCATTGATATCGCGCACGGCAATTCGAAACAAGAAATCGAAATGCTGTTGAATTTGCGAAAACGTTTTCCCGACGCGCAGCTGGTGGCGGGCAATGTCGCTACGGCGGACGGCGTTAAGCGTTTGTGCGACGCGGGCGCGGATGCGGTCAAAGTGGGCGTTGGGCCCGGCTCGATTTGCGTCACGCGTCTCGTCGCGGGTTCGGGCGTGCCGCAATTGACCGCCGTCATACAGTGCGCGGACGCGGCGCGCGCGTTTGATGTGCCGACGATTGCAGACGGCGGCATCCGTTACCCCGGCGACGCGGCAAAGGCGCTGGCGGCGGGCGCCGAGACAATCATGATTGGTTCGCTGCTCGCCGGCACCGACGAAAGCCCCGGCTTGATGATGACGCGTCAAGGGCATAAATACAAAGCGTCGCGCGGCATGGCGTCCACCGCCGCGAACCGCGACCGCAAAACGCGCGACGGCGAACGAGTATTGCAAGAAGATATTGACGAATATGTGGCGGAGGGCGTCGAAGCGGCGGTGCCGTATCGCGGCAAAGCGCGTGAAGTCCTGGTCCAATTGGTGGGCGGGATTCGGTCGGGGATGAGTTATAGCGGCGCGCACACTTTGCGCGAGTTTCACGAAAAAGCGATTTTTGTCCGCATGACCGGCGCGGGTTTGCAAGAAAGCAAACCGCACGACGTTGAAGTTTTGTGAGGAAGCGCGCGCGATTGAAACGCCGACGCAAAAAAATTCGCGGATAAAAAAATGCAGCGCGCGTACGCTGCATTTTTTACAAGCCAAGCGCTTGCCCAATTTACGGACACGCGCGCGCGCTGCATCGAAAAGCCATGTCGTGGGGCGATTTCAAAAAAAACTCGCGGCAATTGGCGCTCTGACTTGATTGCGGGGGCGTCTGCCAAGACCTTTCGAGTTTTCGGAAACCCGAAACGTCTCGGACCCCGCAACTTATTTGTCAAGAATTAGGCGCGGCGCAAAGCGACAACCGTGATGTCATCGCTTTGGGGAAATGCGCCGGTAAAGGCGCGCACGCGTTGGTCGAGCCGGCGAATGATTTGGCGCGCGCTGGCGGACGCATTTTGACGAATCATGTTTTCGAGGCGTTCCATACCAAATTGCGCGTCGGCGGCGTTCGTCGCTTCATTCACGCCGTCGGTATAGAGCAAAAGTAAATCGCGCAAATTCAGCGTGAGGCGGTGAGGACGATAAACAAAATCGTTTGTGATAGCCAGCGCGCGGTCGCCAATCTCTAGCGTTTCCAGCGTTCGCGTGTCCGCGCGCCATAACAAGGGCGGATTGTGTCCGGCGTTGACATACGCAAAAGCGCCGTTCAGCGGGTCTAGAATTCCAAAAAACATGGTCACGAACATGCCGCCCAAAGAATCTTGCGCCAGCGTCTGATTGGCGCGCGCGACAATGGCGGCGGGGTCGTCGCCCGCCACCGCGCTCGCGCGCAACGTCGCGCGCGTATTCGCCATGAACATTGCCGCGTCCAACCCTTTGCCGGAAACGTCCGCAATCACAAACGCCACGCGGCCGTCGGCGAGCGGAATAAAATCATAATAGTCGCCGCTGACCTGTTTGGCGGGATACCACAATGTCGCAATCTGATAGCCGCGCAAACGCGGCGGCTCGAAAGGAATGAGCTGGCGTTGGACGCGCCGCGCATTTTGCAATTCATTTTCCAATTGACTTTGCAGGACGCGCGTTTGAATCAGGTCGGCGTTTTCAATGACAATCGCGGCTTGACTCGCAAATAGTTCCAGCAGTTTGCAATCTTCATCGTTGTACGCGATGCCGTTTTTGGCGCGATACACGCGCAGCGCGCCCAAGGGCCGCGTCGTCCCGTTCGGCTCGGTCAACTGAATGGGCGCGGCGAGTTCGTGGCGCGGCGCGCGCCGCGTCGGCGTTACGATGCGCGGCGCGCCCGTGGCAAACGCGCTGTCGGCGCACTCTTTGCCTTGCTGAAAACGGGACGCGTCGAACGCTGCGGCGGTTTGAGCGACTAGACCATTGACTGACGCGTCAAACAAATACAGGTCGCCGCCCGCGCTGTGCAGCAATTCAATCGCGCGCGCGCGGATCGCTTCGAGCGCGCGCGTGCGGTCGAGATGCCGCGTAATATCCAGCGCAGTAAAATAGAGCTGTTCCAATTGGCGCGCGCGCGTTTCGACGGCGGCAAGATATGCGCGGTCGCGTTCGCGCAGCTGCTGTTGGCTGCTGGTGGCGAGGACGTACAAAACGAGCGGATACGTCGTGACGAGCTCGAGAAATTCCGCGCGCGGCAGCGCGAGCAAAATCGCGCGCGTGCGCGTCCGCGCCAAAGCCGAACGCGGCGCGTCGTCGAGCAGCGCAAAGTCGCCGAACCATTGTCCCGCGTGCAAAAGATTGAGCTGGGTTTCGGCGGACGCGTTCAAAATTTCAATCGTGCCGTCTTGAATCATGTAAAAATAATCGCCGGGGTCGCCTTGACAAAAGACCAACGTATTGGGTTCAAACTCAAGTCGCGTGACTTGGGCTGCCAAGCGTTTCATGGCGTTATTTGGCGCCGAGGCAAAAAACGCAAAACGGCGCAAAGTTTTTGTGGGAATGGACATACGCGGTTGATTTCTCAAGGGCGTGCGTTTGCGCGGCACGCGCGGACGCATATACTATGCCTTGCTTTGCGGCGCTTGTCAAGCGTTTTCGCGTCCGCAATCGGGCTTGGCGCCAAGCGCGCGCGGCCAAGCCAATTTTTTGGACAGAGAATACTTGCGCGGCGCGGCGCAATCCTTTGGGGGCGTGTCAATCATGCGCCAGCCCTGCGTTCGGGAAAGCATTGCGCGCGCCGATTCTGGCGTATCATTTTCAAGGATTTGTATGCAAGCTATCTTGGCGCTTCCTGCGCCCAATGTCATTCGTCGTTTGACGGCGGTTCTTTTTACGGGACAAAGCATTGCTTCGCTTGGGATGACGGCAGCTGTTACGGTCGGTTCGATTGCGGCGACGCATCTCACCGGCACAACCGATTTTGCGGGCGTGCCGACGACCGCGTATGTGTTGGGCACCGCCGTCGGCGCGTTTCCGGCTGGCCGATTGATGGACCGCTATGGACGGCGCGCGGGGTTGTGCATCGGTTTTTTGGTTGGCGTACTGGGCGCGGGGCTCGGCGCGTTCGCGTTGATAGCGTTTGTGCCGTTTGCCTTGTTTCTGGCGCACGCGTTGATGGGCATGTCGCGCGGCGCGTTGGATCAGGGTCGTTTTGCCGCCGCCGATATGGTGACGCAAGAAAAACGCGCGCGCGCGGTAAGCTGGGTGGTGCTGGGCGGCGCGGCAGGCGGCATTGTGGGCCCGCTCGCGGTCGGACCATCCAGTCATTTTGCCACGCAGCTCGGTTATGACTCATTGGCGGGGCCGTATTTGCTTGGCGCGGCGATTTTTGTGTTGGGCAGTTTGATGATTTTTTCGCTGCTGCGGCCCGACCCGCGCGATATTGGACGCGCGCTGGCGCTGACCGCGCAAGAGGATGTGACGCAAGAATTACCCGCGCGCAATTTTTTTCAGGCGCTGCGCGCGCGCAATGTGCAGACCGCCGTCGCCGCGATGGTGTTGGGGCAGGTTGTGATGACGACGGTGATGGTGATGACGCCGCTGCAAATGACCGAACATTTGCATCACACGCTCGACGAAGTATCTATCGTCATCGCGGCGCATGTGACGGGCATGTATCTCACTTCCTTTGTGACCGGTCGCATCGCCGACCGGATGGGTCATGCGAAAACGATTTTGTTGGGCGCGGGCTTGTTGATCATGGCGTGTCTGCTCGCGCCGTTCGCGGCGGAAACGTGGCGGTTGGCGGTGGCGTTGTTTATTTTGGGCGCGGGCTGGAATTTTTGTTATGTCGCGGGGTCGTCGCTGTTGACCGATTCGATTCAGGTCAATGAACGCGGCCATATTCAGGGGTCGAATGATTTATTGGTCGGACTGGTCGCGGCTTCGGGCAGTTTGTTTGGCGGAATTTTCTTTGAACGCATCGGCTATGTGGGGATTGCGGTGGGCGGCATCGCGCTGGCTCTGACGCTTTTTGGTTATGTCCTGCGCCGCGTGCGCGCGCCCATTCTACCCGCCGCGTAAAATGCAAGACGCAATTCGATTCATGTACAAGGAGTCCAAAACGCCATGAAAGCGGAATACAATCAACTCGCGTTACAGTTTGGTCAATTGATCGGCTTGGCGCAAGGCGCAAAACTTCAGGTCGCGCACTTGACCAAGCAGGGGATGGAATTTATTTTTCAAAGCGATACGACCCAAACGCGCTTGCGGCTTTTGCCCAAAGTGTACGCCGAAGGCAAAGTCATTATTGACGCCATCAATGATTTGACGCTGGCTGTCGAAATTCAACAATACGAATTGCGCGAGGGCCGCGTGGTGAATGAAAATGCGCCGGTCGGCGGCGGCGCGATAGAATTGCCGTACGCGACGTGGTTTTTTGAAGGCGATTATTTATAGACGCGCACGCAGGGCGCGCCGCGCAACAGGCGCCGCGTGGAACCATAAATTTTGTATAATGGGCGTATGAACAATGCGATGCTTTGGTTATTGGACGCGGCGAATTGGTTCGGTTCGGCGGTGTGCCATCAGTGGGATTCGCACTCGTATTTTATCGCGGGCGTACCATTGTGTTTGTGCGCGCGCTGTACCGGAATGTATCTCGGCGGTTTGTTGACGCTGTTGTATCTGGCGCTCCGCAAACCGCGCGCCGCGCAATTGCCGAAACTGCCGTACCTCGTCGCGCTGCTCGTTTTCTTTTTTTTATGGGCGGGCGATGGCGTCAATTCATTCGCGTCGGTCGCGTTGGGGCATCCGTTTTTGTACGAACCGCAAAATAGCTTGCGTCTCATTACGGGCGCGTTGATGGGCATTTCGCTCGGCAGTCTGTTGTTTGTGATGCTCAATGGCAATTTGTATCGCAACCCGTATTCCAAACCCATCTACGAAAACGCCGCCGATTTTCTGATTTTGCTCGCGCTGATTGCGGCGCTCGTATTGCTCGTCAACAGTCAAATGGCTTGGCTGTTGTATCCGTTGAGCGCGTTAATGTTGGTCGCCGTGATTGGCTTGAACGCGAGCATTTGGACGGCGTTGGCGGCAAGTTTTTTTCGCGCCGTCACGCAGCCGCGCGAGGCGTTGTCCCGTTTTGCCGTCGGCATTACGCTGGCGCTGCTCTTGTTGAATGGGTTGGCGTTAGGCAGATATGCGTTAGGCGTGTATCTCGGCGTACCCCTCTAGCGCGCTAACTGGATGAAATTGCGGAATCGTCCGCAAGACTTTTCGGGTTTCTGAAAATTCGCAAGGTCTCGGATTCTGCATTGCGAGGCATACCGTATGGCGCTTTCACCTCTTGCCGGAAAACCGGCGCCGCAAAATTTATTGATTGACCCCGCCGCGTTGGAACGCGCGTATTTTGAAATCAAACCCGACGCGCGCAATCCCGCGCAGCGCGTCGCGTTTGGCACGAGTGGCCATCGCGGTTCGCCATTCGACGGCAGTTTTAACGCGGCGCATATTTTCGCCATCACGCAAGCGATTTGCGAATATCGCAAACGTCAAAATTATGCGGGACCCCTTTTCATGGGCAAAGATACGCACGCCGTTTCCGCGCCCGCCGAACGGACCGCGCTCCAAGTGTTGGCGGCGCATGGCGTCGAGACGATTATTCAGCGCGATGATGGATTCGCGCCGACGCCGGTCATTTCGCGCGCGATTTTGGCGTGGAATCGAGAACATCCGAACGCGTTGGCGGACGGCATCGTGATTACGCCGTCGCACAATCCGCCGCGCGATGGCGGTTTCAAATACAATCCGCCCGAAGGCGGTCCCGCCGACAGCGCGACGACCCAATGGATTCAAGACCGCGCGAATGAAATTTTGCGCGGCGGCAACGCGGCGGTGAAACGCGTGGCGTATGCAAGCGCGCTGCGCGCGTCGACCACGCACGTCCAAGATTATGTGCCGGGCTATGTGAACGATTTGGCGAACGTGATTGATTTTGAACCGATTCGCGCGAGCGGCATCCAAATCGGCGTGGACCCGTTGGGCGGCGCGGCGCTCGGTTATTGGCAGCCCATTGCGGCGCAGTACGGTTTGAATTTGACGGTCACGAATCCGCGTGTGGATGCGACGTTTTCATTCATGACGGTTGACCACGATGGCAAAATTCGCATGGACTGTTCCAGCCCGTACGCGATGGCGGGCCTCGTCGGTTTGAAATCTGATTTTGATATTGCGTGGGGCAACGACCCGGACGCGGATCGGCACGGCATTGTCACGCGCTCGCATGGTTTGTTGAATCCGAATCATTATCTCGCCGTCGCGATTGAATATCTGTTGACGCATCGCCCGCAATGGCGCGCGACGGCGGGCGTTGGCAAAACGCTGGTGAGCAGCAGCATGATTGACCGCGTGGTCGGCGCGCTGCAACGCAAGCTGGTCGAAGTGCCGGTCGGTTTCAAATATCTCGCGCCGGGATTGTTTGACAGCTCGTTTTGTTTTGGCGGCGAAGAGAGCGCGGGCGCGAGTTTTTTGCGGCGCGATGGCACGGTGTGGACGACCGACAAGGACGGGCTGCTGCTCGGTTTGCTCGCGGCAGAAATTACGGCGGTCACGGGACGCGACCCCGGCGAACGGTATCAGAGTTTGACCGCGCGCTTTGGCGCGCCGTACTATACGCGGCAGGACGCGCCCGCGAATGCGGCGCAAAAAGCGAAACTGGCAAAACTTGCGCCGGAGGATGTGACCGCCACCGAATTGGCGGGCGAAAAAATTTTGGCGAAATTAACGCGGGCGCCGGGCGACAATGAACCGATTGGCGGTTTGAAAGTGACGACGGCGAACGGTTGGTTTGCCGCGCGGCCCTCTGGCACCGAAGATATTTATAAAATTTACGCGGAAAGTTTTACGAGCGCGCAACATCTGCAAGCGCTTGTGGCGGAAGCGCAGGATATCGTGACGCGCGCGTTGGATGGCGCGTGAGAGAGACCGCATGAATTCGACGAACGTCAGCGCCGCCGCGTCGCCGCGCTTGGTTTTTCTGGTTGACGTGGACAATACGCTGCTCGATACCGACCGCGTGACGGCGGACTTGCATCGTTTTCTCGCGGCGCAAATTGGGCCCGCCGAACAGCAATTTTATTTCGAGCTCTTTGAACAATTGCGTCACGAACTCGGTTACGCGGATTATTTGGGCGCGTTACAACAGTATCGGCTCGCGCATCCGCAGCACACCGAAATCATGCACGTCTCGTTGTATCTGCTGAATTATCATTTTGCCAATCGGCTTTTTCCCGGCTCGCTCGATACGATTGAATATCTCAAACAATTTGGCGCGACGGTCATTCTTTCGGACGGCGACGTAGTGTTTCAACCGTTCAAAATCGAAAACGCGGGTTTGCTCGAAGCGTTCGACGGCCAAGCGCTAATTTATATTCACAAAGAATTGGAAACGGCGGCGGTGGCGGAACGTTTTCCCGCCGACCATTATGTGATGTTTGACGACAAACTTCGCATCTTGGACGCGTTGAAAAAAATTTGGGGGACGCGCGTCACGACGGTTTGGGTGCGGCAGGGGCATTACGCGCACGAGGCGAAATATATTGACGGATATGCGCCCGCCGATCTGACGATTGACCGCATCGCCGACGCGATGCAGTACGACGCGGCGCAATTTGTCGCGGCGGCGCGCGCAACAAAAGAATAAATCGGTTTTGGTTTTGCGCGTCGCGGAGGCGTTCGATTCAACTCGTATGATTTTTGCCGCGATACGCAATCAGCCATTCCTGCGCGCTGATGCGTTCCTGACCTGCCGCAGCCGAGAGGCGCACGTACGAACCGTCGGCTTGCATTTCACGCGCCTTGACGTTATCCGCCAAATACACTTGGAGAATGTCTTCGTGAATGTGCCGCACCAGCCGCGGGTCCTCGACCGGAAATAAAATTTCGACGCGGCGATCCAGATTGCGCGAACGCACGTCCGCGCTGCCGAGATACACCTCATTCGCGCCGCCGTTGCGGAAATAATAAATGCGGCTGTGTTCCAGAAAACGGCCGACGATGCTGAGCACGCGGATATTGTCGCTGACGCCAGCCAGTCCGGGCCGCAAACAGCACATGCCGCGCACAATCAAATCCAGTTTCACGCCCGCCTGCGACGCTTTGTAAAACAGGCGAATCATCTCCTGGTCCACCAGCGAATTCATCTTCATGATAATGTGCGCTTTATCGCCGCGCTGCGCGTGTTCGATTTCGCGCTGCACCAATTCTTCCAGCCGCGTACGCAGATTGATGGGCGCGACCAGAAATTTGCGATAATCGGTTTTGGCGGAATAGCCGGTGAGATAATTGAACAGGTCCGACGCGTCCGCGCCCATGTCCTCGTCGCACGTCAACAAACCGATATCGGTATAGAGCTGCGCCGTGACGGCATTGTAATTGCCGGTGGAGAGATGCAGATAGCGGCGAATCTCATCGCCGTCGTCGCGCACGACCAGCGCGATTTTGGAATGGGTTTTCAAACCGAGCAAGCCGTACACCACATGCACGCCTTCGGCTTCCAATTGTTTCGCCCATTCGATATTGCTTTCTTCGTCGAACCGCGCTTTGAGTTCCACCAACACCGTAACCTGTTTGTCGTTGCGGACCGCGTCGAGCAGCGCCTGCACGACGGGCGCGTTCTTGCCGACGCGATACAAAGTCGCTTTGATGGCTAGGACGCGCGCATCGCGCGCGGCTTCTTGTAAAAATTCGACGACCGGCGTAAACGAATCGTAGGGATGATGCAGCAAAATATCGCGCTGGCGCACGGCGACAAACGTATCGTCGGTGTTTGCCAACAAGCGCGGATAATGCGGTACAAACGTCGGATATTTCAAATCGGGGCGGTCAATCAAACTGTACACGCCAAACAAATCGCTCATGCCCAGCGGCGGCTCTAGAATATAAATATCTTCGGGTTCCAGTTTCAGGTTGTCCACCAGAATCACGCGGATTTTGTCCGGCATGTCGGGGCTGACGGTCAAACGCACCACTTCGCCGAAACGGCGCTGCCGCACGCCGCGCTCGATTGTTTCCAACAAATCATCCGCTTCCAATTCTTGAATCACGTACTCGGCATCGCGCGTGACGCGGAACGGATGCGCTTCGACAATTTCCATGCCGGGAAACAGCGCGTCCAAATGTTGTTTGATGAGTTGGTCGAGCCACACAAAGCATTGGCTCTTGGCGGGCGCGTCGGGCGGCGGAGGCACAGGCACGAGGCGCGGCAGCGTATTTGGCACCTTGACGCGCGCAAAACGTTCGCGCTTGCGTTCGTCGCGAATAATCACCGCGAGATTCAAACTCATGTTCGAGATGTGCGGAAACGGGCGCGCCGGGTCATACGCCAACGGCGTCAAGACGGGAAACGCGACGCGTTCAAAATACTCGCGCGCATACTCTTGCTGTTCGGCGTTCAAGGCGGCGTAATTGCAAATAAAAACGCCCGCGCGTTCCAATTGCGGCATCAATTTGTACAAACACGCGCGCGCGTCGCGCATCAAACGCTGCGCTTGTTCGCGCGCCAATTCCAATTGCTCCGCCGGCGTCAAGCCGTCCACCGAGCGCTCGACGATGCCCGCTTCGACTTGGAGTTTCAACGCCGAAACGCGCGTCATGAAAAATTCCGCCAAAATCGAACCGACGATGGCAAGAAATTTCAA
>JAJVIA010000136.1 GCA_022072245.1 Anaerolineae bacterium
CACAAAACCCTCGCGCTCGCCGAATCCTGCACCGGCGGCTTGATCGCCTCGTTTCTCACCGATGTGCCGGGCAGTTCCGAATATTTTTTGGGCAGCGTCGTCGCCTATGCCTACGAGGCAAAAGAACGTCTGCTCAATGTGCCAAACGATTTATTGCTGGAACACGGCGCGGTCAGCGAACCCGTGACGCGCGTCATCGCGCAAAACGCGCGCGCGCAATTTGGCGCGGATGTCGCCATCGGCATCACGGGCATCATGGGCCCCGGCGGCGCGACGGCGACCAAACCATTGGGGCTGACCTATATCGCATTGTCCGCGCCCGACGCGTTTTGGTGCCGCAAATTTATTTGGAACGGCAATCGCCTGGAAAATAAATACGCCTCCGCCATTGCGGCGCTAGAAATTTTGCACGAATATCTAAATCGCTAAACGCGCCGCGCGCGTCGCATCTCGCCATTTATGGATTTCGCTCTCATTTTTCAATCTATCGTTCTCGGCGTTCTGCAAGGGCTGACCGAATTTTTGCCCATTTCAAGTTCGGCGCACTTGATTATCGTGCCCTGGCTTTTCGGCTGGGACAATGCCGTCCTGACCAGTTTACCGTTTGACGTGGCGCTGCATCTCGGCACACTCGTCTCGGTGTTGGCATATTTTTGGCAAGATTGGGGCCGCTTGCTGCGCGCAGGCGTCGCGAGCGTCGCCGAAAGAAAAATCGGCGACGACCCCGACCGCCGCCTCGCGTGGCTCATTCTCATCGGCTGCATCCCCGGCGCCGTGATTGGCGCGTTGGCGGAAAGCAAAGTGGAAGAAATTTTTCACGCGCCCAACGCGCCGCTCGCGCTGCAAGCGGTGATTGTGATGGCGCTCATTTTCGCCGCTTTGGGTTTGTTTTTGTTTCTCGCCGAACGTCTCGCCAAACATCTGCGCGGCATGACGCAAATGAAATTTTGGGACGCCATCCTCATCGGCGCGGCGCAAGCGCTGGCAATTTTTCCGGGCGTCTCGCGTTCCGGCGCAACCATTACGGCGGGCCTCTTTCTCGGCTTGAAGCGCGACGACGCTGCGCGTTTTTCTTTTTTGCTCGGCGCGCCAATTATTGCGGGCGCGGGACTCAAGAGCATGTACGATTTGTATCAAGACGCGCAGCGCGGCGCATTCGGCACGGGCGATTTATTCTTGTATCTCATCGGTTTTGCTTCCGCCGCCATCACGGGTTTTTTGACCATCCGGTTCCTCCTCAAATATCTTCAACGCAACTCGACCGATATTTTTGTGTATTACCGCTGGGTGATGGCTGCCGCCATCATCGCGTTAGCGCTGCTGCGCGGCTAGAGGATGAACAAGCAAAATAGTTTGACGACGATTCCAAGCCCGGCGCGCGCGTCGAGCTTGCTTGCCGCTTGTCTTTTTTTACTTGGCGTTTTTGCGGCATGTCGCGCGACGCCAACTCCTACCGCGCCCGCGCATTTTCGTATCGGCACGGCGGACTCGACCCAATATATCGCGCGCGAAATCGGCGCCGCATTTCGCGCCGCGCATCCCAACACGACGTTTGATTTTTTCAAAACCAACTCGGCTATGACGCTGCGCCAACTCGCCTTTGGTCAATACGATTTTGCTTTTACCGAACGCAACCCGCGGGCGGATGAATTGGAACGCGCCAACGCCATTGCGTACGAACTGGGCCGCGACGGCGTGTTCATCGTGACGCATCCCGCCAACGCGTTGGAAAATCTTTCGCGCGACGAATTGAAAAAAATTCTCGGCGGCGAAATCAATCGGTGGTCGCAACTCGGGCTTGACCCGCCCGACGGTCAAGATGTTATTCAAGTTTTGACGCGCGAAGATGGCGCCGGCACGCGCGCGGTCCTCGAAGAACAAATCATGCAAGGCGCGCGCACGACTCCCACCGCGCTGGTCCAACCGACCAACTTGGACATGCTCGATTACGTCGCCGAACATCCGAACGCCATCGGTTATGTCGCCGCCAACATTTGGGACAATAACGCTCACACGCGCGCGGTGGCGCTCGACGGCGTTGCGCCCACGCGCCAAAATATCGCCAACGGAACGTATCCGCTGCTGCAAACTGTTTTTTTGATTGTCCCCAAAACCGCTTCCGCCGACGTTACCGGTTTCGTTGACTTTGTCGCGTCCGACGAAGGGCGCGCCACGTTGTATCGGCGCATCAGCGCGCGGCAAACCAATTAACGCGCCGCGCCAACCATCGGCGCCGATTCGTTATCAACTCGTAATCCCCACCCTCTCGCCTCGCCGCGCCATTTGTGTTTTAATGGACACAGAAAAATTTTTCACGAGGCAAAAATGCAATATCCCGATTACGCTTATGAAACTGGATCGGACCCGACGTCAGAAACCGGGACGTACGCCAATTCCGATTCACAACTTTTGCCATTGACGGCGAATCCGCTCGCGCCCGCGCCGACGGCAAACCGCCAGGACGCGCTCGCCCTCGCGGCAGCGCTCCAATCCATCCAACAAACGCAACTGCAACAAATGTATGCGCTGCGCGGCATGGAGACGCGGCTCGCACAATTGGAACAGAATGCCTGGGCGGCGCGCGGCGTTCAGAATTCCGGCGCGTCCGATTCGTTCGAGCGCGCGACGTGGTGGGCGCTGTGGGGCATTCTCATGCTCATTCTCGGCGGCGCGCTGATGAGCGTCATAATGCTCATTTTGCTCAACGCGCAGATTTTGTGACCGCAGCCAATACTTTTTTTTCTTTTGCAAGCCGCGACGCAGGATGGAACAAAAACGGTTCCGCCTGCGTCTTTATTTTGATTTCAGACGTCATTCTTAGCAAATCGCCAAGCGAGACCGACATGCCAAACATCATTTTTCAAACCCCCTTTTTGCAACTCAAATCGCGCCGCGCGCTTTTGACCGCAGGCGCCATTCTCGCGCTGCTCGCGCTGGTCGCCATCGCCGCGCTCAATACGACCGCGACGCCGGTCAGTCCAATCCAAATTCAAATTCAGGGCTGGGTCAACAATCTCAAGGATGAACCGTTGACGGCGGCGCGGCACAATGCCCAACGCAATCTGGAAGCCGCGGGCGAAAATGCGGTGCCGCAATTGCTCGTCGCGCTGCGCTCGAACAATCCAACGCAGCGCCGCAACGCCGCCGACGTATTGAGTTATATCGCGTCGCCGCAAGCGACGGACGCGCTGCTCCAAGCCATGCGGAATGACCCCGTGCCAGCCGTGCGCCGCAATGCGGCGTATGCGTTGGGCGAAATTCAAGACGCGCGCGCGTTGAATGAATTGCAAAAAACCGCCGTCGCCGACACCAGCGCGAGCGTGCGCGGCGCGGCAGCCGATTCGTTGGCGCGCGTCCGCGCGGTCTTTGCCAAGCGCGCGGGCGTGAATGAACAAACCATCGGCGCGTATGCCGCCGCGCTGACGCAGCCCGAAACCGTTTATCTCACCGCCAAACGCGATGTCTGGGTGAGCCATGACGGCGGCAAAACATGGCGCGTCTTGGCAAATGCGCTGCCCAGTCAGGCGACCGCGCTGGCGGTCAGTCCGACGAACGCGCAAGAGCTGTATAGCGGCGTTGAAGGTTTGGGCTTGTTCAAGAGCGTGGACGGCGGCGCGACGTGGAGCGCCATCAATGACGGTCTCACGTTGACGCCCGGCGCGCGCGAAACAATTGCGGCGCTTGCGATTGACCCCGCCAATGCAAACATCGTGTATGCCGCGCGCGGCGTTTGGGTCGGCACGAACGCAGTGCAATACTTTCCCATCGGTTTGGCGCGCAGCGTTGACGGCGGCGCCACCTGGACCGCGCTCAATGCGAGCGTTACGGATGCGCGCGACGGCATCACCCAGTTAGCGTTCCGCAACGGTCAATTGTATGCGCTCGCCGGCAATCGCGTTTTAACGCTCATCACTCCGCAATAAGAAAGAAACAGCAATGACAATTCTAGTTGTGTTGGTCGGCATGTTGGCGGGCCTCGCTTGGTTCTTGCCGGAAGACGAAAGCAAAGCAAAAGAGACCGTCATTTTCACAGCGGACGAATACGAAAACAAAAATCCCCGAACATAGTTCGGGGATTTTTGTTGGCGCGCCAAACGTTTTAACGCAGGTCGCGCATTCGCGTTCCCAATCCGACAGCCAAAGCGCTGCGGAACGTGAGTTATAATCAATCCGTACGACCCAAATTCATAAAGGGAGAAACACATGCCGCCAGAATTACACATTGTCACGGGCGCGTTCGGGTACACCGGAAAATATATCGCCACGCGTTTATTGGAGCGCGGCGTCACGGTGCGGACGTTGACCAATTCGCCGCGCCGCGCGAATCCGTTCGGCGACAAGGTTACGGCGCAGCCATTCCATTTCGACGACCCCGCCGCGCTGACGGAAGCTTTGCGCGGCGCGTCCGTGTTGTACAACACGTACTGGGTGCGTTTCAATTATGGCGCGGATAAAGAATTCGCGCACGCGACCGCCGTCGCCAATACGTTAAAACTTTTTGACGCGGCAAAAAAGGCGGGCGTGACGCGCGTCGTGCATACGAGCATCACCAATCCATCCGAAGATTCGCCGCTCGAATATTTTGCCGGCAAGGCGCGCTTGGAACGCGCGCTGCGCGAGTCGGGTCTCGCGTACGCCATTTTGCGCCCCACCGTCATTTTTGGCATAGAAGATATTTTAGTCAACAACATTGCGTGGATTCTGCGTCATCTCCCCGTCTTTGGCGTATTCGGCGACGGACAGTACAAGTTGCAGCCAATTTTTGTCGAAGATTTTGCCGCGCTCGCGGTGGCGCAAGGCGCGGCGCGCGAAAATTGCGTCATTGACGCCATCGGACCCGAAACGTTCACCTATCGCGGTTTGGTCGAACAGTTGGGCGAAATCATTGGCGCGCGCCGTCCCATCATTTCCGTGCCGCCCGCGTTCGGCTATTGGACCGGCGCAGTGATTAGCAAATTAATGGGCGACGTGACGATTACGCACCAAGAGATTGAGGGCTTGATGGCGAATTTGTTGTACACCGATTCCCCGCCCGCCGGCGCGACCAAACTGACCGCGTGGGCGCGCGCCCATGCCGAGACGTTGGGCAAACATTACGCCAACGAGCTCAAACGCCGCCAAGACCGCGTCAGCGCGTATGAAAAATTGTGATTGACGCCGCGCCCGCGCTCGGTTATAATGCGCGCCATAGAACAATTGTTTTAATTCCTTTGTCAGGTCCAACAAATTTCACGCCTCGAAACTTGTTGGGGCTTGCCCTCTCAGCTCATGAACACTGTCGGTTACGTCGTCGGCGAAGTTCGGACCGATGAATTTACTTTTGTGACCAATCGCGAAATCGCGCCGCCGCGTTTGGAATATATTGTCGTGCAGGTTCAGGACCCCGAACGCGCGATACAATACGATGTGTTGGCGCAAGTGACCAAACTTGCAGTCTCGTCGCGTTTGCTCGATACGTCGCTTTCGTACAACGAAGTCGCGCAAATTCTCAATCGCATTTCCACCTCACAGCCCATCATCGTCGGCACAGCCCAAGTGTTGGGGTATCTCGACGGGCGAACGGTGCGCTATCCGCGTCACGCAACCATGCCGGGCAATCCCGTTACGCAAGCGCCCGACGATTTGTTGAAACGCTTTTTTTCGCAAGACGTTGAAAGCGGCATTGACATCGGTTCGCTCATCAACCGCGATAACGTGAACGTGTTATTGAATCCCAACGGTTTGCGGCGGCACATGGCGGTCATCGCGCAAACCGGCGCGGGCAAGTCGTACACGGTCGGCGTGATTTTGGAAAAATTATTGCAGCTCGGCGGTTCGATTGTGATTTTTGACCCCAACAGCGATTACGTCAAAATGCGCCGCGATGAAAGTATGCGCGTGACGCCGTTCGCCGACCGCGTCGAAGTGTATCGGATGCCGACGAATCAAAAGGGACGCATCAGCGACGATGAAATCGGCGGCGCGAAAAAATTCACCATGAAATTTTCGGCGCTCGAAGTGGAAGAAATTTGCGCCATGACGGGTATTCCCGAAGCGTCCACCAACATTCGCAAAGCGCTGCAAACAGCGCATGATAATTTGCGCGGGCGCGATTACGCGCCACACGAATTTTTGCGCGAAATAGAACGCATCGCCGCCGCGGGCGGCGGAAGCGATGCCGGCGGCGAATGGATGCCGCGCGGTCCCGAGCGCAAGCGTTCCGACCAAGAATCGCTGCCCGAAATGCAAGATTTTCATCGCGCCGCGTACGCCAAAGCGAATCTCGATGTGGACTGGGAAGATTTTGGCGTTGACGCGTCGGACGACGCCGAAACGCCTATCGCCGCGCCGCCGCGTTCCGAAAAAAATAACGGCGACGGCGGCAAAAGTTTATCGCTCGACGCGATTGCGGGCGCGCAAAAAGCTATCAAATATGTGGAACGCTTGACGCGCGTAGATATTTGGGGCTTTGAGCAAGTTCCGATTCAAGATTTATTGCGCCCGATGAATCTGGCGGTAATTGATTTGGCGGGCGTGGACAGTTGGATTACGGAATTTGTGGTGGACAAGGTTCTCCGCGACCTGTGGGGCGAAGCGACGACGAATGGGCTGCCGCGTCCGGTCTTTTTTGTTTTGGAAGAGGCGCATAATTTTGTGCCGGGCGGACAGGGCGCGAAATCTCAAGCGGCGCACATTATCAAACGTATCGCGTCGGAAGGGCGCAAGTTCGGTTTGTTTCTCGTTCTCGTCACGCAGCGCCCGTACAAAATTCACGGCGACACGTTGTCGCAATGCAATTCGCAAATTATCATGCGGCTCACAAATCCCCAAGACCAACTCGCCATCAAGCAATCGTCCGAAGGCATCAGCGAAGGATTGCTGGCGGACTTGCCCGGGTTGAATGTGGGCGAAGCGGTGATTTTGGGCCCGATTGTGCGCGTGCCGGTGATGGTTCGCATCGGACATCGTTTGAGCGCGCAAGGCGGCAACGATATTGACGTGGTCAAAGCGCTAGAGGACGCGCGCAGCGCGGTCGTGATTGATAAACGCGAACGTCAAGTGAAACAGGAACGCGCGCAAACGAAAAAAACGGAATGGCTCGAAGAATTGGACGCGTGAAAATCAATGCCTGAACGGCGCGCAGAGGCCCGCCCCGTTCAGGTTTTTTCAATGCAATGTACAACGAAATTTTTCAACACTCGTGCGAACGGATGCCCGAACTCGCGGACGCCAGCGTGGATTTGACTGTCACTTCGCCGCCGTATTGGAACGCGATTGATTACGACGCGCACGCGCGTGACGCCGCGCAAAATTATCGCCCGCGCCAAGCGGAAGATTATGCGACGTATTTGGATTTTTTGCGCCGCGTGTTCACGGAAACGCAGCGCGTAACAAAACCGGGCGGGCATTGCGCGATTGTGATTGGCACCGTCTTGTTAAATGGCAAGCACGTGCCGACGCCGTATCACGTGACCAACCTGATGGAAGAAATTGGTTGGGAATTTCATCAAGACGTAATTTGGGCAAAGGTGACAGGCGGCGTGAAACGCGCGGGCGCGACGATTCAACATCCGTACCCCGGTTATTATTATCCGAACTTGATGCTGGAATACATTTTAATTTTTCGTAAAGCGGGCGCCAAGAAAATCTATCAAGACAAAACAAAGCGCGACAAGGAACGCGACGCGATGGAACTCGACGCCGTTTTCACGCGCGACATTGCCAACAACATTTGGCACATTGCTCCCGTGCCGCCGAATCAACTGCCGCACCCCTGCCCGTTCCCCGAAGAGCTCGCGTATCGGCTCATCCGCCTCTTTTCGTACAGCGGCGACCTCATCCTCGACCCGTTCGCGGGCATCGGCACAACCTTAAAAGTCGCGCGCGCGACGGGGCGCAATTACGTCGGCTATGAATTAAAAGACGAGTATGTGAAATATGCGACGCAACGCGTGCGCGAGGAATTGAAATTGCGAAAACAGTTGATTGCGGATTTTGTCAAGGTCGCATACGGCGAAAAAATGGCGGCAAAGAACAAGGCGCGCGCGCCGTTTCGGAGAAAATCATCAAACAAGTAACCGCGCCCATTTCTGATGCTTACCCGTATCTTGAAAATCACGTCGGTTTCAAGCCCCAAATGTTTGGCGATGGAACACATCGCAGAAAACGCCGAGTCTGGAAATAGGCAAAAAACACCGCCCATTCAGATTACAATCCGATTACAATCATGCTATAATTATTCATTGTTCATTGCCGTTAGCCCGCGCTGAACAAGACAGTATATGGCATATCAAGATTTTACCGTTACCCTTGCGCCGCTGGGAAATTCGGAACGGTATCGCGTGGTGACGCACAGCCCGACGAATGGCCAAGCGGTCGCGGACTTTGTTTCGCCATTCGGCGAAGAGCGCATCAACACCTGGCAAGCGGGACTGAATCCCGACGAAATGCGTATGATTGGCGCGCTCTTGTATCGTCGGCTGTTTTCGTCCGAGATTGGCGAAGCGTTTCATGCCGCACAACGCGTAGCCGCGCGCCAAGGGTTAGCGCTGCGTCTCAAATTGACGGCGCCCGGCGCGTTGACGCAATTGCCGTGGGAATATCTGTACGACCCGGACGCAAAACAATTTCTCTGCCTCGACGGCGGCTTTGCGTTGACGCGTTATTTTCCGTCCACACGCGCGCACACGCAGACACGCTTGACGCTCGAAACCGGAATTTGTTTTTACGCCCGCCCCGACGCCGCGTATCAACTTGACGCGGCGAACGGCGCGCTCAACCTTCGCGCGCTGCCGCTCGACACGGCGGCGTTAGAATCCGCCACGCCGCACGCTGTCCCGATCCAAGCGCTGCATTTACGTTCCGAGTACGGACGCGACCCGGCTGGCGGAGAATTTGCGCTGCGCGCGTCGGACGCTTGGCGCGACCATTGGCTCGACGCATTGGACTTGATGCGATGGTTCGACGCGAATCCGGCAGTGCAGCTAGTCGTCATTGACCAGGCGGCGGACGCGGAAACAACCGCGCGCGCAGGTTCAGCCTTTGCGGCAGAGCTGGTCACGCGTCAATTTGTTCCGGCGGCGCTCGCGTTTCAATATCCGCTCAAGTCCGAGTTACGCGATGCGTTTTTCAAAACGTTTTATCGCGCCTTGACGCAAGACGCCGGTTTGGGTTTGGCAGTGACGGAAGGACGGCGCACGCTTGCGGCGATGGATGGCGCATGGGAATGGGGCGCGCCCGTTTTGTTTTCCGCCCTCGGCGACGACCAACCCAATCCCCTATCCGAAATCTTTGCAACGAATCAAACGTCTGTCCAATCGGTCGCCCTATCAGACCATCCCAAAACCCAAGTCATGGATCCGCAACGATAACCGGCGCCTACGCGCAAAATGCAGAGCGCAAATTTTTTCGCGGCGCTTCCATATCGTTCAAAATTTCCGATGGGTACCCGCGTACGCTACACCAATTTTGACCTCACAGTCGGCGCGTTTGAAAAAAATTTTTTTGTCAGCGCCACCTTACCGGGCCAAGGCGTCGTACTAGGTCATTTCACGCTACCATTTCAGCGCGACGAGATATTGGAATGGCGACACGGGTTGAACGAAAAACTCGCGCAAGAAATAGGCGGCGCGCTGTATGACGCGGTTTTTCAAAACGAACTTCGTTTTGCCCTACAGGACGCGCTGCGCTATGCCGCGCGCAATCAAGATCATTTACGGTTGCGTTTGAATTTGGACGCCCACGCCAATCGTCTCCCCTGGGAATTGCTCTATCAACGCGCGACGCATCAATTTCTTGCATTGGACGAACACCTCTCGATCGTGCGTCAACCGACCATCCTCGAACCGTTAGAACCGTTGTTGATGAATTTTCCACTGCGTCTATTAGCTATCACCGCGCAAGCGCGCGAAGCCGAGCATCTGGATCTGGACGCGGAAAAAGCAATTCTTGTCTCTGCGGCGCGAGCTTGGCCAGCGGAAAAAATTCTTTTAGATTGGCTTGAACAACCCTCGCTCGAACAGGTTCGTCAAACCTTGCAAGCCAAGACCTATCATATCCTTCATTTTATCGGACACGGACGTTCTCGACCCGATGCCGAAGCGGGCGAAATCCAATTGGTCTATCCGTCTGGACAGGGACAATGGGTCACCGCCGCGCAATGGTCACGCATTATCCGGTCGGAACGCGCGCTGCGAGTGGTCATTATGAATGCCTGTGATTCGGGGCGAACCAGTTCAGACAATCCCTTTTCAGGCGTCGCGGCAGAGCTCATTCGCACCGGCGACGTTTCGGCGGCAATTGCGATGCAGTTCCCGCTTACGGACAACGCAAGTCGCACATTCACACGCGGTTTTTATCAATCCCTTTTGCAAGATAATTCGCTGGACGCCGCCGTCACGCAAGGACGCCTAGCCATTGACGCGGACGTCAATCATTATGAATGGGCAACGCCCGCGCTCTATTTACACGCGGCGGACGGCGAATTGATGGCATCAGCCCCAACCGATGATTTGCCGGCGTTAGAACCGATTCCCACTATACCCAAGTTCGTTGGACGCGCTCAAGCTCTTGACACGCACCGCCGCGCGCTCGCCGAAAACAATTTCGCCATCATTCAAGGTATGCCGGGCATTGGCAAAACAACCTTGGGCGCCTTTCTCGCGCACGAACAAGCGGCAAGTGGACGAACCGTTTTCTGGATTAGTTTTGACGCCACGAGCAAAAACAGCGGCGAGATCTTTGTGCGCGAAATTGCGGGAATGTTCAAACGCGATGGCGACGCGCGCTTGTGGGACTATCTTGAACAAGAATCTGCCAGCAAGAAACATAACCCCACCGCTTGGTTTTCGCTATTGCTAAACTGTCTGGCAAAGAAACAGTACACCTTGTGCTTTGACGACCTGCATCTCGTTCAACTCGACCCGGCAATCCAACAGTTATTTGCCAGATTGCAAAAGCAATTTCTCGGCCAACCGCAGAATATCCCAGCCAAGTTCATTGTCATGACGCGTTCGATACCGCCTTATATGCAATATCTGGGCATTGAACCGTTACCGGGGCTGAGTTACAAAGAATTGGATACCTGGTTGCAAAACGAACGCATTGTTTTATCAACAGAGCAGTTGAAACGCTTGGATGATAAAATCGAGGGGAATCCACAATTCTTGCGGCTGGCATTGTTGGCGGGGCTGGTCCATCAAACCAACTCGGACACAGCATGGACCTCTTTTATCGAAGGCTTGGCAGGCCAGCGGGATGTGCGAAATTACTTGTTAAACGAAATGTATCAGCGCCTACAACCCGACGAACAACAAATTCTGAATTTGTTGTGCATCTCGGAGCGCTTTGAATCTTTGCATGCCGTGCAGTATGTCGGAATGGGCGAAGCGGTACGCAACATTGCCCTACACATTGATTCCCTATCACGGCAGAATCTCGTCTTGGAAAAGGAGAACGGCTATGTAGGTTTGCACGCGCTCGTGCGTCATTGGTGCTATCGCAATTTGGATGAAGACGTAAAACGGCGCTTGCATCTAAAAGCCGGCGAATTCGCAGACACACAGCGCGATTTCCTCGTTGCCGCAATGCACTATCGCAAAGCAAAAATGCCTACGCGTGCGGCGCTGACATTGGTCGCCAACAAGAATGAGCTGCTCGCGCGCGGCGGTTCCGCCAGCTTGCGGGAAGAGATTGAAAAGATTGAGCGTCAGGCAATTGACTTGGGGCTTTGGATTCAGCTGGTTGCTTTGCGCGGCGAAGCGTTTAGCTCTTATGGGAACGAAAGCGCTGCCGCCGATCTGTTTCGCCAAGCGTTGGGTGAAACCAATGACCCGGCAGTACGGGCCGAGTTGACAGAACGCGTAGCCAGAAGTCTAAATATGCGAGGCGACTTCGCCGACGCAGTTCCATATTTCCAAGATGCGCTGGCTCAGAGCAACGCGCTATCTTTAACTGAAATTGCCGCGCGCGCGAATCTGGGCATCGCAAACGCGCTGACGCATTTAGAACATTTCCAAGATGCGGTTTTGCACGCCGAAAAGGCGATTCAGCTTGGACAAAAAATTGCAGATACGCTTTTGATGGCCGAAGCGCAAATTCAACGCGCGATCATTGCGCTCGAAATGAATGAAACGCTCCAAGCTATTCAATTGTTGCAAGAAAGTTTGATAACGTTTCAAAAGTTTTCGCGCATTGATTTGATGGCGGATGCGAACTTGGAATTGGGAGTGGCGTACCAAAAACGCGGCAACTTTGAGGTTGCCAGCGACTATTATCGAGCCGCCGTGTCGCTTTATGAACAGGGGTGGGACCTGGTCCGCGTCGCCAGCGCGCTCAATAATTTGGGCGATCTTGAAATGGTGCGCGGCAACTATGCCGACGCCGCGCGCTATTTAGAACGCGCGCTGCAACTGGCGGACGAATACGATAATTCTTTTTATCGCGTACTGGTCCGCTATAGTTTGGGCGACACCTATTTGCGGATCAACGCGTTAGCGCAAGCCAAGCAAACTATCTACGCCGGTCTGGAAATCTGCAAGGATTTGGAATATACTGCATTGTACGCTGGGTTGCTCCGCCTTCTAGCCGAAATTTTCGACGCCGAGGGTAAACAAAGCAATGCCGCGAGCGCTTTTGAGCAAGCTCTGAATTATTTGACAACCAAGCAGGTCCTTGACCCCTACGAGTGGCTCGCTCTTTATCTGAACTATGGTAAATTCTTGTTAAAAGAACCAAGCACGCGTTCTCAAGGATGCGACTATTTACAAAAAGCGCTGCCATACGCAAACGAATCGAATACGCTCGAAATAGATTTAATTAACCGATTGCTTGTCACGCATTGCATAAAACCGGCAAATTAATCAAGGAGGCAAGAAATGGGCGATATCCAAAAATTGGACTTGGCGGCGGTCCCGTCGCAAATAGTTAAGCCCGACAGCGGACCTTTCGAGTTTGTCCTGCCAGTTTGGAGGAATAAGGAGAATCGCGCAACAGAACGAATCGTAAGATTATCCATCGCGCGAGCGCTCGTGGATAAAACATTAACCTTTTATTCGATTCCGCTCCAAGACCCCTACCCCTCCTCGCCATTACCACTGCAGGTTAGAAACAACGATACTGGACCCTATCCATATATTCCACTCCATTCAGTCATCCGTTTGCTCGTTCTTGCTGATTCCGGCGAGCGCTTGGCTCATTTTAATCCACCGCTTTCTCTGTATTTCAAGCTAGATGCAATGGATGTGGTAAAGAGTGAACTCTTGGATTTAATTTTGCCAGATAACCAAGAGCTTGATCCCGCTAAAGTATCCGAGGTTGCCAGCCGCCTTCGCAGTGAACCATTGGACGGGTATGCTATTTTTCAAGCAGCGGTAGAAAGATGGCAAGGCGTGTTTCAACAGAACCTGCCCGAATCCGACCCGGATCGAATTGAATGGTTTGAGGAACAGTTTGTTCTTTTTACTGCCCCGGAAGACCATACGAATGAATACGGGGAGAGCTGGCAAATTATCCCCATCAAACCAATATACGGCGCCCCCGACCCGGAACCTAAACGCGCGGGAATAATGCTGGGCGCCGAAATTGAATACCTCCCTGACATTGACCCGGTAGTTGCCCGTAAGCCGAATCATCGCAAGCCGCGTTGATGCAAACACAGAGGAGTTTTCCGCAAGCCCTTGATTCACCCGCAGAGGATGAAAATTTTCCGCTGGCTTGTTTGAAATCCCGCGCGTCTTGTGTTAGAATCCAGACAACTCTGCCGGTTCAGTGTACGAATACAGCGTTGGCTGTAGGCAAACGACTGCCGCCGCAACCCACACATCGGCTCCCACCCGATGACGACGGCGCACAGATTGCCATTATTCTCTTTTTTTCAGACGCCCTTTCGGAGGCGCAATGACCAATCGCTCCAGTTTGCTTTCCAATCCCATTCTGCTCGGAGTGGGCGGCCTCGTCGTCGGTCTGCTCATCGGCTGGTTTTTGTTGGGCTGGGTTCTCTTTCCGGTCCAATACACCAATGCCGATTTGTGGGACCTGAATCCGCCCGCCAAAGAAATGTATATCGTGACGGTGGCGGACGCGTACGCGGCGGACCAAAATATCACCTTGTCGCAAGAACGCCTGCGCGGCTTGACCGCCGAAGAAATCAGCCAAAGCTTGACTAGCGAATTTGCGAAACGCAATACCAAAGGCGATGCGGCGGGCGCGGCGCGCATCAGTTCGTTCGCGCAAGCGCTGGGGATGCCATTGTCCAGCTCGCCCACCCAACCGCAACCGACGCCGACGCCGGGCAAACAAGGCGGCGGTTTGACGGATAATTTGGGGATGCTGCTGCTGATTTTGGCGGGCGTGATTTTGCTCGTCGCCGGAGCATTGTTCCTGTATATGCGGATGAAAAATCGCCAAGCAGCGCCGCCCGCCGCGTCGTCCGCGCAAACGTCAGCCGAACCGGCAGGTTTGAGCGACGCGCCGGGAAGCGCGCCTGCCATGGCGGTTGCGCCTGCCGCCGCCGCTGGCGCCGCCACCGCCGCGCGACCGGGCGCGACGCCGCTCGCAAAATCGCTCGGCACGTTTGCGGCGACGTACAAATTCGGCGAAGATAATTATGATACTTCGTTCACGTTGGAAACTACGCGCGGCGAATTTTTGGGCGAGACCGGCATGGGCAGTTCCGAGACCGTCGGCGAAGGCAAACCGGACAAAGTGACCGCGTTCGATGTGTGGCTCTTTGACAAAACCGACGTGCGGACAGTCACCCAAATTTTGATGAGCGAAGCCGCCTATAACAATCAAGCCACGCGGCAGCGTCTCGCCACCAAAGGCGAATTGGTGCTGGCGGAAAAGGGCAAAACCGTGCGGCTCGAAACCGCGACGCTCGTCGTGGATTGCGAAATCGTGGATTTGGTGTACGCCAGCACGCCGGGCTTGCCGCCCAACAGTCATTTCCAAAAATTGATTGTCGAGATGGTGCC
>JAJVIA010000023.1:0-11679 GCA_022072245.1 Anaerolineae bacterium
CCGCGCCACAACATGAAAAGCGCCAAAACGAAAACGCTCAAATTCAAAACATCCGCAAACAAAAATTTTCCCGACGCGAGCGTCTGAACCGCATACATGAAATTTTCCCACGGCGGCGCGAGACGCGCATTCAACTGCGGTTCGCTCGTCGGCACAATCGCGCTCTCGCCCGCCGCCGCGCGCAAGAATAAATAAAACGCGCCCGCGCCCACCGGCAGCGCCAGCATAAAAATTTGCGCGAACGAAATCCTTTTCTCGGCGCGATACGAACGCCACACATAGTACGCCAACGGCGCAGCCAACGCCACGCCTTGCAAACGCGTCAGGATGGCGAGAAATGCAAAAAATCCCGCCCACGTCCAACGCGCGCCGTCCAGCGCGCGAAAACACAGCAGCGTCAACAACAAAAACAGCGCTTCGGAATACGCGGTGAAAAAGAAAAAGGCGGTGGGAAATAGAATGAGAAATAGCGTCGCCCGCTTTGCCGCGCGCGCATCGCGCCAGCGCGCGGTGATTTGAAACAAGAGCGCCAAACTCCACACGAGCGCAAACTGCGAAATGATCCAACCCGCGAGAAAAAAACGGCCGCCCAAAATTTTGCCCAAGCCGCTTTCGAGCAGGGGAAAGAACGGCGGAAAATGAATATCGCCGACCGTCGCGCCGTACCCGCGTTCCGCAATGGCTTGGTACCACAACACATCGAAACGCTGCCACACGCCGAACCAGCCGCGCTCCGCCGCGACGCCGCGATACGGAAAAACATCCTCCGCCGTGTAGGGCGCCGCGTCCAGTTGCGTTCCCGCGAGCGCGCCGTGAATCGCAAGCCCTTGACGCAATGACCAAACGCTTTGCGTTTCATTGTCCAGCAGCGTCGCGTCGCCATTGGCGCGAAACGTCAAAACGCGTCCGTTCACCGCGCGCGAAAAAACAAAGCGTTCGCCCGACGCGACATCAAACGCGGCGACGATAGGCGTTCCGAACAAATCCAAATTTTGCAGGACGTTGGGGACGAGCAGCATGACGCCGAACGCCCACAACGTATAAAAAATCCGCGCGCCCGCGTACACGCCGAGCGCCCAGCGCCACGCCGCATCCACCGCGCGCACGCGCTCAACGCACCGCGTATAAAACAAGGTCCAGGTCGCCATACCGAAACGTTCCAAGCCGTTGAAATCGCGCGTCGAGCCGCGCCAGATTCAGATGCGCGCCGCCCGCCTCTTGGACAGCCGTATCAAAAATGACAAACCACACGCGCGTCGTGCCGCGCAGCGCCGCATCCATTTCGACGGGAAACAATTGCATCGCCGCTTGCGACGCGGGCGCGAGCGTATCATTGTCCGAAAGCGGCGGGTCCGCCAAAAATACTTGCGGCAGCGCGCGGTCGTACCAATGCATCGGAAAAAAAGACAATTTGTTGTCATGCAAAATAATGTCGCCATCGCGCCGCTGCGCGCGCAAAAACGCGTCCGCTTCGGCAAACGGCGCGCGCCGCCATTCGCCATAGATGGCGTAATAAAACGGCAGCAAGAGGATTGCCAACGCGCATACGCCAACTATAACCGCGACGCGCATCGCGCGCGGCGCGCGCGACGCGACGAGCGCAAACAAAATCACCAGCGCGGTCGCCGACACCATCGCGCCGCGCGGCACAAACACCGGACGAATCAGATAGGACAGGATGAATAACAAAAGCGGCGGCGCGAACGCGAAACAGACCAGCAAGCCCAACGCGGGCAATTTTTCGCGCCGCGCGATTTTGATCAAGCCCCAGCTTGCCAGAACCAGCGCCAGCACGCACGCAAACAACGCGATGGCGATGAGCAACGGTGGCAGAGGCAGATACGTGAGCCACACCAAAAGCATTTGCGCAATTTCCGCCAAACCCGGCTGCTGCGTCCAGAACGCGCGCTGGATTTTTTCCAGCTGCGTCGGCACATACAGCAGCCACGGCGCAAACAACAACGCGCCCGCAAACTGTCCCGCAAGCAGCTGCAATTCCTTGCGCCACGCGCGTTGATACAAAAAATAAAAATTCGCCGCGAGCAGCGTGACGAACGCGAGATTGTGCGCGTACAACGCGAGCGCCGCGCCGAGGGCGATGAGCGCCAATTCATTCCAACACCAACGCGCGTCCTGCCGCATCTGCAAACGCAAAACGCCGTACAAAAAAATACAACCGCCCAACGTGAGCAGTGTGTACATCCGCAGTTCCTGGGCGTGATAGATTTGCAAAGGCATCAACGTCACAAACAACGCCGCAAAAATTCCCGCGCGTCCGCCGAACGCGCGTTTCGCAATCACGTATGCCAAGACCACAATCAGCATGGACATTGCGACCGGCAACATACGCATGGCGAACGGCGATTGCCCGAACCCATTTATCCACACAAACAACAGCGCGTAATAGCCCGGCGGCATCGTATCCGCCGCCGTGCCGGACGCAATCGCCGCGATGCCGCGTTCGGACAACAACACGCTGAACGCGTCATCGTACCACAACGGGCGCGTGTCCGCCCAAAAGACACGCAGCGCGAACGCGAGCAGTAAAATCAAAACCATCCAGCCGTAGGGAACGGCGAAAAATTTTTTCATGTTGCGGCGCGCCGCCAAAATTTTTTCTGCGCGGCGCTTCCAAAATACACAAACAAACTGCCGAACGGCAGAATCGTCGTCACCACAATCGCTTCACGATTCCCGTCGAGCGTTTGCAAAAACAACCACCATGGCGCGACGAGTAAAAAGCATACGCCCAACGCAATGCCGCCGTATTTTTTCTGCGCGCCCCAGGCGGCGAACCATGCCATCCAGAGAATCAACAAAAAGATTTGGTCGGGCGTGCCGATGCGTCCCGCCATCAACGTCGTCGTCAACGCGACCAAGCCCAATGCAGGTTGAAATTCCTGCCATTCGCGCGCGCGATTGCGCCACACCGCCACAACCATTCCCGCGACCAATACGATGCTCGCCGCCGCAAATAAAATTGTGGCAAGCGGTTCGGGCAGCGTCAATTGAAAAAAAGTTTGCAGCGGCGGACCCACGCGCGCGTATTCGGAATATGCGCGCAGCGCGTTCAAAAAATCAAACAACCACGTCGGCGTCAGGATAAAGGAAACGCCAAACAATAGCGCGAGCGTGAGCAGCGCGCTCCATACCGCGCGTTGACGTTGCTTATGCCATGCCCAAAACAAAATCACGGGGAATAAAAAAATCATCGGCTGCGGTTTCACGGTGGCAATGCTCAAGAAAATCCCGGCGGTCACATCATGTTTCGTCGTCAATGCCAATGCCGCCAATGCGACGCACGCGAACGAAAACAACGCGTACTGGCCCAAAAAAATCCCGCGCACGGACGGATAAAAAAACAGCGCGCCCAACCCAAGCCCCGCCACCGCGAACGGCGTCAACGGGATTCGATTCACCGCCGCCAGCGCCAGCGCGCCGCCAACGACGCAAAAAATCAACAGAGCCATCCACAATGCCTGCGCGAGCGAGTACGGCAAAAACGCCAGCGGCGCGGCGATCAACGCGGCGTACAACGGATACGCGAACGCCACTTGGTCCTCGTCGGGCTGCGCCAAACGTCCGTACATGCCCATCTGAATTGCGCGCGTCGTCTGCGCTGCGTACGGATTTTCGCCGCGCAAAATCAATGCGCGCGCGCCGACCCAGCGCGAATAAAAATCGTTCGCGCCTTGCTGCTGACGCGTCAAACCATTGTAAATGCCGAACGCCAGCGCCGCATACAACAGCGCGCCGCCCGCCAACGCAATCAGAAACGCCGTTTTCATTTTACGATTTCATACAATGCGTATGGATTTTTTTCGACGGCGCGCAAGGCGGGATAACCATTTTCGACCGTCAATGCCAAATTGGCGCCATACAACAAACGCAAATGTTTTTGTTCGAGCGCGGCGAGCGTCCGCATCTCGGCGTCGCCGATGGGGTCATAGTCCGTTTGCAGCATCGCGTTCAACCCTTCGCGATACAAAAGGACGTGCGTATATCCCGCGCGCCGCCATTCATCCGCAATCGCGTCCGCGTCGCCGTTGTACAAAAATTGCAGGTGCGCGAAGCGGTCGAGAATCGCGTCGGGCTGCGTCGCGCGTTCCAGATAATACGCGCGCGTTTCCCACAACATGACCACGCGCGCATCCTTTGGCAAATTCGCGTTGACCCATTGCGTCATTGCATAATGCGCGCCGAGTTGCCGCGCGAGAAATTCTGCGCGCGTCTCGACGCCCACCAGTACGTCCAAGGGCCGATTGTGAATCGTCGCCAATATATTGCTGATGAGATTCAAACTCAACGCCAGCGCAATGACGAGCGCGGCAAAGCGCTGCGCCGAAAAACGCGGCAGCGAAATTTGCGCCAGTCGTTCCAAGCCCTCTGCCGCAAAAAGCGCCAAAAGCGGAAAGGCGGGAAAGAGCAAGCGCGTCTGCCATAACAATTTGGATTGCGCGACGCCGAGCAGCCAAAACCCAAACAAGACCGCGACGAGAAACCACATGGCGCGCAGGACAAATTTAGAGCGCGCCGCGTCGCGCTTTAACAGATTGAACGGCAGAAATGCCAAAAGCAGCGCGCCAATCGTCGCGTCAAAAGCGCCGCCTTGAAATCCTTGTACGGTTGCCGTCCAGGGGGCGAGCAATAATTGCAGCGGTTCATTCCACAAGCCCGTGCCAAAACGCGAATACCACGCCGTGCGCCACGCATCCCAATACAAACCGCCAAAAACGAACGGATAAATCGGATTGCCGACGAAAAAATAATTGCGGACGTACCACACGCCGCCCGTCAAGAGCGCGGCAACGCCGAGCAGAAACGCTTGCGTGAACGCGCGCCGCGTCGGCATTTTATTTTGAAACAGAACGAGCGCGCCGAGAGCAAGCGGCGCAAAGAGCGCGGTATATTTGCCGCCGAGCGCGCCGCCCGCCAAAATTCCCGCCAAGACAAAATCGCGCGCGCGCTGCGTTTCGATGGCGCGCAGCGTCCAAAATAACGCGCCGGTGACGTACAACATCAACGCCGCGTCGTTGTAGGCATAAGTTGACACCAACAAGATGGAAGGGACCGCGACCAAGAACGCGGCGGCGAGCCAACCGATGCGCCAGGTGAAATAGCGCGCGGCAAACATCAGGACCGCGCCGACGGTCAAAACCAAAAACGTCCAATGTATCAACTGCGCGGCGGTATCGCTTTTCAAGCCCATCGCCGCGAGAAAAAGCATTTCGACGAGCGCGGGATTATTTAACGACAGATTATCGGGGGGCGTAGCAAAGCGTCCTTGTTCGAGCGCGAGTTTGGGGAGAATGAGATGATATTGCAAGCCATCCCAACCCGTCGGCGGCGTGAGCGCAAAGACGAACGCAATGCCAAGATTGATGAGAATGAAAATTGCCAGCGCGCGTTCGACGCGCGCGCCGCGCGGCAGTTGTATAGCGCGCGCTTGGCGCGCAATGTCTAAAACTTGCCGATGCAGCAAACCGAGCGCGCCGACAACTAGAATCCAAAACACGAACGGCTGAATCCAACCGACCATGCCCAAGCCAAATACAATCAACGCCAGCAGCGCGTAACCGACGCCGATTTGAATCGTCAACGCTTCGAGCGGCGTTTCAAAGGAAAACGCGCGCAGGACGCGCCGTCCCAGCGCCGCCGCCAGCGTCAATAACAAAAATACGACGGCAATATCGCCCAGCGTACTGGCGACGCCCAAAACGTTTGCCGCGTCAAAGGGGCGATGCAGCAAATAGTACGGCGCGACGACAATCAAGAGCCATCCAAGCGCGAGTAAAGTACGCGAAACAGATTTCATGACGGACTCAGAATTGCGGCGCAGGTTCAAATATGCGCCGCAATTCCGAAAGAGCCGCGCCGCGCAATGCAATTTTGTTCTCGTCCAAATGACCCAAGCCCGCCCACGCCATGAACGTCAGAATTTCGAGCGCCTGCGGCTCCATGCCCATCAAGCGCGCAGCGGTGGCGTCCACCGCGAGAAAATCTTGGCCGCCGAGCAAAACGCCGCTGGCAACCGGCGCGCCAAACAAGGGACCATCGCCCTGCAAACCGACGATGCCATCCACCAACGCAAAGCGGCGCGGCGTCGGCAGCGAGTCCAGCAACTCGGCGAGAAACGCGTTGATGCCCTGCATGTGCAAAGTGTTTTTCGGGAAACCGTACTTGATGCCCGGCACGATGCCAAATAGATTTTTAATGCTCGCCGAAATTTGCGTCCAGTGATGCGTTTTTAGTTTTGGTACGGAAATGAGCGCGTCCGCTTCGGTCACTGTGCGCGCCATGAATAGCGAATCCATTTTCGTGTATCCGCCGCGCAGTGGAATTTTCACCAAGTCGTCATAATTCAAATCCACAAATTCAACGCGCTGGCGTTCCAACATTTCTCGATAACCGGTATCTATCAAAATCGCGTGCGGGTCGCGGCGAAACGTCATCCCTTCCGCCACGATAATTTTTTTCACGCGCGCCGTGTCGCGCAAAAATCGAATCAACGCCTCTGTGACTTGGGGCGCGGTGAAACACGGGCGGCCGGGAATGTAATCCACCAAATTCGGTTTGACCACGACCCGCGCGTTTTGCAAATCGGGACCCTCTGCCGCGCGCCAAAGGGCGTCCACCGCCGTCACGAGTTCGGCGTCATACGAATCCGCCGCCGCCAGCGCGACGCGCGACGCCGCGCTAAAACGCGTCGCTTGACCCCGCAGCGCCCAACGCGCCCATTTATCGAAACCGACCGCTTGCGTTTCGCGATATACGATTGCGCCGCCCGCCAAAATTCCTGCGCCCAAGCCCAGACGCAGCGCCGCGCGCCGAGAAATTTTACGCGTCATGTTTGATTTTCGATTTCCATTTTCCACTTGCGCTTGCGCCCGCCGCTATAAATCAAGCGCCATGACGCCCAGCGCGGTGGTAAAAACATTGCCGTCCAAACTGCCGTCGGCGCGCTGCAAAGTTTGTAACGCGCCGCGCGCGCGTTCGAGCGGCGCGCCAACTTTTTGTCCATACAGCGCGCGCCACGTCCATTCGTGCGCGGTCGGCGTAAAATTTTCTTGCGCCAACCAGCGCGCCGCGCGCTGCGTGATTTCATTTTCAATATCAAAGGCGCGCAGCGCCAAGAGCGCGAGCGCGGTACTTTCGACCGTCGGCGGCAAATTGCCCGTCACCATAAATGGATTGCCGATATTCCATCCGCCTTCGGGAATCGCGCGGTCGAGCAGATATTGAAGCCCTTCTTGTACGCGCGGATGTTGGCGAATCTGCGCGGCGTGCAGCGCGAGCAGAGCCAACGCGCTCGGAAAAATCCACGCCGCATCGCCGGGCTGCCAGGGCCAACCCGTAATCGTCGCGTCAATCCGCAAAACTTTTTTGACGCCCGCAACTTGGGTCGCGTCCGTCACGCGCAACCCCGCAGTGGCGAGCAGCCATTCCGCGCCGCGCTGCGCCGCCGCCATGTCGTTGTCCGCCAAAGCCCACACCGCCCACGCCGTCATCCAACCGCTTTCCGCGTCCATGCTCGCAATGCCCCATCCGCCATCGGCGCGCTGAAGCGTTTTTATAAAGGCGCGCGCCTTTTGAACAACGGCGGCATTTTGAGCGTCTTGAGAGCAAGCCAAAATTACGGCGGCAGTCGGTTCGACGTACGACATACCGCCGCGTTTATAACCCCACCCGCCATCGGCGTTTTGGGCGCGCAACAAAAATTCTACAGCTCGGCTCATCGGGCAAAAGGTATCATATACACGCGCCCAGCGTCAATAGCCACTTGGGTTTGCTTTGGTCTTTGGTCATAACACAGTTATAATTTCGCGCGGAGGTCTGTTTGAACAAAGTTTTCATTTTAACTCTTTTCCTGTTCGCCGCGTTGGCGAGCATTACGGCGTGCGGCGGCGTGCCTTTTGTGGCGCAAAACGAACCGACCGCAACTTTAACGCGTCGGATTCGTCCGACCTTTACGCCCAAGCCGCACGCAACGGCAACGGAGCAAGTCGAGCCGACCGAAGAACTCGAACCGACGGACGAACCGGAACCGACGGACGAACCGGAACCCACCGCGGCGCCGGTCACGCAAGCGCCAACCAAAAAACCCGCGCCGCCCAAACCCACCCAGCCGCCCGCGCCGACCGAAGTTCCAAAGCCGAAATTTCTCATCAACATCACCAGCCAATTTCTGTGCGAACAGGACGGCATCTTTGAAATCGCGGTCAACGCCAAAAAAGGCAAAGCGCCCACCGAAGGCATTTGGTTTGCGGCGTTTGACGGCGGCGGCCGCTTGCTCCAAGACGGCGCCGGAAATCCGTTGGTGACGGCAACGTATCCCGTTTCGGTTTCGACAGCCGGCAATTGCAAGCTGTCGGGCAGTTTTGAAAATCCGGTCATCAACAACGGCAAGCTGGATTTGGTGGACCCCGCACGCGCGGGCGCGACCGGCATTATCATTCGCTTTGTCAAATCTCGAGACGACTTGACCGCCATTTCGCCTGACATCCCCGTCAATTTCGGCAATGGCGGACGGTATTGGATTTACGCGCAAATGCAATAACCGCGTTACATTCGCATAGAACAAGGCGTTCGTGCCGACCAAAGCATGAACGCCTTTTTTTGCAAGCGCTTTTTGAAAACATTCTCCGCAAAGCGTTGGCTGCTCTTGGGCATCCTCGCGCTCGGCGCGCTCTTGCGCGTCGCGCAACTTGATTTTCAACCGCTGTGGTGGGACGAGGGCTATAGCGTCTTTTTTGCCACGCGCGATTTTGGAACGATGCTCGCGCGCACCGCCATAGATATTCATCCCCCGCTCTATTACGCGTTCTTGCAAGCGTGGCTTGGACTCTTGGGCGCGGCGACGGCAACCATGCGCGTCCTATCCGTTTTATTTGGCGTCGCCGCCATTCCCCTGCTCTATCTGGTCGCGCAAAAATTATTTGACCGCCGCGTCGGTTTGGTTGCCGCGTTCTTGCTCGCCCTTTCGCCGCTGGCGATTTACTATTCGCAAGAATTGCGGATGTACGGTTTGGTCGCGCTGCTCGCGCTCGCGTCCGCCGCCCTGCAATTGAAAATCCTTGAAACAGAATTCGCAAATCAAAATTCCACGCGCGCCGCGCCCGGCGTCCGTTTCCATCTCACAACCATTCTCTATCTTGGCAGCGCCGCCGCGCTATTGTACACGCAATACTTGAGCGCGTTCCTCCTTGTCGCGCAGTGCATTGTCGTCCTGTATCTCGAATATCGCGCGCGGTGGAATCTGAATCTGCGCGCGTGGTTCATCCGCTGGCTCATCGTCGGCGCGCTGTATCTGCCGTGGGTTCTGTACGCGGGTCCAAAATTGTTTGCGTACGTCACGGACAAGGTGGACATTGAACAGTACGCGCGGCTCGACCCCTTTACCTATCTCGCGCAGCATCTCGTCGCGTTTTCCGTCGGACATCTGACCAATTGGACATGGCTCGCGTGGGGCGCGATTCTTTTTGTCGCATTGGCGTTAGCGGGCATTTGGCGCGGCGGAAAACAAAAAAACCGAGAGACAGGCACGCGGGCAAAAAATCAAACCGCGCGCCCGCAAAGCGTTTCGCCATTGCAAGCTGTCGGTTTGCCCTTGACCTTGATTTATCTCGGCGCGTCGCTCTTGCTCGGTTTTTTCGTCAATCTCGTCTATCCATTTCATCCAATCCGCTACGAACGCTTGTTGTTGTTTGCCGCGCCATTCTTTTTGATTCTCGTCGCGAACGGCATCGTCGCGTTATACGAACGTCAACGCGTTTTGGGATACGCGGCGAGCGCGTTGGTCGTCCTGTTGTGCGCGTTGGCGTTGTACGATTTTTACGCCGTCGAACGCTACGCGGACGAGGATTATCGTCCGTTGATTGCCGAGATGGAAAAATACGCGGCAGAGGATGATTTGGTGTACGCCGTGTATCCGTGGCAAATTGGTTATTTGGAAACGTATTATCGCGGCGCGCCATTGAATGTGTATGAGGTGCCCGCCGACGCATGGTTAAAACAAAAAGAGGTTATGCGCCAAACCCTCGCGCGTTTGCATCACGAAAACGCGCGCGCGTGGCTGCTGGCGTACCAAAAACAGGGGCATCTCATCGAAGACCGCATCGCGAACGAATACAGCAACGATTATGTCGTGACCGACCAAAATTTTGGCAACACGCGGCTCGCATATTTTGTCCAAGGCAATGAAACCGATTTCGAACTCGCGCCGCAAGTTTATGCGCCGGATTTATTGCTGCGTTTGAATTATGCCGCGTTCGATTCTCCAAGCCAACCGACGCTCGCGCTGGCGCGTTTCGGTTGGAACGCGGCAAACGAGACGTACAGCTATTCGCTGCGCGTGGTGGACGCGGCGGGCAATAAAATCGCGCAGCAAGACGCGTCCATTCCGTCGGGCGCGAGTACACAGCGTCGCGCGTTGGCGCTGCCAAAAAACTTGGCGCCGGGCGCGTACGCGCTGCAAATTGTGGCGTATCGCCGCGCCGACGGTATACCGCTGCCCGCGCCAAACGGCGAAACGGCGCTCACGCTCGCCAAAATTACTGTCGCGCCATAAATTTTTTGTGTTACAATCGTTCTAACCTTTTCCCTCTCGTGTTCGCGCAAACGCTTGCGCTCGAAAGGAGTCGCCATGAATCTCCGCGATTTTCCCCGCCCCAAAAATGATAACGGCATCGGTTTGCATTTTCGGCTCGATTTAACGGAAACCGACAACAAGCCCTACATTTCGCAAGGCGTCGCGTGGCTGCAACAAATCAATGCGAAATGGACCTTGATTGCCGGTCAGGATTGGATGCAAATTGGCAAAGCCGCGCGCAGCTGTTGGGACGCGGGCATCATGCCGCTATGCCGCCTCGTGTGCAAAATTGACAAACCCTTTATTGATTGGGAAGACGGCGTAAAAACGCTGCACGATTTGGGCGTCCCCGCCTATATGCAAATTTTCAACGAGCCGGGCGATTCGCGCGAATGGAAAAGCGAGCAGCCCGACATTTCGCGCTTTGGCGAAAAATGGGCGGACGCGGCGGCGCGCGTTTTTAACGCGGGCGGAATGCCGGGCATGGGCGGCGTGTTGGGCGAGGACGAATGGCTCGCCGCGTTCAATGCGGTGCAAGGCGGCGCGGCGCATCCGCTTTGGAGCAAAGCATGGTTCTGCGTCCACAATTACGGCAGCAATCATCCGCCGACCTATCCGTACGACGACGTGAATCAAAAAGGCATTCCCGTCACGCCCGCCGAATACGCCGCATATAAATTTTCCATGCCGCTCGACGAATTGAATGAATTGCGCGCGACGAAAAAAAATCCGGGCGATACCGTGTTCGACGACGATACGACCGTTTTACGCGTTCACGTTTTCAAAAAATGGATGACCGATTCGCTCGGTTATTGTTTGCCGATGCTCGGCGGCGAAGGCGGCTGGCAGTGGCAAGTGGAAGAAGATTTGCGCTATCCGAAATTGCCCGATGAATTTCACGCGAATTACACGCGTGAAATGTTTGAATGGTTTCGTTTCGGAAAATTGTCCGACGGTTCGCCGCTGATGGACGAACTTTTTTGCTGCACCGCGTGGATTCAAGCCGACGGCCAAGCCGATTCGTGGTGGTACGGCCCGCTCGGCACAAAACAATTGACCATTGATACCGTCGCCATGATTCCATCCTTTGA
>JAJVIA010000023.1:11779-14871 GCA_022072245.1 Anaerolineae bacterium
GCGAACGCGAGAATTCGCGCGGGGCAAAAACTCGTCATACCCAGATAATTTTTGAATCGTGATTTTTGATTTCTGATTGCCCGACCACATTCCAGTAAATCTTTAATCTGTCATCACCGAGCATAAATGCAATTTCCTCGCCCGCCGCGCGACAACGGCATTGGCGTACATTTGGGCTTTGACCTTGCGCCGCAAGCGCTGGAACGCGCGACGCCGGTCTTGGCGCAGCTGCGCGCGACATGGTGTTTGCTGCCGCATCGCGACGATCAAGATCTGGGTCGCGCCGCGTACGCCGTCGCCTCGCAAGGCATCTTGCCCGTCACGCGCTGGCTGTGTCACATTGACGACAATGTGATTGATTTCGTACGCTTTGCGCGTTATCTGCGCGCAATGAATTTGCCCGCGTACGTGCAAATTTTTAACGAGCCGTCGAATCCGCAAGAATGGCGCGATGAATTACCCAAGCCGCGCGTCTTTACGGCGCGCTGGTGCGAACACGCGACGCGCGTCGCCAACGAAGGCGGTTTTCCCGGTTTGCAAGTTTTGCACACCGCAGAATTGGAAAGCGTTTTGCGCGAATTAAAAACGCTCGACGCCAAAAATGTCGTCGAGCGCATGTGGTTTTGTCCGCATCCGTACGGCAGCAATCATCCGCCGGATTATCCGTACGACGAATTGAATCAACGCGACCATCCGGGCGCGACGCTGAACGACGACGCGGACAGCATTTTACAATTTTTGGAATTTGCGCCCATCTTTGCGCGCGAACTCGGTTTCGTGCCGCCATTCATCGCCGGCGAATGTGGCTGGCAGTACGGCAACGCATCCGACCCGCGCTATCCCAAAATTGACGACACGACACACGCGCAATATCACGCCGCGCTGTTTGACATGTTCCGCACGAATCATTTGCCGAACGGCGCCGCGCTGCCCGATTTTGTTTATGCCTTTTGTCCGTGGATTTTGTACGGGCCCGAAGCGGACGCGTGGCTCTCTACGCGCAGCGGCGTCCGTCAAAAAACGCTGGACGCCATCGCGGCGCTGCCGCCCTTTGTGCGCGGTGAAATTACCGCGCCGCCGCGCGCGCGCGCCGCAGCCGCTCAATCCGCCGTTCCGCCCGCGCCGCGTTTTCCGCTGCGGCATTACGTGTTGTTGGGACAGCGCGCGCAGACGCAGTGGCAGCAGCTCGTTTTACTGCGGCGCTATCTGGCGCGCTATGGGGTCGCGTTCGGCTTTTCAAAAGCCGCCGCGCAACGCGCGCGCCGCGTCACGATTGTGGGCGACGCCGCGCAAGTGAGCTTGGAAACAGAGGCAGAGTTAAAACGCGCGGGCGTGCGCGTCGAACGCTGGCTCGGCGATTTGTACGCGCTCGAAATTATTTTGCAAGACCGTCTCGCGCAAAATTCTGAATTCGGCGGTTGAGCGCAAAATCTGGCGCCGCGTTATGAAAATACAATCGGGTCGGGAATAAAATCCGGCGCGACATCCGCAACCGGCGGCGGCGGCGGCGGCGGCGGCAAACGGCGCGCCGTCCACAAATTCAAACGCTCGCCCACCGGACGCACCTCAAAAAAACCCGCCGCTTCCAACATGCCGCGATATTCGGTGCGCGTATAAACATCCGCGTCCACCGTACTCAACAACAAATCCAACGCCCACAGCGGCACAAGCCCCGGACCGCGCCGGTCATCTTCTTCCATCGCCGCGCGCAAAAGAATCCAGCCGCCCATCTTGAGCGCCTCGTGCGCGTTGTGCAAGATGCCGATATTTTCTTCAATCGAACGCGTCTCGGTCAAAGTGTCCACCACCGCCACATCGTACGCATCTTCGGGCAGGGGCCCAAGCCATTCGCCCGCTTGTTCCACGACGCGTTTTTGCAATTGCAGCGCTTCGGTCAGCGGACGCAAACGCGCAAATTGCGCGGCGTGATCCAAGACCGTCAATTTTGCGCGCGTAAATTTTTGCAGCAAACCCAGCGCGCGCAAACCCGCTTCAATCCCGAACGCAAGCACATTCAACGCCGCGTTTGGCGCAAATTCAAATTCAATTTGCTCCCACACCGCGCCAAATTCCGCTTGCGCGGCGTGCGGGTCGTACCACGTTTGCGGCGCGCGCGGCAGATTGCGATTCAATTCCAGCCACGCGTTGAGCGGTTTATTGCCGCGCACGGCGCGCGCCGTTTGGCCGCGCGCGTCCCATGCCCACTGCGCCACAAGCACATCGCCTAGATATTCCGGTTTGCCCTTGACCAAAAACGTTTCCGCCGTCGGCGCGAGCGTGTATTCAAATTCGGTTCGCACGAGCAAACCCATATTCGCCAGCGCGTCAAGCAGCAAACGCGCGGCGCGTTCGCTCAAACCCGTCGCGCGACAAAACGCGGGCAGCGAACGATTGTCGTTCGCAATCTGCGTAAACACCTCAAGTTCCAACGCGGCTTTGACCGCGGCGACGCGGCGCAGCGCCGTCGTCAATTCGTCCAGAGGCGCTCTACCGGAAAGAGGACGCGGCATACTCTATGCTCCAATCCATTCCACAATCGTCGTCTCACCCTGCCCCACGCCGACGCATAACGTCGCCAGTCCGTAATAGGGCCGTTTTTCATGCGGCGCGCGGCGTTTCATTTCATGCAGCAGCGTCGTCATTAAACGCGCGCCCGAACAACCGAGCGGATGCCCCAGCGCAATCGCGCCGCCGTTCACATTTGTAATTTCATGTCGAAAGCCCGCGTGCCGCATCACCGCCAACGCCTGCACCGCGAACGCTTCGTTGAGTTCAATCAAACCAATGTCCGCCATCGTCAAACCCGCGCGCTGCAATGCTTTTTGCGTCGCCGGGATAGGACCATAACCCATTGTGCGCGGGTCAACGCCCGCCGCCGCCGATGCGACAATGCGCGCGAGCGGTTTCAAACCCAATTCGCGCGCGCGCGTTTCGCTCAACACCATCACCGCCGCCGCGCCGTCATTGATGCCGGACGAATTGCCGGCGGTGACGCTGCCGTTCGCGCGAAACATCGGTTTGAGCGCCGCGAGTTTTTCTAGCGTCGTATCGCGGCGCGGATGTTCGTCCACCGCCACAACGTTCGGCGCGCC
>JAJVIA010000051.1:0-2014 GCA_022072245.1 Anaerolineae bacterium
ACGGCAAACGCCGCGCATCGCGCGCCCGCGCATCGGATGCGCGCCCGCGTTCGCAGGGAGAAATTAAAATGAGTGAGATTTTCAAAGACTTTTGTACGACCGCCGAAGCCGCCGACCTGCTGGGAATTCGCACAAATTCCGTCAATCATCTGATAGCACGCGGCAAACTGAAAGGGCAGCAAGTGGGGCGAACTTGGCTTGTTTTCAAGCCAAGCATTGAGGCATATTATCGAAGCAAAGCGGCAAGCGGGCAGCCCGCGCGCCGTAAGCCAAAAATAATAATTGAATCCGCCGAGTGAGTGACCGCAAGACGTTTGATAGTCTTGCGGTTTTTTATTGCTCTTTGAAATCCACAATATGGACTATTGACATTATCCACAATGTGGACTATAATCCTCTTGTAAATAAAAATCGCCGTTCACGAGTGCTAGAACACTTGCGAACGGCTAACCCCAAGCGTGACATGACCACGCAGGCGGCTATGCTCATTGTAGCGAAAGCCCCGAACGTGTCAACGACTTGGCAATCACACAAGGAGCAGCCGCCATGTTATACCCGCAAGTTTTTCAGCCCCACCCGTCCACGCTCGGACGCAGCCCGCGACAATGCCGCATTTGCGGCGCAACTTTCATCGGGCCCGGCACGCTTTGCCCGACGCATTTGGCAGCGCAGGCGCAAACGCGCGGCGCGCAGATTATCGCCGAACGCGAACGCAGCGCGCAGATTATCGCCGCCCGCGAACGCCAAGCCCAAGCCGCACGCCCGCCGCGCCAAGAATTGCGCGATGAATTGGACGCGTGAATAACGAGGTCAATCGTCACAGCCGCAAACTGTGACGATTGACCTTTTGTCTATTATGCAAAACACAAACACAAACCTTTTTGAACTTGGGAGCATTGTCGCAACGCACGCGGCGCTAAATGAATTGGAACGCGCCGAGACGCTGCCCACCGCGCTGCTTAGCCGTCATGCCGCCGGCGACTTTGGCGACTTTGGCAAATACGCCGAAATCAAATTGACCGCACGCGAAGAGCGCGAAGGCGCGCTAGCCACAGACGACGGCGCCAAGCTAAACGCGTGGGGCGTGCGGCACGCGGGGCGCATCATAAGCAAATACGTTTTGCCTACCACCGACGCGGTCGTTTGGATTATCACGGAACAAGACCGCAGCGCGACGACGATTTTGCTGCCCGAAGAGTATTGAGAACCGATAAACAATAACGCAAGACAGCGACCACCGCGCCGAGTGCGAATAGGCGCAAACAAACCAAACCAATTCCGAAAGAGAGGAACGAAATGCACCCGCCGAGAGAATTTTCGCGCATCATAAACCGCCGACGCTACGACGTCGAAACTGCAACGCTGATTGCCAGCGATACATATTGGGATGGACACAATTTCGAGCGTCACGGATGCAATACTTTTTTGTATCGCACGCCGCACGGCAATTATTTTGTCGTCAGAGTAACGCAGTGGATAGGCGAACGCGATACGCTCAAACCCGTTTCCCAAGCCGAAGCGCTTGACCTGTACGAAAATCAATTGTCTGAACACGAGGAAACATACGCCGACGCGTTTCCTGACGTGCAAGTAACCGACGCATGACGGACGGCGCACAAGCCGAAAAATAGGGATTTTGCGCGGGGGGGTAGTGCGATACCACATTGCCCCCACCGCGCGATTTGAGACGGATTCAAGCGCGAAACAAGCCCGCTTGAATCTGCTTGCAAACTATGACCATGAAAAAACAGACAAACGCGCCGCACACGCCCGACGGCGACGGCGGACCCGATACGACCGCAATCGTCACGCGCGTTCGCGTGCGCCAATTTCGAAAACGTCAATTGTTCACCATGCGCGAATTTGCCCGCGCGTTGGGCTATCACCCGAACTATATCCGCGCGGTGGAATGTGGCGCGCTGCCCGTCTCGCGGATTTTCGCAACCAAGTTTTTACGACTTGAACAGGAAACGTACAGCAATCGGCAAATTCAATCGCGTTACATCCTGCCGCG
>JAJVIA010000051.1:2114-14610 GCA_022072245.1 Anaerolineae bacterium
CGAACTATATCCGCGCGGTGGAATGTGGCGCGCTGCCCGTCTCGCGGATTTTCGCAACCAAGTTTTTACGACTTGAACAGGAAACGTACAGCAATCGGCAAATTCAATCGCGTTACATCCTGCCGCGCGACGTGCTAATTCTTGCGCGGGCTCGCAAATGCGCGGGCTGCCGGCGCAATGTGATTTTTCCGCATGCGACTCAAAAGTATTGCGATAAACATTGCCGCGAACGTGCGGCGAAATCTAAACGAAAGGGGGTGAGCAAATGAAAAACAAAGTCAATGTGGAGAAATCTGGGTACGTGCATTATTACGCGCAGTGCGCCGATTGCGATTTTTGCGCCGCAATCCAAACGCAATATCGGACGGCAAAAGACGTGTTACGCGCCGTCCGAAAGCATGTGCGCGACACGGGACACCGCGTCACCATCGAGGCGGGCAAAATCACACATTACGAAAGGGGGTGAGGAAAAAATGACCAAAACCTATTGTGACATTTGCGGAAAACCAATTGCTAAAGGTCAGCATGTCGAAGTTCTCATAGACATTGCGGAAAGCGGTGACCATCCCGCAACCATCGAGAAAACGTATCTCGATATTCACGCGAGCCACGTTGACGATATTCTCGCAGCGCTCGCAAAACTGTTTCCCGCGAAAAAAGATTAAAACGAAAGGGAGTGATGAAAAAATGAAAATGAAAAAACAGAGCCCGCGCCAAAAGAAACTCGAAACGATCATGCGAAAAATCGCCGAGTTCATCGTGTACGAAACGCGCGCAGACGAAATCAAGTTGAAACAAGAGTTGTTGGGCGCAATCAAAATCATCGAAGCGGTCAACGCGAAATTAGAGCCCGCAGATGAAAGGGGGTGAGCAAATGACACAGAACCGTGACGTAATGAACCAATGGTATCTCGATGAATGGGAGCGCGACGCATACAACGCGAACGCGACGCAGAGCGCCGAGAACGCGCAACCTTATTCGCGCGCCGCACAGCTCTTTGATGCAATTCTGACCGAAGCGCAATACGAGACGCAGAGCGATAGCGTCAAAGCAACTTTATACGCACTCGCCGCGCGTTTGCTGCCATTCGTTTCGTGAGGTGAGCGAATGAACTGTATCTATTGCAACGCGCCGACGGCATTGGGCAAAGGTTACGCCCTGCCCTTTTTAATTCGCACGCCGACCGGCGCTATTCAAAACTTGTATGCTTGCTCGCGCGAATGCCGCGCCGCGTGGCTCGATGCGCGCAAACAGGTCCAAGCAATTCAAAAAGAAATCAAGCAGGCCCAAACTCACATGGAGGTTTTAGCAGATGAATGATTCTCACACCGAACGCACGCTCGGCGAAAGCGTGACCGCGTTTCTCACCGTCATTCTGGTATTCGCCGTCGCCGCGACGATTGACGCATGGGTTGTTGGCAGCATCGAAAACGCGTTCAGTCAAAATCTGTTCCTGCGCGCGGTTTCCACCATCGGCGCATTTAGCAGCGCGGTAGTTCTCGCGCTGCTCACATGGTTCAAAGCGTTCGAGACGCCCAACGACAATCAAAACAAAATTTTGCTCGCCGCGTTCGCGCTCGAACTCGTCGTACTGCTCTTGAACGCAGGCCTCGCCGTAAGCAGCGCGTTGGGGATTCACGAGCAAACGTACTTGCCCATGCTGCGGCTCGTTCTTATCGCGGCGGGCATGGTGACGGGCATCGGCGCGCTGGTTGCTTATCGCATGGCAGACGACCAAAGCGCTATCAAACGGATGCAACGCCAACACGCCGCAACGCTCGCGCAGAACGAAATTGCGATTGCGATAAAAAAGCAAAGCATCATGCACGAAACGCAACGCGCGCAATTGACCAAGTTTCAAACGATGTATGACCGCGTGTTAAACAGCGATGAAATCTATACCGCGTTGCAACAGGGCGCGATTCATCAAGCATTAGAGTTCGGCGAGCAGATTTCGGGGATGCGCCTACGCGGACACACCGCGCCGGGAGCGCAGGCGGCGCGGCATTACAACGCGGACGCGGACGCGGGCGCCGATTTTTTAGCCAACGCGCCGAACGGCATGACGCTCCAAAGCAACGGCAATGGCAACGGCTCGAAGCGCAAGTAACGCGCGCAATTCCGTTTGGCGCGCGACGCGTCAAAGTGCGACGTTGCGGCGAATGTGGAGAGCTCTTTGATTCCACCAATGCGAAACAACAGACATGCAGCGCCAAATGCCGCCAACAGCGCGCGCGACGCATCAAAGAACGCGCGTGACGTGTCACAGTTCTGGGCAGAATTGTGACAAAAAAAGGGAGCGTCCTTAGCGGTCAACTAAAGACGCTCGGAACGTCACCAACCCGGTAGAACGTTCTATACGCATTTTACAACAGAATACCCGCCCGCGAACGCGACGCCGCCGCAAGCGCAACGCGCGTTGTAAGCAAGGTCAAAACTTGTCGCGGGTCTTGCAAGACCACCGGACGTTACAAACCGCATAACCGCGCGCTGCCGACGATGCAAATTCGGCGCCAAGAATCAAGGACGAATGAGACGGCGACGCGGAGAAAATCTATTTGCGCGCGCGCGCTGAAACGCGGTAAAATGCGCGGGCAAACAGACGTTCTAAAAGAACGCGTCCGCGGTGTGCGATGTTAGCGCATCGCAAAGCACCCGGACGCACGACCAAGCCGCGGCGAACGGCAAAGGTGAAACGAGTATAGCACACTCCAAGCCGTTCGCGCCAAAATACGCGGACGGTTTTTTGTTTTGGAGGACCAAAGAATGTATCAATTTCCAAGCGATTGGCTGACTGTTTATGCCGACCATCGCGTAGTTTTCACCTACCCCAAATTTGTAGAGGCGATTGGCAACTATATTGATGACATTGGATTTGTAGACTTGTACCCCGAACCCATACGGTTAAATCTCCAAATGCGTTACAAGGAATTTCCCCCCCCAATGGAAGGTGACTTGTATTTGCAAAGATTTCCGCCGTTAGATGTGCAAATTTGGGGACTGCCGCGCCGCGTGGGCGAGAACGGCAACATTGGCGAAATCATTGGCGAACTGAAACAGTTGGGAACAATTACCGTTTTTTGTTCTACTGCGCGAGAACTAAAAATTGATACGGTTTATGAACAATCCGCGCCGCGCGGAGTGCAAGAGGTTATTATCGCGCTTGGCAAGAAAATCAATGCGTGTATAGACAATGCTAATGCTCACCCGATACCGAGCGCTACAGAGAGTAGGAATAGCGCTGATAGCTCCATGACCATACAGCCAACCGCACACGCCGCGCCCCAGAGCGCGGGGCAACTTACCGCCTTGCAAAAAGTGATAATCCAAGCGGTTAAAGAATTGAAAAAAGACTATGCCGACCCGCCCGACGAAGCGGTTGCGGCAAAAATCGGTTTGAATCCGCGTGGACAACCCTACACGCGGGAAACGATAAACCGCGAAAGAAGCAAACTACGAAAAATGAATGTTGAAGTGTGATAATCACACTTCATCACCACACATCACACAAAAACTGATTGAATACGCATAGTCGAAAGACTGTGCGTATTTTTTTTAGAGATGCGAGAGGCGAAACATGGCGCGATTAACTTTGAATCTTTCAATTGTAGAGCGTGATGCACTTTTTCGACTAGCGCGAGACGAAGCACGCGACCCGCGCGCGCAAGCCGCACTAATCATTCGTCGCGCGTTGCAGCGGCGCGGACTTGTCGCACGTGAACGAATCCACAATCCGCCCAAGCCGCGCCGCGCGGGAAAGGAATTGCAGCCATGAGCGAAAAAAGAAATGCCGCGCGGGGCAGCGCGGCAAATGGGGCGAACGCAACGCGGGCAGCGTCTAACGTTCTTGCGCGTCATTCTACGACGCGTGACGCTTTGCGTCAACTCGCCGAACGCGCGGCAATCATCGCGCGCCGCAGTCGGCACGCGGAAACGCGCGCCAAATTCGCGCGGCTCGCGCGTTTTTTACAAATCGAAAAAACGAGGTCACGTTATGACGTTTGACGCTATTCCGACGGCATCGGCGCACGACGCGGTAGAGGTTTTGAGCGCCGCCGAAAAAACCGCGCTGGATGAATTCGCGCGCAAACTGCGAACGTTCGCAGCGGGGGATGTTCTCGCAGAACTCGAATACCACGACGCCGAACTCGCGCGGTGGGGCGCATGGCTCGCGGACGAAACGATAGACGCCGAGACAACCGACCTTGCCGCGTATTGCGTCCAAGACCACCGCCGACGCAGCGAGGCGTGCGGGCGCGAACTCGCGCGGCGCAATCACACGGACCGGCTGCCAAGCGGCGGCGCGCGTTCGCGGATTACGCGCGAACTGATTGACGACATCAAAACGCGCGTTGACTTGGCGGAAATGATGCAAGCGCGCGGCGTGGAATTGAAAACGCGCGGCAACAAGGCGCAAGGGCGCTGCCCATTCCACGACGACAAAACGCCATCGCTCACGCTGGACACTGCGCGCGGTTTGTGGCATTGCTTTGGCTGCCATGCCGGCGGCGACGCTATTCAATTCGTGATGCAATTCGACAAGGTGGAATTTATAACCGCGCTGCGAACGCTCGCCGACCGCGCGGGGGTGGAATTGCCCGACGCGCCGACGCGGACGAAACAACGCGCGATGGACGCGGAGCCAACTGAAAGCGCGTCCACGGACGCGGGCGATTTGTATTTGATTCAGAACGGCGCGCTATGTCGTCGCAAGACGACGCCGGACGGCAGCGTCATTGTGCCATTGTGCAATTTCAGCGCCGAAATTGTCGCCGAAGTCGCGCGCGACGATGGAGCAGAAATAACGCGTTTGCTGACGATTCAAGGCAAACATCAAGACGGATACGTTTTGCCCGAAGCGCGCGTAGACGCATCGCAATTCGCATCGCTCAAATGGGTGACGCCGCATTTCGGAACGCGCGCGATTATCAACGCGGGCGCATCGGCGCAAGACCATCTGCGCGCGGCGATTCAAACGCTCTCGCATCGGGTCCAAGCGCAGCATGTTTATACGCATCTGGGTTGGCGTGAAATTGATGGGCAGCGTGTCTATCTCACCGCAAGCGGCGCGCTAGGACGCGACGACGTAATGGTAGAGCTGGAAAAAGAATTGCAAGTATACGCGCTGCCGACGCAGCTGCACGACCACACCGCCGCGATGCGCGCGGCGCTGCGTTTTTTGGACATTGCGCCGTTGCGCGTGACGCTGCCGCTTTTTGCGGCAATGTATCTCGCGCCGCTCGCCGAGATTGTGCCTATCAAATTCATGTTATGGCTCTATGGCGTAACGGGCGCGATGAAATCCACTTTGACCGCGCTCGCCATGTCGCACTATGGCGCGTTTGAGGACAGCGATTTCAAGCAGTGGAATGATACCTCGAACTCGCTCGAAAAATATCTGTTCCTCGCCAAAGACGCGCCGTTTGTCATTGATGATTTTGCGCCGCACGCGGACCCGACAAGCGCGCGCAAGGTTGAAAATACCGTCCAAGTGATTGTGCGCGATGCAGGCAACCGCACGGGACGCGCGCGCATGAAATCGGACTTGTCTTTGCGCGCGGTGTATCGCCCGCGCGGTTTGGCGATAGCGGCGGGGGAACAATTGCCCGAAGGACAATCGCTTGTCGCGCGTCTTTTCGTCGTGGAAATGACGCGCGGCGACGTGGACAAGGACAAGCTAAGCGCGGCGCAGGGTGAACGCGCGTTCTATGCCCACGCGCTCGCGGGCTTTTTGCAATGGCTCGCGCCGCAATGGGCAGACCTTGAACCGCGAATCGCCGAGACTTGGCGCGAATTGCGAACACGCTCGCAGCGCGAAGGGCAGCATTTGCGCTTGCCTGAATCTATCGCCTCGCTCTTTGTCGCGTTCGACCTTGCGCTGCGCTATGCCGAAGAGATTGACGCAATCAGCGCCGCCGACGCGCAGACGCTCTTGAACGCGGGCTGGGCCGCGTTGCGCGAAACGGGCGATAAGCAGCATCGGCACATTGAAACCGAGCGTCCGACGCGGCGGTATCTCGAAGTCTTGGCGGAACTTGTCGCGCAGGGAACCGCGCGTATCGCCGAACTTGCGGACACCGCGCCACGCCTCGCGGACAAAGATTTTTTGGGCTGGCGCGATGATGATTTTCTGTATCTCTTGCCGGGCGAATCCTATCGGCGCGTCTCGGAATTTGTGCGTCAACAGGGGCGCTATTTCGGCATCAAAGAAACGGCGCTGCGTAAGGCGCTCGCCGAAGAGGGGGTCTTGCATAAAGAAAACGCCGAAAATTCAACGTCACGAATTCGCGTGCAAGACAAGCAAGTGCGCGTTCTCAAGCTTGACCGTCGCGTGATAGAAAAACTCTATGGTCTATCCCCATAAAAACCTGTCACAACTGTCACAGTCGTCACAAAACGCGAAAAATAACTATATTTCCGCGTTTTTTCTGTGACAGGTTTTTGGGGTTGTGACAGAAAAGTTGTCACAGGTCAAAAAACCTGTCACAACTTGAATCAAGAAATTTGCCTATTTTTTCGGCATTTTCTTGCGTCTGTGACAGGTGTGACAGGTGTGACAGGTTTTTTAGACTAGAGGGTATAGGTTTTTTTTTCCATGACACCAAAACGCCAACCCATCGGCGCGACGCCGGGACGCGTGACCGAAATCGAGGTCAAATCTATCGAATTGGACGCGGGGCAGGTCAAGCGCAAACCGGCGCGCGGGGCGAGACCGCGCCGGTGGGCAGAGGTCGGGCCGTGGGGCTTGTCTGTGGACAATCGGCAGCGCAGGAACCGACGCGGGCAGAATCTCGAAAGGGGTTTTGTCCATGTCAAACACGTATCGCCGAGATTACCGACGCCCGAACCGACGCCCGAAAGAGATTTTGAGGCGCAATTATGACGCTCTCACGTTGGCGCATCATTTCGAGGATGGATTATCAGCGCTCGCGTTCGCGGTGATATTTCTCGCGCTGGCAGACTTGCGCCATGCCGCAAAACGCGCCGACGCCGAGCGATTTTTGGCAAGTCAATGGTTTGAGACGCTCGCCAAAGGATTGGAACTGACGCCCGACCATTGGCGCAACATGGCAAGCCGCGTTACGACCGAAAGGAAATGAAATGAGCAATCCACGCAGCCCGAAATTTTCGGACATGGACAAACGCATCAAGGCGCGTCATTTGCAAGGGAAACGCGTCACGCTGACGATTCAGCATATCGCAATCGAAATCATGCCGCGCCGCCGCGCGCAGGTCGAAGCGCAGCGCGTGGCGGGCGAAATGCCGGCTGCCGAGCGCGACGGCGGCGAACTCGTTTTCGTCTTGTGGTTCAAAGAACTTGGCGCGCGTAAATCGCTGGTCTTGTCGAATCCGAACCGCGAGAAATTGATAGAGTTCTTTGGCGACGACCCGAACGCGTGCATTGGCAAAAAAATCATGCTCGAAGCGCAGCGCGTCGCGGCGTTTGGCAAAACGCACGAGGTCGTGCGAATCGTCGGGACCGTAGAGCCGAGCGCGGCATAGCGTCGCATTTGAGCGTGCAAAAATAAACTTGTTTCACCTGTTCCACCTGATAGCAGGCGTGATTTTGCAGCGCACGCGCGACGCTATAAGCAAGCCATTCATAAGCAGAACTTATGCGACATTGCCAAGCCAAAACGAAAAGCGGGCGCCCATGCCCCAACAAGCCGAGCGCAAGCGGCTATTGTTTCACGCACGACCCCGCGCGGGGCAAGGAACGCGCAGCGGCGCGGAAACTTGGCGGCGCGCGTAACCGCGTTCCCCATAATGGCGACGCCGACGCGCTGCCGAAACGCGTGCGAACGCTCCAAGACGTTTTAAGCGTCTTGGATTACGCGCTCGCCGAGACGCTGCCAATGGAGAACAGCATCCAACGCGGGCGGCTGCTTGTCGCGTTGGCACATGCGTTTGTTGAAACAATCAAAGAGGGCGAGTTAGAGGCGCGCGTAGAAGCGGTTGAACGCGCCTTGAAACTGCGAGGCGAAGAATGACTCGAACTAACGGCACACTCCAAAAACACTATGACAAACTCGCGGCGCGCGAGCGCATGGCTTTGCTGTTGGGGGCGATTGCGCGCGGGGATGACCGCGAACGGGCGGCGCTGCTTGAAAGCGCGCCGCGCGTTCTGTATCGGCTGCCACACCATCATAACGCGTTCATCGGCTTTACTTTCGCGCAAATGATGTACTTGATTCATCAATTGCATCGCGCGTGGACTATGGCAACAATGGCACATCTCGCCAATACGAATGATGACGCATGGCGCGGCGCGGGCATCGCGGCGTATGCCCTTTGCGTCCAAGCGGACGCATGGCGCGCGTTTTGCGGCGAGTTGGGGATTGACGAAAACGCCATGATTGCGGGATTCGCGGAGGCGTTACAGTCTCTCGCATTCGCCGAACGGATTGCGCGGGTATTCGCGTTCACATTCGAGGAAACGCGCGCGGAATTGGCAAAGATGTTTGGCGAGGATTTAGAACCGATAACCGTTGAACGCGCGTTAGCCGACTTGCGCGCGGTATTCGATGAATTTGCGGAGCGATGACAGGGAGGCAGGTATCCGATGAAACTCGAAAGCCGCATTGAAAAAATCGAAACGGCATTGCGCGCGGGCGAGTGTCAAGATTGGTTTGAAATCGTCAAGGAAAACGGCATGGAACGCGGGCAAGCGATTCTTGCCGCGCGCGGCATGACGGCGGAACTTGAAACGCTGCGCGCGCTGATTGCGGACGCGCACGCCGAAGTAGAGCGATGGGAACGCGAGACATTCCCCTTTTTGGAACATGCTTGACCAAGCCACATTACCACATTTCGCCGCGCCGATTCGTCACCCCGCGCGGTTTTCGGCTGCGTTGCTCCCGACTATGGCGCAATATCTGCGCGCGGGTTGGCTTGTGCTTGACCCGTTCGCGGGGGTAGGGGGGCTTGCGCGGTTGGGGGTTACGGGCGCGCGGTTTGTGTTGAATGAAATCGAGCGCGACGTTATCGCACAGGCGCAAGGCAAATGCCGCGTCGCGGGGAACGCGCTTGACTTGCCATTTGCAAGCGAGACATTTGACGCGGTGGTGACATCGCCGACCTATGGCAATCGCATGGCAGACCATCACCGCGCGCGGGACGCGTCGCGGCGCAATACCTATTTTCATGCGTTCGGGGGCGCAATGCACGCGGACAATACGGGTTTGTTGCAATGGGGCGCGGCGTATCGCGAACGGCATACGCAGGCATGGAGCGAAGCGGCGCGCGTCTTGAAACGCGGGGGGGTGTTCCTGTTGAATGTGTCCGACCATATTCGAGACGGGCGGCGGGTGAATGTTGCCAAGTGGCACTTGGACACTGTGCGCGGCATGGGCTTGACGCTGTGCGCGTGTCACGCCGTCCCGACGCCGCGTAATCGCTATGGGGCGAATGGGGCGGCGCGCTGCCAAGTGGAATACGTTTTTGTTTTCGCCAAGTCGGACGGCGGGGAAACTTTTGGAGATTTGGCGAGCGAAACATCCACGCAGAACAGTGGAAACGAATCGGTGAGAACACCGACAAACGCACGACAATTCTAACCGCCGACAATTGATATTATCGGTAACAGAAAGGGGAAATAAGATGCAAAATGCAATTGTAATCACGTCGCCCGGGCCCGTGACAATCTCGCCGACCTTGCGCCGCGCGCATGAATACGCGCACGCGGCAAAGGCGAATAATACGCAACGCGCGTACGCGACGCATTGGCGCGAGTTTGAATCATTCGCCGCCGCGCGCGGGTATGCGCCTTGCCCCGCGCCGATTGCGGCAATCGTCGAATTCGTGACCGACTTGGCGGAACGCGGGAAACGTGTGGCGACGATTGACCAAAAACTCGCGGCGATTGCGTTCAAGCATCGCGCGGCGAATGTGCCAAGCCCGACGCAGGCGCAAATTGTGCGCGAAGTTATGGCGGGCATCCGACGCACGCACGGCGCCGCGCCGCAGCAAAAAGCGCCGGTCACGCGCGCCGAACTTGTCAAAATGATTGCCGCGACGCCGCAAAGTTTGCGCGGCAAACGTGACCGCGCAATGTTGCTTGTCGGTTTTGCGGGCGCGTTTCGGCGTTCGGAAATCGCCGCGCTCGATGTAGAGGACGTGCGTTTTTTGGATGATGAAATGATTATCGCCTTGCGTCGCAGCAAGACCGACCAAGAGGGACGCGGCGCAATTAAACGAATTCCGATGCTCGATGCCGAAACGCTTTGTCCCATCCGCGCGCTGCGCGCATGGCTCGATGCCGCGCAGATTGAAAGCGGCGCGCTATTTCGACCGCTTGACCGGTGGGAGCATGTGCGCGGCGGACGTTTGGACGATAGAGTTATCGCGCTGACAGTCAAGGACGCGGCGAAACGCGCGGGGCTGGAATCGCGCCAATTTGCGGGTCACAGTTTGCGCGCGGGGTTTGTGACGCAGGCAGCGCAGGACGAAACGCCCGCGTATGAAATCAAAGCCGTGACCGGTCACAAATCCGACGCGATGGTATCGCGTTACATCCGCGACGCTGGACGCGGGCAAGTGCGCGCTATTCGGCGCGCGTTTGGAGAATATCAAAATGAGAACTAAACGCAAACACACCGCCGCGCGTTTGACGACATCGAGCGCAGAGGTCAATCATCTGTTGGGGATTCTGGCGCGCGTGGCGCGGCGCATTGCGGCTAACGGCTCGGACAAAAAGGAACGCGCCGCATGATGCCGCAGCCACACCAAGCCCCGACGACGCGCGCCGCGTTGTATGCGCGCGTTTCGACCGAAGAGCAAGCCGCCGAAGGACACAGCATTGACGCGCAATTACGCGCGCTGCGCGAGTTTTGCGCGCGCAAGGGCTGGCAAATCAGCGGCGAATACGTGGACGCGGGCGCAAGCGGGCGCACGCTGAAACGGCCCAAGATGCAAACGCTCTTGAATGATGCGCGCGCGACGCCGCGCCGGTTTGATGTAATTGTGGTCCACAAGCTGGATAGATTTTCGCGCAGTATCGCCGATACGATTGGCGCGCTCACGCAACTCAAAGATATTGGCATCGGGTTGGCGTCGGCGACGCAGCCGATTGACTTTACGACGCCCGAAGGCAAAGCGATGCTAATGATGCTGGCGGTATTCGCCGAAATCTATATTGACAATTTGAGCAAAGAGACGGCGAAAGGACGCGAGGAACGCGCGCGCAAGGGTTTCCCCAACGGACATATTCCATTCGGCTATCGCGCGGTCAAAAAGAATCCGACCAATGACGCGGAACGCGCGATAGAATTTGACCCCGCCAACATCGAGATTTACCGGTTGGCAATCCGCATGTGCGCGGACGGCAAGCGAGTTAGCGAAATAATGCAGGCGCTCAATGCGCGCGGTTTTCGGTCGGTTACGTATCGCGGGGCGCGCCCGTTCAGCAAGGACATGCTCTTTGCCATGCTCAAAAACCGATTCTACTTGGGCGAGGTGGGCTATAAAGGGCAATGGCTCGCGGGACGGCATGAGCCGGCGATTGACGCCGCGACATGGGAACGCGCGCAACGGCAGATGGAACGGCGCGCGGTACAACGGCGAGACCACCACACCAAGACGGCGCGGGCATACGTACTGCGCGGTTTGCTCTTTTGCGCCGAGTGCGGCAACCGGTTATGCGGTCGGTCAAGCGGCGACAAGATACGCTATTATCGCTGCCCCGCGTCCGACAAGGGGCAAGCTTGCAGCCAAACGCGGGCGGTTCGCGCCGACAAATTGGAAAATCAAATCAGCGAGGTTCTCGCGCGCGTGCAATTGCCCGCCGATTGGCGCGCGCATGTCTTGGCTTTGATGGACGCGCACGGCGCCGACAATCGGCAATGGGAAAAACAGCGCGCCAAGTTAAAGGGCGAGTTAGAGCGTCTGCGCGTAATTTTTCAGTTGGGCGACATCACGGAACAGGCATACCGCGCGGAACGGGACCGGCTGCGCGGCGCGTTGGTAGAGCTAAGCCCGGCCCAAGCGTTTGACGTAGAACGCGCGGCGCAAGTATTGCAAAACTTTGGCGAATTGTGGCAAGCCGCGACGCTCGCCGAGCGCGAGGAAATCGCGCGCAGCATGATTGAGCGCATTTTTGTATTTTGCGGTAAAATAACCGCGTTAGAACCGAAACCCGATTTTTACCCATTGCTCGCAATCGCCGCGCAGGATGCCGATTATATCCGTGTGTGGGACGAAGATACAGAACCCTTCAGCCCCATTTTAGGCGCACAAAGCGCCACGGCACATTTTTCGGTATTGGTGATTGTCCCGCCCATTTTTTTCTACCAATGCCGCGCCAAGTTTTTGAACGGACGCGGTATTTTATTTCGGCAAAGCAATGGCGAAACAAAGCGAACGGAATCAAAACGGCAAACGCCGCGCATCGCGCGCCCGCGCATCGGATGCGCGCCCGCGTTCGCAGGGAGAAATTAAAATGAGTGAGATTTTCAAAGACTTTTGTACGACCGCCGAAGCCGCCGACCTGCTGGGAAT
>JAJVIA010000003.1:0-332 GCA_022072245.1 Anaerolineae bacterium
GGATATAGCCCTTGTAATTAACGTCGGACGTGTGGACCGCAATAATTTTGCCGGTGACCCATCCGGCTTCAGAATTCCAAGTCACATGATCGCCGACGTGAAATTTATTCGACATGCGATTGCCTCCAATACAAATTTCTTTTTCATTTTTATTGATTTTATCCCAATAAAAGTCGCGCGCAAATACAAATAAAAATCCCCTCTCCCATTGAGAGAGAAAGAATGGGGATAATAAAAATCTCCCTTCTCCCATTGAGAGAGAAAGAATGGGGATAATAAAAATCTCCCTTCTCCCATTGAGAGAGAAAGAATGGGGATAATAAAAATCTCCC
>JAJVIA010000003.1:342-3606 GCA_022072245.1 Anaerolineae bacterium
CCATTGAGAGAGAAAGAATGGGGATAATAAAAATCTCCCTTCTCCCATTGAGAGAGAAAGAATGGGGATAATAAAAATCTCCCTTCTCCCATTGAGAGAGAAAGAATGGGGATAATAAAAATCTCCCTTCTCCCATTGAGAGAGAAAGAATGGGGATAATAAAAATCTCCCCTCTCTCATTGGGAGAAAAGGAATGGCGGTAATGAAAATCTCCCCTCTCCCGTTGGGAGAGGGGTTGGGGGTGAGGGGTTGGGCATGAGGGCGATTCATATCTCATCGTTGGCGATACAGCGCGGCGAACATGCGTGGAAATATGGTGAGGGATGACGGCGTGAGGACATATCATAGCCCATCCTCACCCGTGCTTAACCCCCTTCTAAATCCGCGTATGCTATAATCGCCTGCGATGCGAAAATTACTTGTCGCGCTCATTGCGCTTTTGCTGATTGCTATCTGTATAGTGTTTGGGACGCTCGGCTATTTTATGCTTGGCGTTTCGCAAACCCAAGCGGTCCCCCCCCAACCGCAGCCCTCGCTTGAAGTTGTTATCACGCCCGCGCCGCTAGAGCCAACGCTAACGCTTTCCGTCACGCGCGCCGCCGCCGCGCCAACGGTCACGATTGTTCCAACCGTAGCGGCGCCGGAAATTTTATCCGAAACGGATGCGACGCTCGACGCGCTGGAAAAACAAAACTTTCCGCGCAACGACCGCGTGCGGCTTGCCCAAGAATTCAAAGGCATCCAACCGGATTTGGCGACGCCCGCCGCGCCGCGTCATTATCAAGTCGGCGACAAGGAAACGTTCTGGGTTTCGCGCGACCCGAATCGCGGCGACAATCAAAAAATTACCGCGACCTTGCGTTACATTAACGACGTGGCGTACATGTGGGTTGAAGACGGCGAAAAAGTGAGCGACGCCGATTTGAAAAAATCCGCCGATTATTTTGCCGAACACATTTATCCGACGCATCACAAATATCTGGGCAGCGAAGCGATTCCCGGCGTGGACAATGACCCGCATCTTCACATTTTGAACGCGCGCATCGAAGGCGGCATCGCGGGCTATTACGGCCAATCGGATACTTTGCCGCGCGCAATCAACGTCCAATCCAACCAGCGCGAAATGTTTTACATGAGCACGCTCAGCACGCGCCCCGGTACGGATTATTACAATTCAGTGTTGGCGCACGAATTCGCGCACATGATTCATCGCTACGCCAACGCGCGCGGCGATAGTTCGTGGTTGACCGAAGGATTTGGCGATTTGGGCATGGAGTTGAACGGTTTTCCGGCGGGTCACGAAACGGTGTTCGCCCAAGACCCCGACTTGCAATTGAACGCGTGGCAAGTCTTTCCGCCCGGCGTCTCGATTCCGCATTATGGCGCGTCCTATCTTTTTCTATCGTACCAATTGAATCGTTTCGGCATTGATTACATTCGCAGCGTATTTGCGAGCAATACGACCGGCATTGCGTCCATCCAACAGGCGTTGGATAAATTTCAACCGGGCATGACGTTCGACCAATTATTTGCCGATTGGGTCGCGGCAAATTTCTTGCACAATAATTTCGAGGGCGCGCGGTTTCAATATGGCGACGCGTTAAACTTTCGTCCGACCACAAGTTATGCCGCGTATCCTGTGCAGGGCGGCGATACCGTGCATCAATACGGCGCGGACTATATCGAGCTAGAACCGCAGGGCAAGAACGTGACCTTTGCGTTCGACGGTTCGGATACCGTGCGCGTCATTCCGACGGACGCGCACAGCGGCAAATCTTTTTGGTGGAGCGGCCGCACCGATTTGTCGGATACCACTTTGACGCGCGCGGTGGATTTGACCAACGTCAAAAACGCGACGTTGAAATTTTGGACGTGGTTCGATCTGGAGGACGATTTTGATTTCGCCTACGTTTCGGTTTCCACCGACGACGGCAAAACGTGGCAGCCGCTCGCAGGCGCTACGACCACCACGCGCGATTTGAACGCGACCAATTACGGCAACGGCATCACGTGCAAATCGGGCGTTGGCTGCGGCGATTGGCAAGCGCAGCCGCAATGGGTCCCCGAACAAATGGATTTGTCGCCGTACGCGGGGCAAAAAATTTTGCTGCGTTTTGAACAGGTGACCGACGAAGTGTATACCGGCGGCGGTTTGGCGCTCGACGATATTGAAATCCCCGAAATTGGTTTCCAAGACGACGCGGAAAACGCGGTCGCCGGTTGGCAGAGCGCGGGCTTTACGCGCATGAACAATGAATTGCCTCAGCGTTTTATTGTTCAGGCGATTGAATATGGCGCCACGCCGCGCGTCGTGCAAATTCCGCTTGACGCGCAAAATCGCGGTTCCTATACGCCGCAAGGATTCGGCTCTGCTCTTTCGCGCGTCGTCATTATCGTTTCGGGCAGCACGCCGTTCACGTGGGAAAATGCCAATTATCAATATACGATTCAATAAATTGCGCGGCGGCAAATCAAGACGGGAATTCAAACGTCAAACGGTCGAGCGCCGTTTGACGTTTTTTCTTTTTCTATGTACGCTCTAGCCATGCCAAAATTCAACACGGTAATTTTTGACCTCGACGGTTTGATTACGGATACGGAACCGCTGCACCGCCAGGCGTTCAATCTTATTTTGCGCGTGTGCAACGTCAATTACGAATACGCCACAGAGGAATATGGCCGCACGTTCACCGGCTATGTCGTCGGCGAAAACGCCGAACGCGTCCGCGAACGTTTTGGGTTGGCGCAAACCGCGCACGAAATCGCGGACGCGCAGCGCGCGTTGTATAATCTGCTCATTGCCGACGCGGAAAATGTTCGCCTGATGCCCGGCGTGACGGAATTGCTCGCCTATCTCGGCGCGCAAAATTTTCGCGTGGCGGTGGCGTCCAGCGCGCGCCCCGAACATTTACGCACGGTTTTGCGCGGCGTAAATTTGCTGCATCGTTTTCAAACGCTGGTCGGCAACGATGGCTCGCTGAAACCAAAACCCGCGCCTGACGTATATTTGCGCGCGGCGGCAGAGCTCGGCGCGAACCCAGCCGAGACGGTCGCGCTCGAAGACAGTTCTAGCGGCGTGCGCGCGGCGCGGGCGGCAGGTTTGACCGTCTGGGCGGTGCCGAACGACTATACCAGGATGCAAGATTTTTCCGCCGCCCACGCCGTTTATCCGAATCTGACCGCCGTGCGCGAATTTCTTCAAAACGGAAAATAAAACCGCGCTCTCACATTCGGCATCAATCTAAAATCCGAAATCCGAAATCC
>JAJVIA010000003.1:3706-14535 GCA_022072245.1 Anaerolineae bacterium
TTGAGCGAACTCCATCGCGCGCCGGCGGATTTGACCGCGCTGCAAGACGCGCTGGCGCGCTTGGAAGAATTATTTCTCATCGTCGTCGTCGGCGAATTTAACGCGGGCAAGTCCGCGCTGCTCAACGGCTTGCTCGGCGCGAGCGTGCTGCAAGAGGGCGCGATTCCCACCACCACGCGCGTGACCCTCGTCAAGTACGGCGACACGCTGCGCGAAACCGTTTCGCCCGACGACCTCGCGCTGATTGCGTATCCGCTCGACCTATTGCGCGAAATCAATATCGTGGATACGCCCGGCGCGAACGCCGTCATTCGCAAGCACGAAGAATTGACGCGCGATTTTATTCCGCGCAGCGATTTGGTCTTGTTCGTCACCTCCGCCGACCGTCCGTTCACCGAAAGCGAACGGCAGTTCATGGAACATATTCGCGAGTGGAACAAGAAAATTGTCATTGTGGTCAACAAGCGCGATTTGCTCCAAGATGAAAAATCATTCAACGACGTGCGGCAGTTTGTGTCCACGAATGCGGCGCAGCTGCTCGGCGCGACGCCGGAACTTTTTTTTGTCTCGGCGAAACAGGAAACGCGCGACCGACAATTGACGGGCGGCATGGCGGAACTGGACGCTTACATTCGTTCGTGGCTCGACGCGGACGCGCGCTTGCGCGTGAAATTCAATACGCCGCTCGGCGTGGCGGACCAAGTTTTGAAACGCGCCGAAAGCGGCGCGCAGCGCGAACGCGAACAATTGGCGCAAGACGTTGAGACCGCCGGCCACGTGGAGCGCGAAGTGACGACATACGCGCAAGAAATTCGCAGCGAATTAGAGCCGCGCATCGCCGAAGTGGATAACTTGATGTACAAACTCGAAGCGCGCGGCAATGATTTCTTTGACCAAAATTTTCGGCTGGTCAAAGTTATGGATCTCGCGCGCGGCGATAAATTCCGCGCCATGTTTGAGCAGCAGGTCTTGGCGGGCGTGCCGCAAGAAATTGAAAAACGTACGCGCGCCGTCGTAGATTGGCTCGTGGAAAAAGATTTGCGCGAATGGCAAAACATCGTCACCTACTTGCAGCGTCGCCGCGTGCCGTCCGACGCGCTGGTCGGCGAATTGACTACGACGTTTGACATGCGGCGGCAAGCGCTGCTCAAAAGCACGACCGAAGCCGCGCAGAACGTAGTGGCGACTTATGACGCCGAAAAAGAATCGCGCGAAATCGGCAGTCATGTCGAGACGGCGGTTCTGCAAACCGGTTTGGTCGAAGCGGGCGCGCTTGGTTTGGGCGCCATCATTGCGACGACAGTGACCGTCGCGGCGTTTGACGTTACGGGGATTGTGTTGGCGGGAACGCTGGCGGTTTTGGGTCTGTTTGTCATTCCGTATAAACGCAAACAAGCCAAAGACAAGTTCAGAGAAAAAATCCAAGATTTGCGGACGCGGCTCGGCGCGGTGTTGCGCGCGCAATTTAACGCCGAAGCCGACCGCACGATTACGCGGATGCAAGAAGGCGTCGCGCCGTACGTGCGTTTTGTTAAAGGCGAAAAAGAACGTCTCGCCGCGACCGACGCGAAACTGGACGCCGCGCGGCGCGATTTGGAAACGCTGCAAGATAAGGTGACGCAAACCTTTGGGCAAGGATAACGGCGGGCATTTGCCCGCCGTTTTTACAGTGTGTTATTTTTCGCGTCTCGCGCAAAAATTTTTTCGCGCAGCCATCGCTTTGGCTGCGTTTTTTTTCAAACCATTATTTCTGTATCTTGCAAACCCGCGCGCAGCGCTTCCAACAAACCGACTTGGAGCGCTTGCATGGTACTCTTGATGCCGCCGACCACCGCCGCCGCGCGCGAACGACCGTGTCCGATAAACATCAAGCCGTCCACGCCAAAGACCGGAATAGCGCCGATGCGCGCGTAATCCATCATGGCGTGAAACTCTTCGAGCAGCGGGCGCGTGACGTGTCCCAGTTCCAATTCGTCCAGCCGTTTTTCCAAACGCTCCAGCAATTGTTCGCTCAACGCTTCGCTCATTTTCAGCGCGACGTTGCCCCACATGCCATCCATGACCACCACGTTCACCGCGCCGTTTGGTAAATCGTAACCTTCCAAGTTGCCGACGAAATTCAATTTGCTATTTTTCAACAGGGCAAAGGTCGCGCGCGTCAATTCATTGCCCTTGTTGTCTTCGCGGCCGTTTGCCATGACGCCTACGGTGGGCGACGGGATGCCCCAAATTTTTTCGGCATAGATGCTGCCCATCTGCGCGAATTGCAAAAGATATTCGGGTTTGCAATCCACCATCGCGCCCGCGTCCACCAGCAGCGTATGCGGTTGCAGATTGAAATAATTGAAACCGACGCAGGGGCGCAGCACGTCGCCGAGCCGTCCGAACGTAATGAGCGACGCGATAATGGCGGCGCCGGTGTGGCCCATTGTGATACACGCTTCGGCGCGTCCTTCGCGCACCAAATCGCAAATGACGCGAATGGACGCGCCGCGCCGTTGTTTGACCGACGACGGATGCTCGTCAAAATGGATTACGTCCGGCGCGTCCACGATTTCAAACTCGGGCAAGCCCAAACTGTCAGCCGCTTCAATCTCGGATAATTCTTGTTCAATCGCCGCGCGCTGTCCGACCAAAATCAAATCAACGTCAAACGCGCGGCGGGCGCGCACGGCGCCCAATAAAATCTCACGCGGCGCATAATCGCCGCCCATCGCATCCAATGCAATCTTCAATGGTCTCCTCCGAGTGTCAATGCCTCACCGATTATAATCCGCCCGCGCAAGGTGTAAAATTTCGCTAAAATCAGATTGTGCGCTGAATTTAGGGGCTGGTTACAACTTGCAACCGAGTTTGGTGTTATATCATAGCAACGTATAATGACCAATAGTTTTTGCTCGAATTTCGCGCCCGCCGCTTTTTTTTTCGCGGCAGCGCTTGCAGGAGAATTTGTATGACCCATCCAACGCGTGTCGTCATTACCGGCCTGGGGCTCATTGGACCGACGGGCAATGATGTCAAAACTTCATGGGATAGTATTAAAAATGGACGTTCCGGTATCGCGCCGATTACGCAATTTGACACGACCATTCTGGAAACGAAATTTGGGGGCGAAGTAAAAGCTTTTGACGCCAGAGATTATCTGGGCCCCAAAGAAGCGCGTCGCATCGAACGCTTTAGCCAATTTGCCATCGTCGCCGCGCGTGAAGCGGTCAAGGACGCCGCGCTGGTGATTAACGACGACAACAGCGAACGCATCGCGGTCTTGATTGGCAGCGCGGGCGGCGCGGCGACTTCGGTCAGCGACCAGACCAAACTCTATGAAAGCAAAGGCGCGCGGCGCGTGAGTCCGTTGTTTTTGCCCATGATGTTGGTGGACACGGCGGGCGCGCTGGTCGCCATTGACCTCGGCATTCGCGGTCCCAATTTTGCGATTGTTTCGGCGTGCGCGACAGGCACCAATTCCATCGGCGAGGCGGCGGAATATATTAAACGCGGCGATGCGGATGTGGCGCTCGCCGGCGGCACGGACGCGCCGCTGTTTGGCGTCGCGATTGCGGGTTTCAATATCATGGGCGTTTTGTCGCGTTTCAACGAGGACCCCGCGCGCGCGTCGCGTCCGTTTGATTTGCATCGCGACGGGTTTGTCTTGAGCGAAGGCGCGGGCGTGTTGGTTCTGGAAAGCGAAGAACACGCGCGACAGCGCGGCGCGCGAATTTATGGCGTCTTGTCCGGTTACGGCACGAGCGCCGACGCGGTGCATTTCGCGGCGATGGATTCCGAAGCGGGCGGCATTGCGCGTTCGATGAAGTGGGCTTTGCGTAAAGCGGGGTTGGAACCCAAAGACATTGGTTACATCAATCCGCACGGCACCGGCACGAAACTCAATGATGTGACCGAAACGACCGCGATTAAAATGGTTTTTGGCGAAGAGGCGTACAACATTCCCGTCTCGTCCACCAAATCCATGACCGGACACATGATGGGCGCTTCGGGCGCGGCGGAAGCGATTTTTTCCGTGATGGCATTGAACGAAGAAATTATTCCGCCCACCATCAATTATTCTACGCCCGACCCGCAATGCGATTTGGATTACGTGCCGAATACGCCGCGCCCCAAACATTTTGACCATGCCATGTCCAATTCGATTGGCCTCGGCGGACATAACGCGAGTCTCATTGTTTCGCGCTATAAAGCCAACTGAGCGCGGACGTTTTAACGCGCGGATTTTGTTGTATGGCTGCGAATCAATCACCGCAACGGTTTGCCCACATCATTGGCTGGGGCAAGTACGTGCCGCCGAACGTTTTAACCAACGACGAATTGGCAAAACGCGTAGACACTTCGGACGCGTGGATTCGCGAACGCACCGGCATTATGGAACGGCGGATCGTGACCAAAGAGACGACGGCGATGTTGGGTTTGTACGCCGCGCAAGAAGCGCTCGAAGTGGCGGATGTCGCGCCCAACGAAATTGACCTCATCATTGTCGCCACCTCCACGCCCGAATATATTTTTCCGGCGACGGCGAGCGTCATCCAAGACCAACTCGGCGCGGACAACGCGGGCGCGTTTGATTTGAGCGCGGCTTGTTCCGGTTTTGTCTATGCGCTTTCGGTCGGCGCGGCGATGATTCGTTCGGGCCAGCACAATACCGCGCTGGTGATTGGCGCCGAGACCTTTTCCAAAATCCTCAACTGGAAAGACCGCGCGACGTGCATTTTATTTGGCGACGGCGCCGGCGCGCTGCTCTTGCGCGCGAGCGACCAACCGGGCGGCATCCTTTCGACCGTGTTGGGTTCGGATGGCAGCGGCGGCGACTTGCTGAACGTTCCGGCGGGCGGTTCGAGAAATCCCGCTTCGCTCGAAACTGTGATGAACAATTTGCACACGGTGAAAATGAACGGGCGCGAGGTGTACCGCTTTGCGACGCGCGTGATGGTGGACGCGACGAAACAAGCGCTCGTCAAAGCGAATCTGCCATTGACGGAATTGGATTTGTTGATTCCGCATCAAGCCAACGCGCGCATTATTGATTATGCGGCGCGAACGTTACAGCTGCCGCCCGAAAAAGTGTTTCAAAACGTAGAGCATTACGGCAACACTTCGGCGGCGTCCATCCCGCTTGCGCTGGTCGAAGCGATTGAAGCGAAACGCGTCAATCCCGGCGACCATTTGGTGATGGTGGGTTTCGGCGGCGGTTTGTCGTGGGGCAGCTGTGCGGTGGAATGGACGGCGCCGACCGACAAACGACTCATCACGCCGCAGCGCGCCGCGCAGAGCCGTTTGCGCTATCGTTGGGCAAATTTCAAATCGTTCAGCCACCGCGTCTTGCGCCGCGTAGATTCCGGCGTCACGCACGTCCTCGACCGCATCGAGGGCAGACAGAATGGACATTCCGGCTGAGCGCAAGAGTAAAACTATGCGACGCGATGAACTCTTGAATTTGCTTACTGAACACCGCGCGGAAATTCGCAGTCTCGGCGCAAAATCGCTTGCTGTTTTCGGGTCGTTCGCTCGCGACGAGGCGCGCCAAGACAGCGACGTTGATCTACTCGTCGAGTTTGACGCGCCTCCCACATTTAATCAGTTCATGGATTTGAAATTCTATTTGGAAGATTTGTCGGGACGCCGCGTGGACCTTGGCACGTCTGATTCCATCAAAACGCGTGTGCGGCAGCGAATCCTGCGGGAGGCAATCTATGTCGCGGGACTATAGTCTCTATCTGGATGACATAGAGATTGCGGCGTCCAAAATTTTGGACTATACCGCCGGCATGGGGTATGAGGATTTTTCCAATGACGCAAAAACATTTGACGCGGTGGTATTCAATCTTGAGGTGATTGGCGAAGCTGTCAAACACATACCGAATGAATTTAGGACACGTTACCCCGATGTGGACTGGAAGCGTATCGCAGGATTGCGAGATATTATCGCGCACGGCTATTTTGGGTTGAATCGCCAAATCTTGTGGGATGTAGTTCAAAATCGTGTGCCGGAATTACTCCGAAATATCCGCCAGATTTTGGCAAGCGAACGTGCCTCTTGAGATACTCGAGCTCGATCTTTGCGCACGTCCTCGACCGCATCGAGGGCAGACAGAATGGACATTCCGGATAAAAAAGTTGGAGCGCGGAGCGCTCCAATTTTTATTTTATCTCGACCTCACCCAATTCAATTACGCGCTGCGGCGTAAAATTTTCGTCCAACAACAGCGCATCCGTATCCGTTTCCGCTTGATACATCAACAGTTCCACGCGATATTTGCCCGGCGGAATATCTCCGGGAACCATGAGCGCAAAATCATCATTCACCGCAACATCGGGACGCCACAACATTGTCGGCGTCGCGGGCTGCCGATCTGTGTTTGTCACTTTGACGCCATTGGCGTCAACCAAACGCACCGATGCGGAATAGTACGCGTTGATTTTGTTGTACGGCAGCCATGTCAGCGCGACGGGAATAATGTCGGCGCGCGGCACGCGCGTAATCAATGGCTCGCGCAATGTTACCGACGCAGGTAAAACTGTTTCATGCGCCAATTCAGCGCCGACCTGTACGGTAGTTGCAATATCCGTCGCGCCGAGCAAAGGGTCGCGCGTTTGCAAACGCAATGTAAATTCGCCCGCGCGCTCTGGCGCGGTGAGCGTGAGCGGCACAACTGAAGCGGAAGAAGTGACCAACGGCAAGGGAAACGTAATCGTTTCGCCGCGTGCATCGTCCCACGTTATCTCGGCGCGCGCCTGATCTGTCGGCATCGTCGCGTACGCTTTGCCGTCCGCGTCGCGGTTGACCAGAATCAGATACGCGGTAAATGGCGCGCCGGCGGCGACGTTTGACGGAACGTACAACTGTTTGTCCAAAGTAGGAAGCATTGCGGCGGTCTGAGAAATTTCATAGACGCAAGGATTCTTAAATTCCGTCAACGCGGTCAGTTTGAAAAAAGCCGTCGGTTCCGCGAATGGATAACACTGTGCGACGGGCGTATGGTCCAGCACGTACTGGACATTCAACGCGCGCAGCAGCGCCAGCGCCCGCGGCGATGGAAACGTCTCCATCTCGTAGGCGATTTCGCCGCGACGCGGCGGCACAAAACCGCTGTACCCGTCAGGCGTGGTGTGCCAGTGATATGTCGAAAAATACTGGCGCGAAATATCTAATTCGCCCTCTGCATTGGGCCCCAGCATGGGCAATTCCAAAATCACGCCGCGCGGCTGTCGCGCCAACCATTGGTCAATTTCGGGAATTGCATTGGCGACGGGCAGCGTAACAATGTTTGCGGCGGGCAGCGTCAGATATTCCAACGCAATGAGACCGAGCGCCGCCAAGGCGATGCCGACCGCAACGCGGCGCGCGTTTTGGGTCGGGCGCGCCGTCTCTAATTTTTCCAAAAGCGCCGCCGCGCCCAAACCCGCCAAAGCGGCTAGCGCGAAATTGACGAGCGCGTCGAAACGCACCGGCGCGCGCAGCGCGCGCAGAGGCGGAAAAATTTCATAGAGCCAGCGATAGGGCAGGGTGATGTCGGTGGCTTGGGAATTGGTAATGTACAGCCGGGGCCCCAACGCCAACACAAACGCGCCCGTGAGCAGTAAAACCAAAAACCATTTTTCGCGCGCGCGCCGATAAAAAAGCAAACCGCACAGCGCGAGCGCGAGCGCGAGAAATCCGGGAAATAAATTATCGAGCGGATAACCGCCGACCTGTATGACGGGATCGGGCGCGAGCCATTTTCCGTACAATAGATTTTCCGGCGCGACCTGGCTGAATTGTTTCAATGCCGCGCTGAATGGTTCGCTCTCTTGGACGCGCCGCGAAAAACCCAATTCCCGCTGCACGCTGAAATACGGCAAGAGAAAGGGCGTCAAAATTAACGCGCTGAAAATAAACGCCGCGCCCAATGGCGCCATGACGCGCCGCGCCGCCGCGCCGCGCGCGCGCCGTTCCGTAAAAATCCACCACGCCAAATACAACGCCACCGCGAATCCCGCCAAGAGCGCGTAATAAAAAGACGCGAGCGCTTGGAGAATGAACCAGAACGCCAAGAGAAACGCGTTGCGCGCCGGATGCGCGCGCGCGTTCAATAATTTTCGCAGAAACAAAAGCGCCAGCGGCAAAAAGCCCAACGTCAAAAGTTGCAGCTGCGCGAAATTGCCGAGATTGAACGGATTAAAAGCATAGATGGCGCCGGCTAACCATGCCGCCTCGGCGCGCCGCGTCAAATCATAGACAAACAGATACATCGCAAACGCGTTCAGCCACAGCATCGCCAACAACGCAAGGTTGTATCCCAAGATGGGATTGTGCGCGGCAAGCGTGAACGGCAGCGCCACCAAACTCTGCGGAATCAGAATTTCCGAAAACGCCAGCGTGTTGGGATACGGATAAAAGATATTGGCGTTGAATAAATTTAACGGGTCTGTCGTCAAGGCGTGTCCGACCCACGCCATAATCCATGTGTTCAACAAACCGTCTTGTTTGTCCTGAACCGCGTTCCACACGTGCAGCGCGAGCGGACTCGTCATGAGCAGCGTGAGGGCGAGAAATAACAGCGCCGCCGCCAGATGTTGCCGTTTCATCGTAACCGATTATACGCTAGTTCTATGCGCGCAATGCAGCGCGCGGTATGGCAGCGGCGAACGCTTGGAGTCTCGCTGGGGTTGGATATGCAACGCAAAAAACATTGACATCTTGGAATTCGACCGTATAATAATTGTGCGGGCGACTGTGGCAATGGGTCGCAGCGCCCAGCACGGATTCGATTTCGATTTACCCAACGCACCGCTTGGATCATTTTCACATGACCGAGACGGAGATTCGGCGCAGAATGTTCGCGCGCTCACCGTTTTCGGCGAGCGCGTTTTTTTATTGCGCCGCGCGGTTGGTTGAATCGGAGGAGGCGTAGATGGAACGCAAAAAAGTGACCTTGCCCGATTTGATGCGTAAAAAAGAGCAAGGCATCCCGTTGACGATGTTGACCGCGTACGATTATCCATTCGCGCAAGCGGTGGACAATGCGGGCATTGACCTGATTCTCGTCGGCGATTCGTACGGCATGGTCGTTCTCGGTTACAACAGCACCGTGCCGGTGACGATGGAACAAATGTTGACCGCGAGTCAAGCCGTCGCGCGCGGCGCGCGATACAGTTTTCTTGTCGGCGATATGCCCTTCATGTCGTACCAAGCCGAGACCGCCGAAGCCGTTCGCAACGCGGGCCGCTTTATCAAAGAAGCCAATATGGACGCGGTGAAACTAGAAGGCGGAAGCAAAGTGGCGCAGACGGTGCGCGCCATTACGAACGCGGGCATTCCCGTGATGGGTCACATCGGCTTGACGCCGCAAAGCATCAGTCAACTCGGCGGCTATCGCACGCAAGGCGTCACCGCCGCCGCCGCGCGTGAATTAGTGGACGACGCGCTCGCGCTCCAAGCGGCGGGCTGTTTCGCGATTGTATTGGAAAAAGTTCCCGAACGCGTGGCGGCGTACATCACCAAGCGTTTGCATATTCCCACCATCGGCATCGGCGCGGGCGCGCACACCGACGGCCAAGTTTTGGTCATTCACGATTTGCTCGGTTTGTTTGACCGCTTTTTGCCCAAGTTCGCCAAACAGTACGCGCAGCTGCACGGCAATATCGCGCAAGCGTTGAGCGCGTATCGTACCGATGTCGAAACGCGCGCGTTCCCCGCGCCCGAACATGCTTTTGCCATCAAAGAGAGCGAATGGGAAACCTTTATGCAATCGGCGGATGACGTTGCGACCGACGTGCCGCCGGTGTTTGTGGATGACAGCGTGGACGCGACGCGCGTATATTAAAAAACTGCCGCAAGAGTTTTTTCGGCGACGCGTCGAAAACTCTTGCGGCGCGAGACGACACGAATGAAAATCGGAATTCTCGGCACGGGCGCGATGGGTTCGCTTTTTGCCGCGCAGTTGGCGCCGCACGCGCAGACGATTGTTTTGGGGACGTGGCGCGACGCGGTAGCGGCAATGAACGCGCGCGGCATTTGCGTCGAACGCGATGGCGCAATGGCATGGACGCGTGTGCGCGCCTTGACAGACCCGCGCGCGGCGCCAAAGGTTGACGTGGCGCTGCTTGCGGTCAAGGCGCATCAAACGGAACGCGCGGCGCAATGGGCGCGCGCCATTTTGAAACGCGACGGCATCGCGCTCACTTTGCAAAATGGACTCGGCAATTTTGAAATTCTCGCCGCGCAGGTCGGCGTGGAACGCGCGGCGATGGGCGTTACGATGCAAGGCGCGACGCTGTTGGGTCCCGCGCATGTGCGTCACGCCGGACGCGGCGCCACCACGCTCGCGGCAACGGCGTCCACAGAGCGCGCGGTCGAACAAATCGCCGCGTTGCTGAATCGGGCTGGCATCGAAACGCATGTGGCGCACGATGTTTCGGGTTTGATGTGGGGCAAGTTGGTCGTCAATAGCGCCATCAACGCGCTGACCGCCATTTTTCGTCAACCGAACGGTTGGCTCGTGGAAAATCCGCAAGCGCGCGCGTTGATGAGCGCGGCGGCGCAGGAAACGGCGAACGTGGCGAACGCGCTCGGCGTCCAATTGCCGTACGCCGACCCCATCGCGTGCGCGCTCCAAGTTGCGACCGCGACGGCAGCCAATAAATCTTCGACCTTGCAAGATGTTTTGCGCGGCGCGCCGACGGAACTGGATCGCATCAACGGCGCGGTGGTGCGCGAAGGCAGACGGCTCGGCATCCCGACGCCCGTCAATGAAAAATTACTGCGCGTACTATCCAATCCGCGTTTGGAACAGCACAACCTTGCCGCGCTATATGTCTGACCTTGTTCTCGCCACCAC
>JAJVIA010000117.1:0-3621 GCA_022072245.1 Anaerolineae bacterium
AAAATCCGCAGTTTGAAAACTGCTGGCAAGCGAGGCGGCAGCAAGGCATAGAGCTTTTCTTGCCATGACGGTTTCAACTTTATGCCGCGAAATTCACGCAACTTGCGGTCAACCGCCGCCTATCAGCCGCCCGCGCCGTCGCCGTTTGATGTTCTGGTTACACAAGGATTGGGGGGATTTTCAAGCGCGTTGCGGTTTTTGCAGGGTGCAGAGCATTTTTTGCCGATTTGCGCAAGAATAAATTTGCCATAAAATCGCCCTGTGTTCTACAATGCCCCTCTTTACGACGCTCGACACAGTTTCCCGTTTTCGCAAATCTAAATATCGGAGGATGAATTGATTACTCTACGCAAGATTCTCGGCAGCGGATTGTTCGCGCTTGCTGGATTGTTTATGCTCATCTCGCTGGTGAGCGCGCAAGGCAGCAATAACCCGGTTGTCGTCATCAACAGACCGCCCAGCGGCAGCGATTATGCCTTGGGCGACATTATCAGTATCGAATCCGTTTCTGCCTCGCCCGTGGGCATCGTACAGGTGGATTTGCTCATAGATGGCGCGCTCAGTCACTCTGATCAGACGCCGGGCGAACTTCCCGAAGTACAATTCTCGTTAATTCAACGCTGGCTGGCGGACCTGCCCGGAACGCATGTCATTACCGTGCGCGCGACGGACAGCGAAAATCGGATTGGACAATCTTCGATCAACGTCAGTGTCCAAGCGAATACGCCGACGCCTGTGCCGCCGCCGACTGTGGCGCCTTCGCCCACGCCAAACACCTGTATTCTTGACGCGCGCTTTATCCGCGACGTAACGATTCCCGATAATACGACGCTCGCGCCCGGCGCGCCATTCGTCAAGACCTGGACGATTCAAAATAGCGGCACGTGCGCGTGGGATGCCAACACCGCCGCCGTCTTTAATTCGGGTACGCGCATGGCGGGCGGTTCGCCCACGCCTGTCGGCGCGCTCGCTCCGGGCGCGACCAAAGATATCTCGATCAATTTTGTCGCGCCGACGAATCCCGGCACGCATCGCAGCGGTTGGAAATTGCAAGCCGGCAACGGTTCAAAATTCGGCGAAACGTTTTTCGCGCAGATTATCGTGCCTGGCGCGCCGCCGCCGCCGCAACCGCCGCCGCCTCCTCCGCCGCAACCCGGCGGCTGTCAAGGCGCGCCCTCGATTAGCTCCTTTACCGTTGACAATAGCAATATCCAAAAAGGGCAAAGCACAACTTTGCGCTGGGGTTTCGTCGGCAACGCCGATTCCGTGTATCTGCAAACTCCCGATGGCAATGGCGGCGTTCCGTCGCCGGGCCAGCAAGGCATTGCGCCGCATCGCACCTCGACCTACACCCTCGCCGCGTTCTGCAAGGGCGCGCGCGTCCAAGCCCAAGTCACCGTCAACGTTCATGGCGGCGGGGGCCAACATAACGGCGGCGCGCAGGGCAGCATCAATAACATCGAGGTCGGCGCGAGCCACAAACGAACCCAAGTGCGCGTTTTTTATTCGTGGAACGGCGCCGATGGGCCCGCGCAAGTGTGCGTCACGGCGCGCGGTACCGATGGAATGCCTTGCACGAATGCGCGTCCCAATGCGCCGTATGCGGTACTCAATCTCAACGGCAATAATCAAAAAGTGACCGCCTGTCTCATTGGGCGCTCTGGCGCCAAGATTGCGTGCGGTTCAAACTAGAGGCGCCGAATCAATATGCAAAAACACAACTCTTATCACTTTCGTCCGTTCATTTGGGGCGCGCTCGCGTTTGCGCTGCTAACCGGCGTGACGCTGCTTGCGTTGCGCGTTCCAACCGTTTCGGCTCATCCCGCGCGTCAAGCGACGGCGACCGCTGTCGCCGGTACGACATTCACCAACGCGTGCGGCGTCGTCATTTCAAACGAAATCATCACGCCCACCGCGACAATCACCGCCACCGCAGTCAGCGCGGCGGCAACCAGTACGGATACGCCGCCAACGGCTGTCCCCACTGTCGCGCCGACGAGCGTAATGACCTCCACCGAGGCGCTCTCGCGCACCGTCCAAGTCCTGCGCATCGGCGAAAATAATTATCCCGCCGTCCTCGACCCCCAACGCGCGTCGTTCGTCAACGAATTTGAAATTCTTTCGCTCGCGTACGAAGGTCTCGTCCGCGTGGACGCGCAGGGCAAAGTGCAGCCCGCCGCGGCAGAGAAATACGAGTTCAACGCCGACCGTTCGCAGTTGCTCTTGCACTTGCGCCCCGGCTTGAAACGCGCGGACGGCACAGCGCTGACAGCAAACGATTTTGCCGCCGCGTTAAGGCGCACGCTCGACCCCTGTCTCGGCGGTCGGCAGTACGCTTCGACGCTGTACGACATTGCCGGCGCACAGGAGCTGAGCGAATTGGACGTTGACAACAGCACACCGGCTGACCTCCAAAAGGCGCAAGATGCAGTCGGCATTGATGCGTTGGACGACCAAACGCTCATTTTGAGTTTCAACGAACCCGTCGGCGATCAGTGGCTTTACATTCCGAGTCTCCCGATCTTTTATCCGACCGATACAAAACTTGCCGCCGACCACCCGAATCATTGGTCTGAAATTGCCGGGAATCACAACGGCAACGGGCCCTTTGTGATCTTGACGACCGACGGCGCGCAATACATTACGCTTGCCGCGAATCCAAATTATTGGCGCGGCGCGCCCAAACTCGACCGCATCGAATTTTCGTACAATCCCGACGACCGGGCGCAGCTCGAGGCGTACAAAAAGGGCGAACTCGACATTAACGCCACCGTCACGGCAGAGCTCGTTCCGCAAGTTTTGAGCGACACCGTCAAAAGCGATTTTTACCAATACGACAGCGCGCAAACCTACGCGCTCGCGTTCAACAACACGCTGAAACCGTTCAATGACCGTATTGTGCGTGTCGCGTTCTCGCAAGCGGTGGACCGCGCAGGATTTATCAAGGATGAACTGGGCGGCACGGCGAGCGCGACGACGCGCTGGATGCCCAAGAGCGTTCTCGGCGCGCAACCGAACAAGCCGGGCGTGCCTGCCTCCGACGCCCAAGCCGCCGTCAAGACGCTCGTCGAAAATGGCTATGGCACGGCGGACGGCAAAGTGGACTGTGCGAAATTGGGCGACCTCAAGTTCACCTATCCCGATTCGCCGTCGAATCACGCGCGCGTGGAATACGTCGCAACGAATCTCGAACAAGTGTTTGGCTGCAAGATTGCGCGCGAGCCCATTGACGCGCTCACCTTCTCGCTGCTCGTGCGCGACGTCAAGACGAATCCCCAACTCTCGCTCCAGCGCTGGGTGGAAGATTTTCCGCATCCGTACAATTGGCTCAGCGCGTATTGGACTTGCGGCAGTTTCGCCAAACGCTACGGCTATTGCAATTTGGCGCTCGACGATTTGCTGCATCGCGCCGATACGACGACCAATTCCGCCCAAGCGCTTGGACTCTATCAACAAGCCGAAGATTTGATGATTCAAGATGTGCCGGGCGCGTTTCTCTACAACCCGTACAATTTGCAAATGGTGAAACCGTACGTGCGCGGACCGCAAGAAAATAAAAGCCCGCGCGACGGTGGTTGGATTGGGCAATGGGGTCCCGTGTGGGACTATAGCATTGACCTT
>JAJVIA010000117.1:3721-12080 GCA_022072245.1 Anaerolineae bacterium
GAGTTTCTCGGAGGAAAAATGATACAGTTCGAACGACGACAGATTCCGCGCACCTTGGTTTCGATTCGCGTGTCCGTCCATCCCGATAACGGCGGACTCTTGGCGCTGCCCATTTCCGGCCAGTTGACGGATTTGAATCGCGCGGGCGCGACGCTTCACGCGCGCGAGACTTTGCGCACGGGCAACGCTTGTACGCTTACGCTGACGGCAGAGGATGGCGCGGACGTAGAGCTTGCCGCGCGCATCGTTTGGGCAAGACGCAATGCCGATTGGGAATATGACGCCGGACTCCAGTTTGACGCGCTCACGCCCGCCCAAGCGGCGTTGATAGATTTATATCTTGCGCCCGTGGCGTCCTGACGCCCCACTCAAAAGGCGCGCCCCATCGCGCCGCAAGGTTTCGTTCCTTTCTTGTTTGGTATTATACTTTTCGCTGCGTTATGCTCGACCTTCCGTTGTCCGAAATCCCACTTGTCTTTATTGATACCGAAACGACCGGTTTAGCCCCGCGTTACGGCGACCGCATTGTCGAAATCGCGCTGGCGCGTTTTCGCGCGGGCGTCATGGAAGATTTTTACGTTTCGCTCGTCAATCCCGAATGTGCCATTTCGCCCGGCGCCGCGCGCGTGCATGGCCTTTCGGACGCCGATGTATGCGCGGCGCCGCGTTTTGGCGACATTGCGCGCGACGTGCGCGCGCGTTTGGATGGCGCGGCGTTGGTGGCGCACAATGCCCGCTTTGACCTCAATTTTTTGTACCACGAATTTAGCCGCGCGCGCGTCGCGCCGCCCGCGAATCTCGCGCTGGACACTTTGACTCTGCTGCGCCGCTATTTTCGTTTTCGTTCCAACGCGCTCGCGCGCGTGGCGGACGAATTTGGCGTCGCCCGCGAAACCGCGCATCGCGCGCTCGCCGATGTCTTGACCACGCGCGGCGTTTTTGAATGTATCGTCGCGGAATTGAAACCGCGCACGTTGGGCGACCTGCTGCAAATGCAAGGCGGCTCGATTGATTGGACGGATGACGAACCGCGCCAAGACATTGTTTTGCCCGCCGCGTTGGCGCAAGCCCTGCAAAATCATCGCAAATTATTTTTGCGCTATCTGGACGAATACGGCGCCGAATCGGAACGCTGGGTGAGTCCGGTAGAGGTGTCCATGAAAAAGGAACGCCTTTACTTGCGCGCGTTTTGTCACTTGCGCGACGCCGAGCGCTATTTTCGTTTGGACCGCGTGCTGGAAATGCGCGTCGCGCCGGACTAGGGCATGGACTGTCGCCCGTTCCGTTCTTTCCGCTTCCCGTCGTATGGATTTAGGTCTCGTCATTCTCAATTACAACACGCGCGCGCTGTTGCGCGATTGTTTGCGTTCGCTGAGCGAGACGCGCAATGTGGCGGTCGAAATCGTCGTCGTGGATAACGCGTCCACCGACGGCAGCGCCGAGATGGTGCGCGCCGAATTTGTCGGCAAAGCGCAGCCCAACGTCCGTCTCATCGCCAGCGCGGTGAACGGCGGTTACGCGCACGGCAACAATCTCGCGCTGCGCGAATTTTTGGCGCAGCCGCAGCCGCCGCGCGCGTTGATGCTGCTCAATAGCGATACGATTGTGCCGCCCGAAGCGCTATCGCGTTTGATGGCTTTTCTCGACGCGCATCCCGACGCGGGCATCGTCGGGCCCAAACTGACGCTGCGCGACGGTTCGCTCGACCTCGCGTGCCGCCGCAGTTTTCCCACGCCCCAAGTGTCGCTCTATCGCATGTTGGGGCTTGCCAAATTGTTTCCGCGCTCAAAGCGTTTTGGTCAATACAATCTCACGTATTTGGATGAAAACGAAACCGCGCAAGTGGATTCCGTCGTCGGCGCGGCGATGCTGATGCGGACTGCGGCGCTGCAACAAGCGGGTCTTTTGGACGAAGCGTTTTTTATGTACGGCGAAGATTTGGATTTGGCGCTGCGGATTAAACAAAAAGGATGGAACGCCTATTATTATCCGGGCGCGACGATTTTGCATTACAAACGAGAATCGTCCAAGCGTTCCAAAAAAGCCCAAATCGAATTTTATCGCGCCATGTATATTTTTTACGCCAAGCATTATCGCGCGACGACGCCGTTTTATTTGGATTGGTTTGTTCTGGCGGGCATTGCGCTCAAGGGCGGCTTGGCGCTCGCGCCCGAAATTTTTCGCCGGCGCGACCGCGCGGCGGGAGCGACAGGTTAGATGCGACGACGCGCGCAAGTTTTACTCACATTGACGCTGCTGCTTTTGGACGTGAGCGCGATTGCGCTGGCGTTCTATGCCGCGTATCGCGTCACGTTCGCCGCGAGTCCGGGCAACGGTCCCATGCCCGATTTGCTCGCGTTCGCGCCAATGATTTTGACCATGCTGGCGTCGCTCGTCAGCGTCTATTTTTTTTACAAACTGTATCATCAGCGGCGCGGCGAATCGCGGCTGGACGAATTGTATAAATTGATTCCCGCGACTTCGATTGGCGTGATTGTGGCGACGGCGGTGACGACGGTGTTGTACCGCGATTTGGAATATCCGCGCTTGCTGCTCGTTTTCGTTTGGTTGTTCACGCTGCTCTTTGTGGCGCTGGCGCGCCTATTGTTTGGCATTTTGCGCGCGTTGGCGTATGCGCGCGGCTGGGGCGCGCTGCGCGTCTTGATTGTCGGCGCGGGCGAATCGGGCATCATGATTTTGGAAAAGATTCGCTCCTCGCCGCGGCTGGGGTATCGCCCCATCGCGTTTCTGGACGATGAATTGGTGGGCAAACAGGTGTTGGGTTTGCCGGTGGTGGGACACACCGATGATTTGGGCGCGGTCGTACGCGATTTGCGGATTGACGAAGTGATTATCGCGCTGCCCGACGCGCCGCATCAACAAATTCTGTCCATCGTCAGCAAATGCGAAGACGGCAGCGTCAGCATCAAAGTCTTTCCCGACGTATTTCAAATCATGGCGAGCGAAGTCAATATCGGCGATTTGTCGGGCTTGCCGCTTTTAGCCATGCGCGATGTGGCGCTGCGCGGCTGGCGGTTGACGTTAAAACGCATTATGGATTTGACCTTGAGCGCGATGTGGTTGGTTGTGTGGTCGCCGTTTTATTTGTTGGTCGCGCTCTTGGTAAAACTGGATTCGCCGGGGCCCGCGCTCTTTACGCAGGTGCGAATGGGTTTGGACGCCAAGCCGTTTCCGATTTACAAATTCCGTTCGATGCGGTTGGACGCGGAAAAGGATGGGCCCGGTTGGACGACCCAAGATGACCCGCGCATTACGCGGCTGGGCCGCTTTTTGCGCCGCACTTCGCTGGATGAATTTCCGCAATTCATTAACGTTTTTTTGGGTCACATGTCGCTCGTTGGGCCGCGTCCCGAGCAGCCCGCGTTTGTGGAACAATTCCGCGAACTGGTGCCGCGGTATATGGAACGGCATCGGGAAAAGGCGGGCATCACCGGCTGGGCGCAGGTCAATGGTTTGCGCGGCGACACTTCGATTAGCGAACGCACTAAATACGATTTGTATTACATCGAAAATTGGTCGTTGTGGTTTGATTTCAAAATTTTACTTTTGACCGCGTTGAAATTTTTCCGCGACCGCAGCGCGTATTAAAAAAGCAGGGACGTTCCATCGAACGTCCCTGCTTTTTAAGGCGACGGTGGGAATTGAACCCACGATCAGGCTTTTGCAGAGCCTTGCCTTAGCCACTTGGCCACGTCGCCGCGCAAGGGCGAGTATAACGCAATCGAAAGGTGTGTCAAATTGCGGCGCGTTTTACGGCTCGAGCTGATAGAGCGTCAAGCCCGCGTTGCGATACCGCGCGAAAGTTTTTGCGCGCGCGTTCAAATAGTTGATTTGCGGCGAATCGTTCGGCGCGACCACGTATTCGATTTTCCACGCGCGCAGAAACGCTTCCCACAATTGCGCGTCGGTAGAATTGTAAAAACGGTCAATTTCAGCCCCGCCCGCGCCTTCGCGCAAATGCGCGTTATCGGTCAAAACCAACGCGTTGTATGTATAAGCGGGCGCGTAACGCGTCATGGCGCGCGGCAGCAAGACCAACGCCGGTGCGGGCAGGACGACGCGCAAACGCTGTAACATATCCTCGACCGACGCGTCCAGCGCGTGCGCGCTGTTGAGATTTTTCCACGAACGCGCAAGATTCAAATCCGCCAGCCAAATGCTGCCGCCCAATACAATGAGCAGCGCCGCCGCGTGCGCCGCCGTTTTCCAATTGAAAGGGCGCGGTCGGCGCGCAAGCATTGTCAAAATGCCTTCGGTCAAAATAAAGGCGACGGGCAAATTCCACGTCATGCGCCACAATTGCCACGGCGTCAACATTTCGCCCAACGCGCGCGCGGTAAAGGGATTGAACAATAACGCCAGCGGCAGCAGCGCGCTGCCCCACAAAAACTGGATGCGCGCGTCCGTCCGCAAGCGCGGCGCAAACCAAATCAAAAGCGCGAGCGCAAACAGAATCGCGGGATGGCCGAGCAGCGCGGGGTCGGCGATATAATTGGGCGGTTGAAAAAGGAGGCGCCCCTGACTCAGCCGCAGCGACGCGGCGACATCCGGCGCGGTGACTTGGAAAATCGCGGGCGCGGTGGCGACGCGCACCAAAAGCGGCACGAGCAAGACCGGCAGCGTCAAGAGCAGCAACCTGCCCCAACGCCGCCGCGGAAACGGCGCGCGCGAAAGCAGATTGAACAGCGCCAAACCGCCGAGCGTCAAGACGATGGCGTACAAACTGACGGGATGCACCCACAGCGCGCCGAGCAGGACCGCGCCGTACGCGAACCAATCCGCAAATTTCGCGTCGTGCAAATAGCGCCATGCAAAACCGAACGCGACCGGCAAGAGGATGAGCCACACCAAAAATTTATCTTGCGCGGCGCGTTCAAAAAAACCGAGACCCCACGCGTCGCCGCGCGCAAAAGTTGCGTAAATCAAAAATTGGATGCCGACCGCGCACAGCGCCGCGCGCGCCTGCTTGAAAAAAATTTTGCCCCACGCAAAAAAACTGACGAGCGCCAACGGCGCGAGCAGCGTCGGCAGCGCTTCGCGCGCGAGCCACACCACATCCGCGCGCAGCCATTGCCCGAGAAACGCTTGCGCGAACAACCACACGTGCGCGGCAAAACGGATGCTGTACCGCATTTCGGACGCCGCGCGGATTTGGAACGGGTCGCTCGCCATCAGCTGTTGGATGATTTGCAAATACATCCAATCGTCGCCGTCGCGCGGTCCGCGCACGACGAGCAGCGCCGCCAAGAGACACAACAACAACAGCGCGCCTTCGATGAGCCATTCTGGGCGCGCGGCAGGGGCGGGCGTGCGGCAGCGGCGCGTGCCCCAAACCAAGAGCGTCAATGCCCACAACGCGCCGACAAACACCAAGCGGAACGCAAACCAATGCGCGCCCAATCCTTGCAAGAGCGTGGCGGGCAGCGCCCAGAGGGCAAGACTGAACGCGAAAAAAACGGGCAGGCGCGTGAGCGAAATTTCGCGCGTGGAAAATAAAAGTTGTTCCAGCAAATAGCCCGGATAGAGCAAGAGCAAACCCAAGCCCAAACCTAGCGCGAGGGGGAGAGGAAAAAATTGCGGCGCAAACGCAAGCGCGGTGGCGACGGCGGCAATGAGCGGCGGCGCGAAATCCAAAACGCGCCGTAACAGCGCGTTTGAAGAACGAGTCCGACTTGCGGATTGCGACATATCGTTAGGGCGCGCCGTCGGGCGTGATGCCGTTGCGCTCTTGAATCCGTTGATTTTCGGCGGTGCGCGTTTGGTCGCCGCGCGTCATGCTGCCGTTGTATTCTTGCGATTCCGAGGCAAACGTCCAACCCGAAAGCGTCATGGGAACTTGGGCGTCGCCTGCGGCAATCCATTGCCCATTATACAATCGCGCGAAATGGACGTGACTCGTTTCCGCCGCGCCGCCCTGACACGCCGGATGCCCAACATGGTCGCCGGTTTTGAGTTGGTCGCCCACGTTCACGCGTTCTTGGTCCGCCAAGTGCATATAGAGCAACGCCCAGCCCGTGCCTTGAAAACCGTCGCCGTCTAAATCTTGAATCACGCGCCCATTCTCTGCCGACGTAATCACGCCCGGCGCCGCCGCAAGCGCCCAATATTGGGAGGGCCAACAGGAACCGGCTTGGTCGGCGGGCGCAAAATCTACCGCCGCCCACGGACTGCCGTCCACCCAACCCGCATGGGGTCCGCCCGTAAAATACCACAGCTTGCCCGCCTCAAGCGGCAAAATCATTGGCGGTTGCCGCAAATTTTTGGGCCGCAGAGTTTTGATTTCATACTGTTCGGGCGCGCCGAAAAGTTTTTCATACGTCGCGCGAAAACCCTGCGGCGCGACGAGCGTTTGCCATTCGTCCCACGTCGCGGTTTTTGCCAAGACATTGTGAAGCGCCGCCGTTCCCGGATTCAAACCGTACGCGAGCCGCGCGCGGTCGTGGTCGGCAAAATCCAAAATGCCCAAGCGTCCCGAAATTTTGCCGTAATACCCCGCGTTCAATTGATTTGCCGCCCATGCCGCTTGCCGATACAGATGTTGGCGGCTGGGGTCGCGCAAACCCATCGGATACGCGATTTGATTGCCGTTCAGCGTCGCGGTAGTGACCCACCCGCCCTGCAATTCAAGCAGCGCCAATAGTACGCGCGGGCCCACGCTAAACCGTTCCGCGACGAGTTGAATGATTTCTGCGCCGGTGCGATTTTTGCCTTCGACGATTTCGTTGTATTGGGCGAGATAGCTGTCGGGATATTTTTGAATGAACGCGGCGAGGTCAAAATTTTTATACGCAGGTCCGTACACCACTTCGCTGTCGGGCAGAAATTTGACGGCGGGTCCAACCTTTTCGACAAACGTCGGAATTTTCAACACTTGACCCACCTGCAATGTATTCGGGTCCGTCAAGCCGTTGAATTTCATCAATTCTTCAACGCTTAGATTAAAACGCGCGCTAATGTAACCGAGCGTTTCGCCCGAGCGCACCGTGTATTCGACATAAATCGGACCCTGCGTCGGCGTCGGTTCGGGCGTTTCGGTGGGTTCGCTCGTCGGCGTCGCGGTGGCGGCTTCGCCAAAGGAAAAAAGGGGGCGCGGCGTCCGCGTCGGCGGCGTATTGGCGCTGCGCGTGGGCGTGAGTTCGGCGGCGCACGCGACGAGCAGGAACGCGCCGAGAATTAAACAAAAAAATCGCTGCATCATGGTTTGGAAAAAACGAATGGGGTTATTGTATCAATTTGATGTCGCATGACAAATGGTATAAGCTGGACGCAATGACTCAAACGCTGCGTTTTTGTTCGTGGAACATTCAAGTCGGTTTGAAACGCGCGCATGTTTTGGAATTGGCGGCGCGGCATCCCGATTTCCGCGATTTGGATTTGCTCGCGCTGCAAGAAGCGTCGGTGCATGCAAACGGCGACGACGCGTCGGACATTGCGCGCGCGCTGGGCGGCGCGTATGCGGCGTATCAGCATGTCTATCATCATCTCGGCTCGCGCGCGCAGGCGAACGCATTGATTTGGAATACGACGCGCGTTCACATGCATTCCATCGCGCATCATTTGCTGCCGCAGTCTAAAGAGGTGCCGCTGCCGCGCGCCGAACGGATGCTGCTCCAACGCGTGAAATGTCAGCCGCGCGTGAATCTCATCGGCGAAGCCGTGTGGCGCGGCATTTCGCTGCGCGTCTGCGCGGCGCATCTGGACGTATTGGGCTATCGTTTTCGGGAACGCCAATTTCGCGCGGCGCTGGATGAATTGCGCGCGCGGCCGCGCGCGGAACTGACCTTGCTCGCGGGCGATTTCAATACGCTGCGCGTGGGCAAGCGTCCGACTTGGGCGCGTTTGAAACGCGCCGCGGCGGAGGCGGGCCTCGACGCGATTTCGGATGAGATTGCGTGGACGCAAGCGATACGCGCGCTGCGCCTGAAACAAAAACTGGATGAAATTTTTTTGGCGAGCGCGCGCGCCTATCACGCGCGCGTGTGGGCGCTGGATGTGAACGGGTCGGATCATCTGCCGATTTTTGCAGAGATTACATTTCAATAATCTGCCGCCAGCCGTGCGGGGAACGCTGCGACGTGCGGGGGAACGCTGCGGCGAGCGTTCCCTACGTTGCGTTCTGTGCGGGGGAACGCTGCGGCGAGCGTTCCCTACGTTGCGTTCTGTGCGGGGGAACGCTGCGGCGAGCGTTCCCTACAATGTTTTCCGCACGTTGCGTTTTTTATTCGATGACGATTACGGCGCCTTCGTTGATGCCGTTCACGATTTCGGTTTGGGCGCCGTCCGAAACGCCCGTTTCGACGACGATGTTGCGCGTGTTGCCGTTTGCATCGCGCACGAC
>JAJVIA010000117.1:12180-14282 GCA_022072245.1 Anaerolineae bacterium
GCGTTTTTTATTCGATGACGATTACGGCGCCTTCGTTGATGCCGTTCACGATTTCGGTTTGGGCGCCGTCCGAAACGCCCGTTTCGACGACGATGTTGCGCGTGTTGCCGTTTGCATCGCGCACGACGACGATTTTTTGCGCGCCCGCGCTTTTGATGGCGCGCGCTGGCACGCGCAAAACGTTCTTTTTCTCCAATGTCGCAATGTTGGCGGTGACGCCCATGCCGGGCCGCAGTTTCAATTCCGTCGGGTCGAGCGCAATGACCGCGCGATAGACGGTCGCGCCGCGGTCATTGTTGGCGGCGGGATACAGGCGCGCGAGAATGCCGGTCGCGGTTTCGCCGGGGAACGCGTCAAAATGCAATTCGACGGTTTGACCTTGCTGGACGTTGGCGATGTCAATCTCGTCAATGTCCGCGAGAATTTCCAATTTCAGCAGGTCCGCCATTTCGACCGCCGGATTATAAGCGCCCAACAAAGTTCCCGCTTCGACATTGACCGCCGTCACCACTCCGTCGAACGGCGCTTTTAATTCCGTTTCCGCCAACGCTTCACGCGCGTTTTGTAAATCGAGCGCGGCATTGTCCACCGCGCGCTGTAAATCCGCCAATTGTTTTTGAGACGGGCCGCGCGTTTGGCGTTCAAAATTCGCGCGCGCAATGTCGTAATCGCTCTGCGCCAAATCCTGCGCGATTTTGTTGGCGTCGGTCGCGTCCTTTTTGTAACGGTCTTGCGCGGCGGCGAGCGCGAGCGCGGCTTGGCGCAAGCTTTGCTGCGCGATTTCCAATTCGGGCGCGGGCGGCGGCTGCCGCGCGTCCGCCAAATCTGCCTGCCGCGCTTGGAGATTCATTTCCGCCTGTTTGACGCGGCGTTCGATTTCGCGCGCGTCAAGCGTCGCCAACACCGCGCCCTGTTTCACCGCGTCGCCTTCTTGAACGTTGACTTGGGTAATCAAACCCGACGCGGGAAACGCGAGGCGCAAACTTTTTTGCGCTTGGACGCGTCCGTTTGCGCTCACCGTCGCTTTGAGGTCGCCGCGCGTGACAATCGCCGTCGTTTGCGCGCGCGCGTTGGTTTGATTGAAAAAATACGCGCCGCCCGCGACGATGGCGCCAATCGCAACCAGCGCAATCCAAAACAGCGGACGACGGAGCAAAGAGAAATGCGAATTTTTTATCATGGGCGGGTAAAGGTTGCGACGCGCACGGCGGGCGCCAAGCCAAACGCAGCCCCCTCTAGATTATACAAGCGCAAACTCACAGCGTATGCGCCGGGCGGAATGTGATGTATCGCAAGCGGCATGGAAACGGATTGGCTGCCGCCGTCGAGACGCATGGGCATAAAGGCACGGGCAACAATTTGGTCTGCATGGAGCGGTTTGATTTCGGCGTACAGCGCATACTTGCCCGCGCGCGCGGTTTCAATATTCGTTTGAATCAAAAGCTCGTCGGCGCGTTTTTCGATTGTGGCGTGGGGCGCCAGCTTGGCGTCGTCCGCCATGATGGAAAAAGCGCTTGCTTGTTCGCGCGCGAAATAGCTTCCCAAAACCTGCGCCGTCGCGAGATGCCAGCCCTCGCGCGCGGGTACAAATGTATTGCCATAGACGCCATCGTCCGTTTTGCCGTCATTATGTTTGCCATCGTCGAACAACTCTAATTCGCTAAACGTAAATGGAGCGCCCGGTTGGCTGGCGGGCTGCGCGATGCGCGCGGTGACTCGCGCCGCGCGCGCTGGTTCTGACGGAGGCATGGCGTTCAAGTTGACGCGCGCGAGAATGGTTTGCGGCTCGCCCACGCGCCATGGCGTCAGATTGGAATCCAGCTCGACATGCAGCGGCGAATCCAATTCCACATACGTCGAAACATCTATCGCCGCGCGTCCTTGATCCGTGCGCGTCAAAATCATTTGCCACTCGCCCACGGGCGCATCCCGAACGACATAACCGCTAAAACTCGCAATGTCCGTTGACAAGGACAATACGCCATTTTCATCGCGCGGCAAAGCTTGCGGCGCGAATTTTTTTCCGTCGGGCGCGACGAGCGAAAAATCTATTTTGCCATTTGGATAATACGCAATAAAACGCGCGGATTTGTTTTCGTCAA
>JAJVIA010000021.1 GCA_022072245.1 Anaerolineae bacterium
GCGCTCTGTCGATTTACGGTCGAAACGCCCTGAAAACGAAAACGGCGCGAAGTCCGAAAACCCGCGCCGTTCCTCGTTTTGCGTGTGCCCAGAGCCGGAATCGAACCAGCGACACGGGGATTTTCAGCAAACGCGCCGCGCGTCGAATCTCCATGATTCATGCGGTCGCGCGAGGCGATACCGTTTCCGCGGGCCGCTGACGGGCCTTTTTCGGCCGGTCGTCCGCGAGCCCTGGACGGGGCTTCGCGAGCCGGAGCATCGTAAGTGCGGCAAGACCACTGGCAGCGCACTGGACGGAGGCCGAACGTGTGATGGACGACGAGCAGGACGACGCGCTGGGCGCATACACCGGTGACGACGACGACGGCGAGGCGGGTCTCGGGCTCGGCGTCCTGGACGAGCCTTTGCGGCGAGTCTGGGACCTGCCGTTGCTCGAGCTGCAGGGCTGGGACGGCGAGCCCCTGAACGCGGACGACGACGGCTGCCCGCTCGTCGACGTGTGGACCGTGGCGTCGAAGCGGACGGCCGATGGACGCATGTCGCCCGGGCCGGGTGACTTCCTCGGACGCATGCGGGGTGACCGGATTTCCGAGGCCGGGGTGCTGCGGAAGTTCGGTGCCGGCCGGTACTGGGTGCAGCTCAAGAACAAGCGCGGGCAGGTCGTGCGCGCCCAACGGTTCGGCGTGGGTCGCGTCGCCGAGCAGACGCCGATGCACTCGTCGGCGCTGAGCGGGGTGGCGAACAACGCCGGCGTCGGTGTCTCGGCTCTGGACGCCGTGCGCGAAGAGCGCGACCGACTGCTCGCCCGCAACGACCGTCTCGAGGCCGAGGTGCGCAAGCTGCAGGGCGAGCTCCACGAGCAGCGGCTCCAGGGGCTCGAGGCCCAGCTCAAGATGCTCCAGAGCGCCCCGCGAGGGCCCGCAGCGTCGGAGGCCACGAGTCACGTGGATGCGCTCCGCGTGCTGCTCAAGGAGCGGCGAGAGCGCGATGCGCTGGTCGAGGAGCTGCTGCAGGACGTGCGCAGCCGCGCCGAGACGGCGGAGACCCCGGAGGAGAAAGCCGATCTGCTCGAAACCGTTGTTGGGTCGTTGGGCAAGCTCAACGAGGGCGTGAGCGCAGCGAAGACGCTGCTGCCCATGCTCCTGGCGGACTGACATGCGGGTCTGGCGCATCGACAGCCGCAGCGCGGCGCAGACGCAGGCCCTCGTGGAGCACCTCGCCCGGCTGTATGGCGGTCTCCCGCACATGCGGGACTGTGTCGCGGCCTTGCTGAACCTGTACCACGTCGCGCCGCGGGATGAGCGGGGCATGGCGCGGGCCATCTGGACCTGGGTCACCCGCAACGTGCGGTTCCTCAACGAGGCGGGCGAGGTGGTCCAGACACCCGCCAAAACGCTGCGGGCGCGGTTTGGCGACTGCGACGACCGGACGTCCCTGGTCTGCGCGATGCTCGAGAGCATCCGGATCCCGTGGCGCACCCAGCTGCTCTCGCGCAACGGCGTGCCGTATCACATCTGGCCGCAGGCCCGCGTGGGTGGCCGCTGGATCGACCTCGAGACGTCGGACGAGCGCGCGCGCTTCGGTGAACACCCGGACGCTCTGATGCGTCGAATCGCCGGACTGAGCTTGTAGGAGCCCCCATGGCCACGAAGCTGGACGACGCGACGATGAAGTGGTTCGAGGGCTGGTTCGAGCGCATCGATAGTCGCTTTGAGGCGCTCGAGGCGCGCCTGACGAAGGTCGAGGACGGCCTCACGAATCTCGAAACGCGCGTGACCGGGCTCGAGAAGGCGGTCGACGGCGTCAAGGCGACGGTGCAGATGAACGCCGACCTGATGATGGGCAAGTTCGATAAGGTCGAAACGCGCTTGAACGAGGTCGAGGCGCTGATCGTGCGTCGGCTGGGTCCGGGCGGTGACGACGACGATTCGGAGAGCGGGGCGGCCCCGCGGCTACCGAATCCCGCGCCGGCTCGAAAAAAGCGCACGAAGAAGAGCTGACCCGTCGATTTCGCCTTGACGCCAATTTGAATTGGCGTGGCAGTGAGATGGGCGATGCAGCACGAGATCGCCTACGACGACGACATCGGCTTCCTCGACGCGATCGTTGACGACGACGACATCGGCTTCCTCGACGCGATCGTTGACGACGACGACATCGGCTTCCTCGACGCGATCGTTGATGGCGCGAAAGCTACGATCCGGTACGCGGGCAAGGCCACGAAAGCGGTCGCCAAGGCGATCCTCCCCGACGACATCGTCGACTTCGTGGCCGACATCGCCGAGTCTGCCTGGGACTTTGGCGAGGACGTGATCGTCAAACAGGTCAAAGACCCGAAGACCTGGGCCGTCGTCGGCGCCGCCGTGGCCACCGTGGCCACCGGCGGCGTGGCGGCACCCCTCGCCGCGACGCTGGCGGCCGAAACACTCGCCGCCAAGGCCGTGACCGGTATCGGCGATGAGGCCTTCCGGCAGATGTCGTCCAAGGCGAAGGCGAAGCTCGTCGAGCAGCTCAAGCGCAAGAACCCGAAGAAGTGGACCGCCGGCGTCGACCGCGCCAAAGCGCAAATCGTCAAAGATCCGCGTTGGGAGAAGGCCCGCTTCAAGGCTGAGGTCGCCGCGCTGTCCAAGGCGGGCATCAAGGTCGACAAGTACGGAAAGATCGACACCAATCCGGTGTACAGAGATTACCGCAAAGCCATCGACGGCGGATCGAGCGCGCGAGATGCGATGGCGGCAGCCAAAGCCAGAGCCGACCGAATCGATAAGAACCGCGGAGCCCTCAGAGAGCAACTCGACAAAAAGGTCGAGGAACGATCCGCCCGCGAAGCCGTCGCGCAGTCGGAAGCCGCCAACGACACCGAAACGAAGAGCGGCCCCCCGGTGGCGCTCATCGCCGGCGGTCTTGTGGTCGCGACCATTGCGGCCGTCATCATCGCCCGGCGTGGCAAGGGTCGCCGGTGAGCAGCTCGCGCATGACCATCCTCGGGGTGTCGCGGGACCACCGCGGCAACCGGTGGGTGCGCGTGCGCTACCCGGACGGCAACGTCGTGGAGATCGAACCCGAGTTCGTCCCGATGGACGTCGTCCGTGCCTACCAGCGCGCCTGGGGGGCTCGGCTCGGTGACATGGTCGATGACATCCGCGCGCAGCTCGGGCGCCTCATCGACGACTTTCAGGCGCAGGGTCGCGAGTGGTTTCTCGCGCGCATCCTCGACCTGAACGCGGCCGAGTCGCGACACCGCGAGAACCGGGACGCGGCGCAGAGCATCGGCCGGGCCGACCTGGTGCAGGAGGCCGAGGGCTACCGCCAGAGCTGTCGGACCGTGCGGGACAACTGTTACTGGATCGTGGATACCTACCTGGGCGGCGTCGATGCGTTGCCCAACGTCGTGCCGGCGCGCGCCGCCGGACCTCGCCCGCCGGTGCCTCAACCCCGTCGTGACGTGCGGTTGGGCCCGGCGGGCATCATCCTGGGTGGCATCGGCATCGTCTCCGGCGCCGCGCTGCTGGCCTGGATTGCCGACGTCATCCGCGTGGCGGACGAGCGCCGGGCGCTCATTGCCGCCGCGAAAGAGACCGGCGACACGACGTTCCTCGAGCCGCTGAAGGCCGGGGGCGACTGGAAGTTCTGGGCGGGCGCCGGCCTGGTCGTGGCCGGTCTCATCTGGGGCCCGGGTGTCGTCCGGCGTCTGTCTCGCTCGATGCGGACCGCGCGGGAGGCCGTCCGTGGCTGACGAACGACGCCAGCGCGCCGCCGACGAGGCGTACCAGCGGTTTACCTGGGGGCACCGCTCGACCCGGCGCTTCGCGGCCATCGGCCCGAAGGGCATGCCGGGCAACGTGTACAGCCTGGGTGTGTTGCGCGACATCACGCTCGAGTCGGGGCACCAGGTCGCCGAGCTCGCGGGCGCGGTGGTGCACCTGTGCGCGTCGCCGGACGGCGATGCGCTGTACCTCGTGGCCCCGGGGGGCGTGCGCTGCAACGAACGCACGCCGACGGGGCGCATTTTGGCCATCGCGTACTGCGCGCGAAAGGGCGCCGACCGGCGCCGGGTGATCTACGAACACGAGTTCGAGTCGCCCCGGCCGCGCTTCGAAATCGGCCGGCACGGCGAGCCGTTGATTCGCCGGGCCGGCAGCTCTTTCCGCGTCGAATGGCGCGGCATCGTGGGGTGACCATGGGGATGAAGAACCACAAGCCGGGCTGCAAGTGTGTCGGCTGCTCGCCTGCCACTCGCAAACGCGGTCAGAAGGCGCTCGAGGAAGGCCGGAAAGAGGCCAAGCCCAAGGCCAAGGCCAAGGCCAAGGCCAAGCCCAAGCCCAAGGCCGAGACGAAGCCCAAGCCCGAACGCCCCGCCGCGGAGCGCAAGCCGAAGGCCAAGCCCAAGGCCGAACGGCGGAGCAATCCCGCTCAGCCCGAGGTGAAGCGCGTGACGCCCCGCGTCGGTCCGCTCGAGAACGGTCGCTTCTACGTGGTGCACCTGAAGGACGGCAGCCACGTCCACGGCGCGATTCGACAGTTCCCGACCAAGAAGGCCGCCGAGGAGTACGCCCGGACGCTGTCCGGCGGCGAGGCCCGCATCTTCGAGAACGTCGTCCGCTTCACCTGAGCCCGAGTGGCCATGGCCATCGAAACCGACACCGACCCCCACGGGGGCACCACGTACGTCAGCAACCCGGCACCAGCCACCCTGGGGCCCGCAGAGGAGCGGAAGCTCATGGACAACAAACAGAACACCAAGCCGCCCGCGAAAAAGAACCGCCGACGCAACCCCCTCAGCGGCATGGGCCCCATGATCAACCACATCCTGGCCGTCGGGCCGGGCGCGGCGGCGGGCGTGCTCGACGCCGTGAGCCCGTCGTGGTGGGCGATGCTCACCGACGGCGGGCGCGCGCTGCTCTTCCTGGCCGCCGGCATCGGCGCCGGACGGATGAAGAACGCCCAGCTCGTCGGCGCCTGCGAGTGCATGGCGGCCTTCTACGCCGGCCGGCTCGCGGCGGTGTACGCCCTCAAGATGAAGGCGGGCAAGACGGACGGCGCGGGCGCGAAGGGGGGCCTGAAGGGCCTCCTCGCCGACCTGCAGGACAACGCCGCCGGCGAGATGGAAGAAGCGCGCCGCGCCTTCCTCGACCAGCTGGAGGCGAACCAGCGCGGGGACAACGTCGCCGGTTTCATCAGCGAGGACGACGCCGACGCCGCGCTCGAGCAGCTCAACGGGCTGGTCGCCGACCGCCTCGACGGCCTGAACGACGAAGCCACCAACCGCGAGGCGGTCTACGCCTCCTGACCCCTGACGGGCGCCAGACCAAACGACCGGCGTTCCCGGCCACACCTGGACAGAAAGACCAGACCATGACCGACATGATCGAAACCGAGGACTACCTGGGCGCCGTCAAGGCCGCCGTCAAGCGCTCCACCCCGCGCCAGCGTCCCCCGCAGGGCGAGTTCTTCGACCTGCTCGCGCGCGGCGGCGTGCCGAAGCGGCTCGTCGCCGCCGCCGCCAACGGTGTCGCGGCGGGGAAGTTCGCCATCGTCGACAACGCGATCCTCTGGCAGCGCTTCAAGACGGGCACGACGGCGAAGAACATCGGCGCCGACCTGGTCAAGCTGCTGCGCAGCGGCGTGGACGACGTCGACAGCCAGCTCGGGTACGGCTCGTCCGCGCTCACCATCCGCGAGACGAACCTCAGCAAGGGCGGGCAGCTCGCGGACGGCGAGTACTTCGTCCCGCGCTTCCTGTCGTTCGAGGTGCCGTACAACATTGCGGCGGTGGATCTGCGCTACATCCGCCACACCCTGGTGAAGCTGCGGGCGCGCGGCGGCAACGAAACCATCGTGGCCGGCAAGTTCGACATGTTCGCGGCGATGCACCGCTACACGTTCGAGCAGTACCCGAACCCGCCGGCGGGGACCGGATCGGCCTTCCTGGCCCCGACGGATCCGCTCGAGGTCGCGGCGTTCGGCAACCAGCACCGCGTCGTCGGACCGAACAACTCCATCTACGGCCGCCTCGTCATCCGGGGCACCACGATGGCGAATCAGGTGGACTACATCGAGCTCGAGAACACCGAGACGTGGACGCCCACGAAGGACACCGAGATCGAGTGCCGCCTCTACGGGCAGTACCTCCAGACCACCGCGAACCGCTGAGCCGCACCCGCGGACGGTGGCGCTGACCCCCTGAAGCTCACGAGGCACCATGCAGACCCTTCCGACGCGATTCAACTTCCGGGGCCGCGAGTACGTGGCCGAGGCCACGCGGCGCTTCCTGCTGGTGCCCGTGTCGATGACCGGCACCTCGCCGACCTACAGCTACGCCAAGCCGACGTCGAACCTGGTCATCGACTACATCACCGCGCACGCCTACACCTCGACGGGCACCGTCGTGGCGAACACGGCGTACCGGCTCGGTCTGCTCAACGACCAGAAGGGCCCGCTCTACGACGAGCTCCGCGAGGCGGGCGACGACATCACGTACCCCGTGGCGTCTCAGTACGTGCTCGACGACGCGCAGTTCCGGGACATCCCGCCGCTGCTGCAGTTTCTGCCGGAGAACGTCGCGACGCAGTTCCTCTTCCAGCACGTCGGCTCGCCGTTCGGTACGGCGTACACCGTCGAGCTGCTGCTCCACGTCCGTCGGCTGAGCGCCGTGCAGGCCCAGGCCGGGCGGGGAAAGTGATCGAGTCGTGGAGGACTGTTACGTCAGCACGGTGACCACGGTGCGCACCCAGCCGGGTGCGACGCCGATGGTGTGCCTGTCGCTGACGAACGCCCACCGCGGATTCGACTACAAGATTCGCATCCTCGGGCAGGATCTGACCTGGCGTGTCATCGCCGACGGCAACGCCGGCGACGAGGTCCGCGCCAGCGGTGCGCTGCCCTCGGGGACGCCGACGACGCAGAGCATCGACCTGCCGGGCACGTGGGGCGCCGCGCGCTTGCGCATCGACGCCACGCTGACCACCGGGCCGCTGCCGACGACCATCGCGGTCGAGATGACCTGGCGACAGGTCATCCCTGGCCGCAGTCCGACGACCGCCCCCGCCGGTGGGCCATGAACTTCAAGGTCAAGGCCGCGCTGCTCGGCAGCGGTCTTCTGTTGCTCGGAGGCGGTCTGATGCTGCGCAAACCGAACGGCAAGTCGGCCACCGACGGCGTCTCTCCGCTGGCGTTCAACTACGACGCGATTCGCGAGCTGCCCTACTTCGTCCGCCGGCCCACCCGGATGACGCTGGCGGCGTGGCTCGTGGAAGCCTGGCAGGCCGATGGCACGCTGTCCGTCGACGAGATGTCGACGCTGCTGGCCATCGCCTACCGAGAGAGCGGATACCGGCTCGACGCCATCTCGGGGCCCGACGCCCCGGACGCAGCGGTCGGTGACGCGCACAGCCTGTTCCAGATTACGGGACAGACGGCCACCGGGCTCGGCGTCGACATCCGGCAGCTCGTGCCCTGGTCGCAGACCGAGGCGGAGTTTCGCCGGGCGACGCACGCCAACGCGCACGCCGCGTTGAAGTTCCTGAATCAGCGACCGCGCTGGTCCCGGCCACGCACGTTCCGCGAGGCGGTGCTGTCGCAGTATGCCGGCGACCCCTACGCGGTCGCCCGGCAGTACTTCTGCTCGTGGGCGGGGGGCGTCGGCCGGCGCTGGGAAGACATCGCGGACGTGCCGGTGAACAACCGCCCCGGGTCGCTGGGCTACATCCACATCACGATCCTCCACAAGATGGAGGTGCTGAACCAGTTCCGGGCGTTTCTGGGACAGCCGCCCTTGGGCGCCCTGGCGGGCCGGGCCATCACCGACGTCGAGGACGGCGCGGTGGCCGGCAGTCCGTTGTGGCTGCATCGGGCGGTGGTCCACGCCTGGCCGCTCTCCGAGGCGCAGCTCGTGTCGGCCGCGCCCCGCGCCGACCGCGCCGACTTCGCCACCCTGGTCTGAGGCCATCATGTACGTTCACACCATCGACGACCTGGGCGCCATCAAGCGTGGCGCCGAGCAGTACAACGCGAAGTCCGCGCGCGACAACAAGTGGTCCGTCGGCGCGCCCTACAAGGGCCCGGACGATCCGAAGCTCGCGGCGGACATCGAGGTCTTCCAGAAGGCCGCGAAGCTCACCGCGGACGGCTGGATCGGGCCGAAGACGCTGGCCGCCGTGCGCTGGGCGCAGGACGCCAACGTCGCGCGCGGTGCGGCCGCAGCCATCCGGCTCGGTGCCGGCTCGGCCATCCCCGCGGCGTCGCCTCCGGGTGCTGGCGGCGGTGCAAAGGTCAGCGACTGGGCCAAGCGCGCGGCCGAGGTCAATGGCCGCTCCGCGGCGCGGCTCGGCTGGTCCGTCCGGCCGGGCAACCCCCTGGGCATCTCCGGACCGGCGGACACGAAGCTCCCCGGGCCGGTGTCCAACTGGCAGGCCCGACTGAACAACCCGAACTGGCAGAAGCCGGGCGATCCGTCCGCGGGCGCGCTCACGGTCGACGGGCAGCTCGGCCCGCAGTCCCTCGACGCCTTCAAGCGCGAAGTGGCGCGTGGAACCGCGCTCGGCGGTGAGATCGGTGCCGTCATCGTCTTCCCCGCCGGTGGTGGTGGTGGTGGCGGTGGTGGCGGTGGTGGCGGTGGTGTGATTCCGCCCCCGCCTCCAGGGCCCTCGCCGGCGCCGTCGCCGACCCCGCCCGACGACGAGCCCGCCCCGGCCGTCAAGAAGAGCAGCATGGCGGGCACGCTCGCCATCGCCGCGGGCGTCGTCGTGCTGGTCGGCGGCGCGTACGCCCTGTTCGCCGGCAAAAAGAAGAAGGGCGGGGCGACGTGAAGCGCCTGCGCATCCTCGGCATCGTGCTCGTGGGCGCGTGCCTGATGGGCGCTGCCGGCGAGGGCGCGGGCATCTCGCTCGACTCCGTCCCGGGCGGCGTGTCGGTCGTCTTGCTGCTCGAGGTGCTCTATCGCCAGCGCCTCGACCGCCAGCGGACCGAGCAGCGGCTCGACGCCATCGAGCGCCATCTCGGCATCCACGCGCCGGCCAGCCCGGCGCCCAACTGAAGGGGTCTCCCATGTCGTTCTCGGCGTTCTGCCAGGCCATCTCGGACGTCAACAACCTCTGCCGGCGCGACGTCACGTCGAAGCCCAACAAGATCGAGCAGCGCAAGGCGATGGTCGCGGCGCTCACCGAGCGCCAGATGCGGCGGCTCGGGCTGAAGGTCACCGCCGCGGACGCCGCCGCGAAGCTGCAGGAGGCCTGGGGCAAGCTGCCCGCGCCGGAGCGCAAGTTCCTCGAGCAGCGCACCGAGGCCATCACCGACAAGCTCCTCGAGGCCGCCGCCAAGTCGGCCAAGCCGGCCGCCTGATGTGGCGCCTGCTCGCCATCGCTCTGCTGGCCTGGTGGTGCTGGCCTGGTCAGAGCGCGGCCGCCGAGCGGCCCGACAAGGAGGCGACCGACGTCGGCGCCTACGACGTCTCCGCCGGGACCACGTGGACGGCGCTGACGTCGGCGTCTTTCACGTGCGCGGCGACCGGCACGGCGTGTCGGCCGAACCAGCTCTTCTCGACGCTGGTCATCGTCAACACGCACGCGACCGGCACGCTCTACGTCCAGCTCCGGACCGCCGGCGTCGTCGATTCCACGACGAACCGGATCCCGGTCTACGCGGGCGGCTCGCTGACACTGCCCGTCTGGGGCGTGAACACCCGCGCCATCTCCATCATCGGCAGCACCGCCGGGGTGACGGGCTCCATCATCGCCTTGCTCTTCCCGTACTGAGGAGGTCACCGTGACGCACGTGCTCGCGCTCGTCCTCGTGCTCGCGCAGGCGGTCTACGCCCCGCGCGGCCTGCCCGGGCCGCAGGGCCCCCAGGGCGACCCCGGCCCGGCAGGCGCCACCGGGGCGACCGGCCCGGCGGGAGCCACCGGCGCCACCGGCGCCACCGGCGCTACCGGCCCGCAGGGCCCCCAGGGCGACCCCGGCCCGGCGGGAGCCACTGGGGCGACCGGCCCGGCAGGCGCTACTGGCGCTACTGGCGCGACTGGCCCGCAGGGCCCCCAGGGTGACCCCGGCCCGGCGGGAGCCACCGGCGCGACCGGCGCGACCGGGCCGCAAGGGCCCTCCGGCATCACGTACTCGGCCGATGCCTGGGATGCCGTTTGGGAGGCCGCGGACGGGGACACCGGGTGGACGCTCGGCGCGGGCAGCGGCATCGCCACGGTCGGCGGCAAATCCGCCCTCTCGGTCGCCTCCGGCACCTCGGCGACGGCCATCTCGTATCGGGCCTTGACGACGACCGCCCCGGATCAGTCGTTCGAACTGCGATTCAACGTCTATCTGACGGCGACCATGGCCACGGGCGACATGAACACGGCGGTTCGGTTCATCGCGTTCGATCGCCGATTCAACATCGGCTTTTACTCTCCGGGTCTGGCTCTCTACACCGCCGGGGGGTCAGCTGGGGTAGGGGGTCTCGGCTCGGGGATCGTCCTTTCGCGTTGGGCGACCATCACGCTCCGCGTGACGGCCCCCGAGGTCGACGCCAGCCCGGCGACGGTCTCTCAGATCCAGTTTCAGCTCTGGCTCGGAGACGCGCTGGTCGGCAGCGGCACCATCAACGGCCTGCCGGCCAACGTCGCCCCGTACAGCAACGGCGACTTCGCGGTCGAACTCTACACGACGTCCGGCACCGCGGCGGTGTCGTGGGTGGCGTATCGCAGCGGCCACAACGACGCCCCCCCATCGTGGACGTACAAGGGCCTGGGCTACGCGCCCGACGTGGCCGCCCCATGAAGCCCGGCAGCCGCACGCTCATCGTGACGACCCTCGTGGTCGTCGCGGCCGTGGTGGTGGAGCTGGCGAACCGCGCGCTCTCCGAGAACCTGGTCATCGTCCTGCTCGGTGCCCCCGGCATTCTTGCGGGGCGTCACGCGCTGCCCGAGCTCGCGCCGCTTTTCGGGCGGCGCCCGCCGACCGGGCCGTGACCCGCGCCCTTTACGGCGCCGTAATCGCGCTCGCCGGGTGCGGACACCTGACGCACGCGGAGCGCTACGCCATCGCCGTCGGCGTCGGTGCCGTGGGCACGGCCCTCGTGACGACGACGTCGACCTGTGTCGACGAGTCGACGGCCGCCTGTGAGCGCCTGGTCTGGCGCTCGTCGCTGTCGGTCCTCGGTGCCGGTCTCACCGCCGGCGCCGGCGCCTACCTGATGGCAGAGCGGCCCGCGCCGGCGTCGCCGCCGGTGCCTCAGTCGCAGCCGCCGCTGTAGTCGGCGCAGAAGGTCTCGCAGGTGTGACCTTCGATCTCACGCATCGCGGCCTCGAACTCCGCGTCGCTGATGTCGACGATGCCCGTGCGCGACATGCACTCCTCGACGGTGGCGTCTTCCAGCTCGGCCCGGGTCTCGGCGGTGTAGACCTGCCCGTCGATGACCGCGCGGCACTCGACGAAGAGATCGAGCGTGGCCTCCATGACCCGTTCGCACCGCCCGCGGTCTCGGGTCTCGGTGCGCCCGCCCTCGTCGTTCTCTTCCTCGCCGCCACATGCCACCAGCATCAGACACGCACACAGGCTCGTGATGAACCGCATACAAACTCCTCTGGCGCCCTCGCGCCCTGTCGTTGTTCGCCCGGCGCCCACCGCCGAGCTGCCGGACATGACGCACGAAAATTGGGCAACATTCAATCGGTCACCGACCTTGCCGCCGCCGGTGACGCGCTGGCGGCTGCCCGATGCGCCTGCTATCGTGCCGACAGGCCGCCAATCCGCAGGCCAGGAGAAGCGATGGCAACTGCCCGCCGGAAGGAAACGACCCTGGACGATCGAGTCGAGCGGCTCGAGCGTCGCGTTGCCGAACTCGAGGTGACCCTTCATGCCGACGCGGAAGATGCCGAAGACGAGCGCCTCATCAAAGAGGCCTGGCTCGAGCAAGGGGGCCGACCCCTCACCCCGTGGGCAAAGGTCAAGCGCCAGCTCGGCGTCAAGACCTCCTGAGCCGCCCCCGCCGAAGTACTCGATTCAGGTCACGGACCACGCGGCCCGCGACCTCGAGGGCATCGCGGAGCCGTACCGCAGTCGGATCGCGGCGGTCATCGAAGGGTTGGCCGTCACCCCTCGGCCCGTCGGCGTCAAGGCGCTGCAGGGTGCACTCGCGGGGCACTACCGATTGCGGGTGTCGGACTATCGTGTGCTCTACAAGGTGGAGAACGACGTCCTCATCATCGTCGTCGTGCGTGTCGCCCACCGACGCGAGGTCTACCGATAGAGCCGCAGCGCACGCGCCGCGCTCGTCACCGAGTAGGCTGCACGACCCTCCTACTTCCGCCGGGTCACGTGGGCATCGACGGCCGCGGTCTTGTCGGTCGAGTTCCGGACCACGGCCACCAGGGCCACTCTGGGACGCACCCGCACCAGGTGCTCATGCTCGCGACGTCCTCGCGAACGAGCGAGGTAGACCAGTTCCTCGAGCGGGGTGTCCAGTCGCCAGTCCCGTGCATCGACGATGGCGGTGTCGACGTTCTCGGACGCTCGAGCGGTCAGCTCCACCTCACCGAGTCGACCGGAGCTGAATTCCCAGTACACGATCTCGCCGGGCTCGAGCGCGTAGAGGCTCACGGCCGTGAGCTCACGGCCCGCTCGAGCACGCGCACTCCGACGCTACCGCACGCTGTGACGCCGAGCACCGCCGCGAGCTCCGACGACATGCAGCCATTGGCCGTTGCCACGATTGCGCCGGCAGCGCACAGGACCTCGAGGCCGATGCTCATGGCGGCCCGGATGGCCCGGTGCCGCTGAATCAGGCGCTGGATATCGCTCGCCGTCGAATCGACGCCGCTCATTCGTCGTCAGCCTTCCCGACCTTCCGACCAAGGTAGAGCTGCAGCGCGCCGGCGCCGCCGGCGAACAGCGCCAGGTCTTTGAGGAGGTCCTTGACCAGGTCGCCCTGGCCCACGTGCACGAGGCCGACCAGGCCGACGCCCAACAACGCGGCGATGAGCTGCGCGTTCCGAACGAGTCGACGGTGGTGTTCCTGCCGCTGCCGCCGGAGCTCGCGCTCGGCTGAAATGTGCGCTCGGGCGACCTCTTCCATCACTGCTCCTCGGGCTACTCCACCGACACCCACAACCCGACGTCGAAAGCGTTGTCGTTCCGGACGACGAAGTACACGACCTCTTCCTTGTCGAGCTCGACGGCGTAGTCGTGCTGGATTCTTCGGCCGTGCCCGAGAACGGCGAAAAACGCCTCGCCGTCCGAAAACGCGCGGAAGTTGTCGGCGTCGACGACGTAGGCAGCGACCGCGTTGCTCGCGTGGGCTTTGCAGTCGACGCGCAGGCGCTTGCGCTTCGACTTGATCTGTATGGACCACGTGCCCCTCGGATCGAGGATCATGACGTCCTTCATGGAGCTTCCCCCCCCGGTCGACGTTCGGGCGCCAATTCCATCGCCCCGATCTTCGATACGCGGTCCAGGGTCCGTTGGACGCCGGGCATCACGATCGGCAACAGGAAGACCACGGTGGCAATCCAGTTCTCCTGCATCGTGCCCATGCCCAACGCGAGCGCCTTCCGCAACGGCGAGTCGTCGGCTGAGCACACCAGCACCCAGAAGGCGAAGCACCCGAAGATACCCAGGGCCGTCGCGTAGAGGCGTGCCGCTGCCCACGTCGCCCACACGATTCGCCTCTGCCATGGAACGCCCTCCGGCTGCTCGTCGACGACGACATCATATCCGGTTTCGGCCTTGATTGGCTTGGGCATCAGGTGCGGTCCTTTCCGTCCGGTTGCGTGATGAAGAAGCGGGCGAGGGCGACGACCGCCGCAGCCCCATCCCCCGCGCGGGCGGCGTCGAGGAGGGCGCGCTCGGCGGGGCTGAGCGGGGGGGCGGGTGCCGGGTTGGGGATGGCCCGCGGGGCGCCCGTATCGGCCTCCGGGGGGCCCGGGAGGAGCGCCCGCGGGTCGACGCC
>JAJVIA010000082.1:0-2314 GCA_022072245.1 Anaerolineae bacterium
AAAAATCGGCTACGTAGATATAACAACAAGAATCTTCCATCAACGCCTTTTCGCGGATGCATAACGTAGAATGCTGTACTGACAATCGGAGGCGGATTGAATTCTTGGTCAACAATCGCAATGTTCAAAAGATACGGACGAACGGTTGCATAAATCACGCTACCCTGTTGAACAATTTTGCGCGCCCGTGAGGATGCATCTTCGGGTTCAACAATTCGAAGTCCGTCCCCAATTTTTCCTACTTGATTATCAATCGATGAAACATCAATGTAAGTAAATGTTTTGTCCGGTTTCTTTTGTCCCCAGTTGAAACTAACATCAGGAATACTCGCCCATTCCCATCCTACTGGCAACTCGAACGGTTTTTCATCGTCGCGGATAGACCCGAAGGGTTTTTGAAAACCCTTCGGGTCTTGTTCATCGCGAATCCGTTTCAATAATTCACTTGCAGGTTCATCGTTGGGGTCTTGCGCGACCAGTTTGCCCTGCACCGCCAATTGCAAAATCGCGCGGTCGAGTTCGTCCACCGCTTCGGGCGTAGAGACAACAGCATCGAATTGTTCCAGTAGGAGCAAAGCGTTTGCGTTGGCAGCTGCGACTCGATGCGCGGACGCGTCTGCAAATGCTTTGCCCCTACGCGGCATGTCGTGTAGCAACGTCGTCATTGGAGAGCTTGCTCCAATTCCGCTTTTAACGCGGCGCGCAGCGCGGCGATTTCGGCTTGATGCGTTTGATACGCCGCCAGCATTTGCGCGGGGTCGCCGTGCGCCGCATCCGTCGTGTTGGGGTTCTTGCAGTCGAGATTGTAGTTGCGCGCTTTAATGTTTTCGATGCTCACGCGCCACGCGTATTCATTTTCTACGCGGTTGTCCCACCACGCCTTTTCCAAATCAAATTCCTTGATGTCAATGGGGCGCGTCTTGCTGTAATTTTTTCGATCGGGCGGCAAGGGATGTTCAAAATACCAGACCTCGCTCGTCGGCGCGCCTTTGGTGAAAAATAAAAGATTCGTGTTGATGCCCGTGTACGGATTAAACACGCCTTTGGGCAAACGCACAATCGTGTGCAGATTGCACGTCGTCAACAAATGTTCTTTGAGCCGCGTCTTGACGCCTTCGCCAAACAGCGAGCCGTCGGGCAAAACAATCGCGCCCTTGCCGCCGTCTTTCAAGAGTTTCACAATCAACGCCAAAAACAAATCCGCCGTTTCTTTGGTCTGGAAATTTTGCGGAAAGTTTTGGTCAACGCCCGGCTCTTCCATGCCGCCGAACGGCGGATTGGTGAGAATCACGTCCACCTGGTCGGCGTTATCGTAATCTTTGTACGGGCGGCGCGTGAGCGCATTGTCGTGAATGATTTGCGGAATTTCAATGTCGTGCAAAATCAAATTCGTCGTCGCGAGCAAATGCGGCAGGGGTTTCTTTTCAATCCCGCGAATCGAGTTTTGCAATTGCGCGCGGTCGGCGTCGTCGCGAACATATTTGCGGCGAATGTGTTCGAGCGCGCAGACGAGAAAGCCAGCTGTTCCGCACGCGGGGTCGAGAACGATTTGCCCCAACTGCGGGTCGGTCATGTCCACCATGAATTGCGTCACCGCGCGCGGCGTATAGTATTCGCCCGCATTGCCCGCGCTCTGCAAGTCGCGCAAAATCTTTTCGTACAAATCATTAAAGAGGTGACGGTCTTGGGAGGAGGTGAAATCAATCTCGTTGATTTTGTTGACGACTTGGCGCAGCAGCGTGCCGGATTTCATGTAATTGTACGAATCGGCAAAGACGTCGTACACGACACGCGCGCGCGCATTGCCGTTCGACAGCATTTTGCTCTCGTCTTTGAGCGTCGGAAACAACTGCCCGTCAATAAATTGCAGCAGCGCGTCGCCCGTCATGCCTTCCGCGTTCGCCGCCCACGCGCGCCAGCGCAGCGGCGCGGGAATGGGCGATTGATACGCGCCGTTCAATTCCAATTCCTGTTCGCGGTCGTCAAAAATTTTTAGAAACAACAGCCACGTCAATTGCGAAATGCGCTGCGCGTCGCCGTCCACGCCCGCGTCTTGGCGCATGATATCTTGAATCGTTTTGATGGTGGTGGTGATGGACATAGTCGTCTCTGATACCCGCTGAAGCGCAAAATCCCCTGTGCGCGGTTTTGGATTCTAGCCTTTAGGCGATTGCTAGGTGGAGTCAGTAACCCGCTAAAGCGGAAAATCCAAAAACCCGAGTCTGGATACACTGGGTTCTAGCCTTTAGGCGGTTCATTAGTCACGCGCATAACCCGCTAAAGCGGAAAATCCAAAAACCCGAGTCTGGATACA
>JAJVIA010000082.1:2327-3183 GCA_022072245.1 Anaerolineae bacterium
TTAGGCGGTTCATTAGTCACGCGCATAACCCGCTAAAGCGGAAAATCCGAATTGGGCGCGCATTGGATTCTCGCCTTTAGGCGGATGGTGCATTTAGAACGTATCACGCGCATCCGTAAAATCAATCACGGGATATTGCATCCATGTATCCGCAAGCCAATCCTCGCCTTTGTGCTTTAGATAGTATCCATAACTGGAAAATTCCCAATCTTGCATTTGTTTCACGTAACCGTGCTTGACGGGGTTGTGATGAATATAGTTGAACCGCGTCCAGTAATCGCGTTCCGTCCTCATGCACGTGTCCCAATAATTGTGCCACACCTGACGCCCGCGTTTGTGGTCGCGGTTATTGATTTCAAATGAAGTGCGCCCGTGCAAGCGCGCCGTAAAACGCGATAGGGCGGTTCCAACTTTGCTCTTGAGCAAAACATGATAGTGATTGTCGAGAATGACCCACGCGGCAAGTTGCAACTCGAATTCTTGCGACAATGTTTTCAATTGGTCCCGCACAAGGTCTTTGTAACCCGCAGGATGCAGCAGACGCTCACGCCGATAGACGCTCCCCGTAAGCATGTACCACGTATCATCGAGATAGATGTGCGGTGGGTGATGGAGTGGTTGAGGCATTGGTCTTGCACTCTGGGATTTTCGGCTTTAGCCGATTGTGGTGGTTGAGCTGGAAACCCGCTAAAGCGTAAAATCCAAAGCGCCGAACTCTGGATTCTAGCCTTTGGGCGGGTGCTTGGTCGAGTCACTAACCCGCTAAAGCGTAAAATCCAAAACGCCGAACTCTGGATTCTAGCCTTTGGGCGGGTGCTTGGTCGAGTCACTAACCCGCTAAAGCGTAAAATCCAAA
>JAJVIA010000082.1:3193-10187 GCA_022072245.1 Anaerolineae bacterium
CGCCGAACTCTGGATTCTAGCCTTTGGGCGGGTGCTTGGTCGAGTCACTAACCCGCTAAAGCGTAAAATCCAAAAGCGCCGAACTCTGGATTCTAGCCTTTGGGCGGGTGCTTGGTCGAGTCACTAACCCGCTAAAGCGTAAAATCCAAAAGCGCCGAACTCTGGATTCTAGCCTTTGGGCGGGTGCTTGGTCGAGTCACTAACCCGCTAAAGCGTAAAATCCAAAAGCGTAATTCTGGATTTTAGCCTTTAGGCGGTTTTGGTCATCCGTACAGTTCCTCTTGCAATTCGCGCACTGCCTGCCGAAACTGCACCTTGCCGCCGAACGCTTTGACGACTTCTAACGGGCGTCCGATTTGGTCGAACGGCGGCGCGCTGAGGAAATTGACCAACTGCTCGTCGTCCAACGCTTTATCGAGCGTAGCATAACCGTCATCCGCAAATTTTGCGACAAGCGCGTCCAACACTTTGCGCGCCACAGCGCCATATTGTTCAAAATACTTGGGCTGGCTTTTCACCTTGTGCGCGCGTTCGCTGCGCGTCAATGCCTTGCGGTCAAAGGCAAGGTGACAAATCAAGTCGAACGGGTCGAGGTCGAGGCCCACATCCTCTTGCGCGTTTTCGAGAAAGACATCGTGCTTGAGCAATTCTTCCACAATCGCTTGTTTGCGATCGGCGTTAAACCAATCGAGCAGGAAACTTTCAATCGTCGGATACTGCGTCAATAAATTTCGCCGCGTGTAATCGGTGAATGATTCCGTGACCAACCGCCCATTTGCATCGAGATATTGTACGCGCTTGGCGGAAACGCCCACGCGCACATTTTCGACGACGCGATATTTGCGCGGTGTGTCCGCGTCATCATCTCCAGAGACGACGCCAATGACTGGCTCTGCGGGCGGGTCGGGCGGCGTAACCGGTTGGTCCGGTTTCGGCTCATAAATCTGAATCGGCGGCCCATCAAAGGTATGGTCATAGAACAAGCGCGTCGCGTTGCGAAAATCCATGATGGTGAAATAGAGTTTGTTTTTCTTTTCGACGACCCGCGTGCCGCGCCCGATGATTTGTTTGAACTCGGTCATCGAATTGATGACGGTATCGAGAACAATCAACTGCACGGTTTGCGTATCAACCCCCGTGCCAAGCAGTTTCGACGTAGTGACAATCACAGGATACGGTTCGTTCGGGTCAATGAAATTGTCGAGTTCGAGTTTGCCGTCCTTGCTGTCGCCCGTAATCCGCATAATGTATTTTGAATTTTGCGAAAACAAATCCGCGTTTTCATTGATCAACGCGCGGCGCATCTCTTCGGCGTGTTCAATATCGCGACAAAACACAATCGTCTTGTGCATGCGGTTGGTTTGTTTCAAGTGTTCCGATACCAAATGCGCGACGAGTTTGGTGCGGTCTTGAATCACCAGCGTCTTGTCAAAGTCTGTGCCGTAATAAACTTGATCGGGAATGAGATAGCCGCGCGCGTCGGTCTGTCCCGCGCGCGGCCGCCAGCCCTCCATGTCTTTGTCTAATTCAATGCGAATCACTTTGTACGGCGCGAGAAAGCCATCTTCAATGCCCTGCCTGAGCGAGTACGTATATACCGGTTCGCCAAAGTATTCCATGTTGGAAACATCGGCGGTCTCTTTTGGCGTCGCCGTCAAACCGATTTGGGTCGCGCTCGAAAAATATTCCAAAATTTCGCGCCATGCCGAATCTTCCGCCGCGCTGCCGCGATGACATTCATCCACAAAAATTAAATCAAAGAATTCGGGCGAAAATTGTTTGTAAATATTTTGCGTTTCTTGTGCGCCGCTGACCGCTTGATACAGCGACAAATAGATTTCATACGATTTGTCCACCGTGCGGTCGGTGATTTTGGTCATCGCTTGCCCGAATGCTTTGAAATCATTGGTGCGCGCTTGGTCCACCAAAATGTTTCGATCCGCGAGAAACAAGATGCGTTTCTTTTTGCCCGCTTTCCAGAGACGCCACATGATTTGAAATGCGGTGTACGTTTTGCCTGTGCCGGTTGCCATCACCAGCAAGATGCGATTTTGTCCGCGCGCAATCGCCTCGATCGTGCGATTGATTGCGACTTGCTGATAATAACGCGGCGGCTTGTCGCCCAAATGATACGGTTGCGTCACAAGTTGCGTTTGTTCGGGCGTAAATTGTTTCCATGCTTGATAGCGCTGCCACAATTCTTGCGGCGAGGGAAAATCTGCCAAACCCAGTTCGCGTTCGAGTTCGCCTTTTGTTCGCGTGCGGTCATGTTCAACGAATCCGTCACCGTTGGAACTGTACGCGAACGGAATGTCGAGCATCTCGGCATAACGCAGCGCCTGCATCATGCCCGCGCCGATTTCGTGGTTATTGTCTTTGGCTTCAATAATGGCGATGGGGAGATTCTTTTTATAAAAGAGGATATAGTCCGCGCGATCGCGCTCACCGCGCATCACCGCTTTGCCGCGCACAAAAATCTTGCCGAGCGTGAACTCTTCAAAAAATTGCAGGTCATTCCAGCCCGCGACCTCACGAATCGCAGGCGTGATAAATTTTGTGCAAATATCGCGTTCGGAGAGTTCTTTTTTGTTGAGGATGTCAGCCATACGGGTCCAAGAAACCATACAAACAAATCAGCGAACGGATTATACCGATGCGCGGCGAGAATTTCAAGTGTCGCCCAAAGTAGTTTCCATTTCGAGGCAAACTCGCACAAACGTAATATCCTGGCGGCGCGCCGATAGGGCGTTGTCGTTTATATTTGCGCCTTTGCAGAATCGCGGCGCGCGACTGCGGTTCCATGCGCCAGTCTTGACAATGAAATGCCGCGTGTCCAAGATAGCGCAACTTTTGACGCGGCGCGTTTTCACGGTTAAGCATTTCCGACAAAACGACGTATAATTAGCGGACTTGCCACAAACCGCCCTTCTTGTTCCACCCATGTTTCAGACAATTCGTAACTAGGAGTCTCATGCCGCTTTCTATAGCACAAGCCGTATCGTTGACGTGTCCGCAATGCAATACCCCTTTCAATGCCGAGGTTTGGTTGATTGTGGACGCGGGCGAACGCCCTGACCTCGCCGCGCGCTGTCTCGACGGTTCGATCCACGTCGTCGCCTGTCCGAATGATCATCGCGGCATGTTGGGCGCGCCGCTTTTGTATCACGACCGCGCCAAAAAACAATTGTTCCTCGCCTATCCGCCCGGTATGCCCGAAACGGAAATCCAAAACGCGGGCAGTCAATTAACGCAGCAACTTGGTTCGCAATTGCTCATTCTGCCCGGCAACGCCTATCTCGATGCGCCCAAAGCCGTTCCGCTCGAACTCTTGGGCGCGGCGATTGAAGATAAATTGGACGAGGCGATGGCAGAGCTGCAAGCGCACGCCGAGGCGCTGCGGAATGACCCGACCATCGGCGCCGCGATGCGCGTGGTGGAGGAACATCCTACGCTCGTCCAAGCGCTTTTGGCGTGGATGGGGTTGGATGTGTGGCAGGACTCGAAAATCTTTTTAGAGGCGCGCCCCGATTTGATGACGGACGACGCGCAAACCGTTATCGGCGCGATGCTCGACCTCGCCCGCGCCCAAGACGACGCGAACGCGATAGAAGATTTGACGGTGCATCGCGACTTGCTGCGCGCCGCGCGCGCAGAGGGCGTGGACGCGGCGTATGAAAAATATATAGTCGAAGGCGCAAACAACTTTGCCGACCCGCGCATGGAATTGGAAATGCGTCTGGCGGAGCTCAATGTGCAATCGCAAAGCGACCTCGAACGCGCGTTGGCGGAACATCCCGAATTGCAAACGTTGATGCTGCATGCGCTGCAAGAGGACCCGTTGATGCAAGGACTCAACGCGTTGAGCGGCGCGGATTCGCAAGCCGACGTTTTGCGCGTCGCGCGCGCGCATCCCGTCCTCTTGAGCGCGGAAGGCATGGCTGCTTTGCACGAATTTGTGCGTAACGCGCGGGAACACGGCGAAACGGAAACGGCAAAGCATTTACAGGAACGCATCGCTACGCTGGAAAAAATCCGCGCAAGCGGGCCGCCCGAAATTTTAAAACCGTAACGCGCTCTGATTTATTTGAAAATTCTGTGGGTTTCTCGCGCGCGTCGAAAAGAGATTTGGGTTGGTCCATATTTTCCAAGGCGGCGTTAGAGAACGCCTTGCTACGCGCGTCCACGCCTCGCAATTTCGTAACGCCTTGCTACGCGCATCCTCATCCCGCGATTTCATAACGCCTTGCTGCGCGCATCCTCATCCCGCGATTTCGTAACGCCTTGCTGCGCGCGTCCACACCTCGCAATTTCGTAACGCCTTGCTGCGCGTCCTCATCGCGCCATTGCATAATGTTAAAAAATTAGAGCGCCGTTTCGGGCAGGTAAAGTTGCGCGCGCGTTTTAGCGCCCACACGTTCAAGCGTCAACGCGCCGCCAATCACCGCCATCAGCGTACTGTGCAATTGCAACCCCTGCCCGCCGCCGTTCGCCGCGCTCGTCAAGCCAACGCCGTCATCCCAAATCTCGACCACTAAACCATCTTTGTACCGCGCGCACACCGCGAGCTGCAACGCGCGCGGCGAATCCTTGCCGCGACCGTGTTTCGCCGCGTTGCGAATCGCTTCGCGCGCGGCGGCGTACATCACTTCGCCATTCAACGCCGAGAGCCGGCGCGCGCCGCTTGCCGCGCGCGGCTCAATCTCCCACGTTACGCCGTCAAAACTGTTGGCAAATTCATCCTCCACCGCGCGGCGCAGCGCCTCCAACAAACCGTATTTTTCAATTTGCGGCGCCGCGCCGACGGGCATGGCGCGCAATAAATTCGACAACGCGCCGTGAACCGCTTGCAATTGCATCAGCGCGTTTTCCGCGTCGCCCGCGCGCACGTGCAGCATCGCCAAATGCAATTGCGGCAAAATCTCGTCGTGTAGTTCGCGCCGCGCGCGGCGGTCAACGACTTGGGTCGTCGCCAAATGACTGCGCTGCAATGCCATCAAACGCCGCGTCAATTCCGCGCTCGCCTGCGCCTGTACGATGCGTTCGCCCGCCGCGCGCGCGATTTCCATTTCTTCTTGGGTGTACAAACTATCGTCCACGCGTTCGCCCAACAACAGGACGCCCAACGCGCCGCGTTCATCCGTCAACGGGAGCGCCCACTGCGCGCCGCCAAATTTTTCCGGGTCCAACGGCAGCGCGGGCGCGCGCAATTTTGGCGTTAGCTCTAACGCGTTGGCTTGGGCGCACGGCGCGCGCCGCGCCGCCGGAAAAGACAATGCCGCCGCGAACGGCACGCGCGGACACAGATACGCGACGCGCACATTCAACGCTTGCACGCACAACCAATCAAACGCCGCGCGCGTCTCGCCGGGCGCCGCGCGTTCGGCTTGCAAAAAAGGGCGCAGTTCTTCGACCGCGCGTTCGCGTTCGCCAAACGCGCGCGCGGCGACCAGCGCGTAAAAAATGACCGACACCAACGCCGCGAGCAGCAGCGCATACACCAGATTGAGCGCCAGCGTCAACGTCGCCGCAAGCAAGACGCTATAACCCGCCGCGAGAATCACCGCCCGCCGCCAATGGCGCAAAAAGCCGCGCCGCGGCAGCGCTTGCCCGGTAAAAATTTCGTACGAGACGGTCGCCTTGCCAATCAATAACGCCGCCGCCGCAATCAACCCGCCAATCAAAACGTCGAACCACGCGAAATAATTTCGCAGCGCGGTTTCGTCCAGCGGCGCGCGCGTTTCAAAATAGAAAAATATATAGACGATAAAAATCGAGACTAGAAAACTGACGACGAGCAGGACGAGCGCCGCGCCCGTGAGCCACGGCTGGGCGCGTTTGCGCGCCACGTCGCCGAGCCAGCGCGCCGATGGCACGGGATGCCGCAGCGCGTGCACCGACAAGCCAATGCACACGATATTGTACAGCGCGTACAGGACGACAAACAACGGCGTGCCGGGCATATCCGTGTACGCTTCGCGTCCGAACGTGACCACTTGGGTAAAGGGGGGCAGCGAACCGCCAAATAAAATCAGGAGGACGAGCCACAGCGCGCCGCCAACGCTTACGCTCATGCCGAGCCAATGCATGAGACGCAGCGAACGATTGGCAGCGCCGCGCGCGTCCAGAATGCCGGTGTACCACAAGACGATGAGATACCACGCGAGCGGCGCGGCAATAATCGGCAGCCAACCAAAATGCCACAATACATCCAAATCCAGCGAGGCGAAACGCAAGCCGCGCGCAATGATGGCGGTGTGCGTGAGAAAAAAAATGCCGCCGGTAATCAAGCCGCCGCCGGCGAGCCAAATGCCCCACGTCCGACGGTCCGCGCTCAATACGACGACGAGTCCCAACCACAAGAGCGCCATCGTATTGAATAACGAGACTGCCAGTACGAGCGTATCGAGAAGAAAATTACCGGACATTGCCAGTACTCTGACCTGTGAAATTGCGGGGGCGCCTGTCAAGACCTTTCGAGTTTCCGGCATGGCAACTGCAAAGTCCCTTGACAGGGGTTGTCATTGCGAGGGATGCGATGCAGTTCATCGCCGCAATCTCACCCGCACGATGGGGATTGCTTCGTCGCAAAATACGCTTCTCGCAATGACAAGTGGGGGGCGCCATCGATTTTGCAGTTGCCATGGGGTCGTACACCGTGTTTTGTGGAAAATCCGCAGTTTGAAAACTGCCGGCAAGCGATGCAGCGGCAATGCGTTGAGCTTTCCTTGCCATGACGGTTTCAACCTCAGGCCGCGAAATTTACACAACTTGCGGTCAACCGCGCCATTCGAGTTTCCGAAAACCCGAAGGGTCTCGGAGTTCGCAACTTGCTGGTTCAAGAACTAGACCGCGCGTATGTTATTCTTTCCACGCGACCCATTCGCCGCGTTCGTTCTGGACATAGGGCGCGCCGTCGTCGTCCCATTGAATCAAGCGCCCGGCGCGCAAAATCAGCACGGCGCGCGTGCGCGCGATTTTTTCATCGTTGGCATTG
>JAJVIA010000082.1:10287-13872 GCA_022072245.1 Anaerolineae bacterium
CCACGCGACCCATTCGCCGCGTTCGTTCTGGACATAGGGCGCGCCGTCGTCGTCCCATTGAATCAAGCGCCCGGCGCGCAAAATCAGCACGGCGCGCGTGCGCGCGATTTTTTCATCGTTGGCATTGTCCGCCAAACCCCACGCGGCATAAATTTGGCCATTCGTGCGCGCAATCGTGCGCTTGTCTTTGAAACCCATGCGCGCGGCGATTTGTTCGTTGTTCAAACCTTGCGCCAACATTTTCGCCACTTGCTGCTCGTTCGGTTCAAGCAAATCCATTGGCGCGTGTTCGTCGCGGATACGCACCTGCTGCACGCGCGCTTCGATTTCGGGGTCAATGAAACTGCGTCCCGCCGCCGCATCGCGCAGCAGCGGCACAATCATTTCGGGCAAGAGATAATTGGATTTTTTTACATAGGCGTAATGGCTGAGGATGCCGCTGCGACGAAAATCGCGGTAATATGTATCGTCGTCTTGGATGGAATAAAATACAACGGGCAAGCGCGGACTCTCGCGGCGCAGCGCAATGGCGGTTTGAATGCCGTTCGGTTCGCCCTCCAATTGCACGTCCATCAAAACCGCGTCGGGCGTCTGCGTATGCAACGCGTCCAACGCGTCCGCGCCGCGCGCGCAATCGAAAAGCACGCGCGCTTGGCTCGTCGCCTCCAAACCGCGTTTCAAGGCGTCGCGCAATTTATGGTTGTCTTCGACCAGAAAAATACGCAGCATAAAAGATATGGTTGTTATTGTGCCTCGAATTGCGGTTTCGGCGCAAGCGCTCAAGTGCGCGGCGCGACAGAGCCAAGTTGTCGCCCCATTTTGGGAGAAAAATTCTTTATGCCATTTACCGCGCTATTCGCGCTGTTTGCTTTGTTTGTTCTGACAATTATTTTCGCCGCGGCATGGACGGCAAAGGGATTGAAAAGCGCGCTCATCGCCACGGGCATTGCGCTGGGCGCGTTCGCCCTCTTGTTTGCGGCGCTGCTTTATTTGATGGCGAACGCGATGCCCAATTGAGTCCGCGCCGTTGAAGCGTTGTCGTTACAAAAAACTTGCGACATCATTCGACGATTCACTATGAAATTTCTATATTCTCCGCGCGAGCGCGTGCGCGCGCTGCCGCGCTTTTACATTGCCGGGTTACGGTTTTGAGGCGTGACGACATTCCCGCCGGCTTGAGATAAATCTTTATTTTAAGGTTGACGGTTCTACCCAAAATGGCGAAAGCCCGTCTCTTGCATCGTCAACGGCGCGAGTTCGTGATTCAATAATTCCGCCGCGATGATTTCGCCGACCAACACGGTCGAGTCGCCCGCGTCAGTTTGACCGGTCACGCGACATTCCACATATCCCAACGTATCTTGCAAAATCGGATTTTGCGTCACCGCGCTCGGCTGCCAGCGCGCGGCGTCGAGTTTGCGCGGATTTGTGCGCGACGCTTTGCCCAACATGCCCGCGAATTCGCGTTGGCCCGTCGCCAGAACATGCACCGCAAACGTACCGCTCGCTTGAATCAATTGCAACGTCGTCGAGTCGTTTTCCACCGCCAGCATCAACATCGGCGGCTCGAAGGAACACTGCGACAACCAATTGGCGAGAAAAACGCCGTTGCGGTTTTCGTGCTGCGACGTGACCGCATACATGCCATACGTGAACAAGCGCAACACGCTGCGCTTGGCTTGAAGATTTAACAAGAATTCCTCCCGCGTTACAAAAACATGGCGCGCGCAAACCCCAAAACATTGCGCGACGCGCTACGCATAGTACGCGCGAGCGTCAAGTTTCGCAAGCGGGCGCCGCGCGCGGGATGCGCGCCACATTTTTGGATAGACGCAATCTCCAACGCGCGCGGCGTTGCCTTGCAGCGCGTTCCGAGTCTTTGGCGGCGCCGCTGAATGAATTGACGACCAAACCGCGCGCGACCTGACAAGACACTCTGAACCGGATGGTCAAGCGCTTGGGTGCGCGGGGAACTTGGCTTGAGCTCTCGTCATTCCCTGGCGCATCGCATAAAATCCTCCGTGTGGAATATGTCCAAGGAGGATTTTTTGCATGAAAGTAAAAATGATTCTGCCCGCGCTGACCGAAGCGACGAGTCCATTTTTCCGTCCTATCAAGTATTCGCTTTTTCCGCCGCTCGGGTTGGCGACGCTGGCGGCGCATCTGGCGCCGGACGACGAAATTGATTTGCAAGATGAGCATGTGGAACGTTTGAATACTGACGATGAACCCGACCTCGTCATAATTCAAGCGTATATCACATCCGCGTATCGCGCGTATGCGTTGGCAGACCACTATCGTCAAAGAGGCGCGTATGTTTGCTTGGGCGGGCTGCACGTAACTTCATTGCCGCAAGAAGCCGCGTTGCACGCCGATACGATTTTTCTCGGACCCGGCGACGATACGTTTCCGCAATTTCTCTGCGATTTGCGCGCAGGACAGCCGCGAAAAAGCTATACCGCGCCCGCGCATCGCAGCATCGAACATATTCCGCCCATTCGCCGCGAGCTCATCAAGCGCAATCTGTATCTCGTTCCCAACTCGATTGTCGTTTCGCGCGGTTGTCCGCACCAATGTAACTTTTGTTATAAAAACGCTTTTTTTGAAGGCGGCAATTCCTTTTACGTGCAGCGCGTGGACGCCGCGCTGGCGGAAATCGAACGTTTGCCGGGACGACATTTGTATTTTCTCGACGACCATTTATTTGGCAATGCGCGCTTTGCCGAAGGATTGTTTGAAGGGATGCGCGGGATGCGGCGTTTGTGGCAGGCAGCGGGAACCGTTCAAAGCGTTTTAAAGCCCGGACTCGTCGAAAAAGCGGCGGCGAGCGGCTTGCGTAGTCTGTTTGTCGGTTTTGAAACGCTCAGCCCGGAAAATTTGCGCGCGTCGTTGAAATATCAGAACCTGCACAAAGACTATACTGCCGCGATTCGTCGCTTGCATGCTAACGGCGTGATGGTGAACGGCAGTTTTGTCTTTGGCATGGACGGCGATGACGCGACCGTATTTGACCGCACGGTGGAATGGGCGGTATCTAACGGCATCGAGACCGCGACTTTTCACATTATGACGCCGTATCCGGGCACGGGCTTGTATCAACAGATGCAAAGTGAAAACCGTTTGTTGCACAGCCGCTGGGATTTGTATGATACGCGGCATGTGGTTTATCGTCCGACCAAATTGACGGCAGACGAATTGGAGGCGGGCTATTGGCGGGCGTACCGCGAATTTTATGCGTGGAAAAATATTTTTGCGGGCGCGTGGACAAATCCGAGTTGGAGCGAGCGCGCGCGGCACGTTGCCTACGCCGGCGGCTGGAAAAAATTCGAGCCGATGTGGGATGTATTGATTCGCGCGAAACGCGCGACCAATATGCTGCCGACGTTGGAAACGGTGCTGGAGGGTTTTGGCAGGCATCGGGCAAACGATGCGCCCCGAGTTCAGGATAACATTCCGCCGAACCGGATAGCGGATGCGATTTAAGACTTTATGATAGAGCAAAACAAGAGACGGGAGCCACATGCGGCTCCCGTCTCTTGTTTTTTAAGCAATAGAACCCCTGTCGGGAATTCATCACGCGCGCAC
>JAJVIA010000058.1:0-6002 GCA_022072245.1 Anaerolineae bacterium
ATGTCTGCGCGCGTACGGCGGACTATTGGCTGCGATTGTAACGCGGCGTCAAGTTTGTACGCGAATTACGTCAGAGACGGAATGTTTCAAGTTGCAACCTCTATTTTCAATTCTGGAAATCGTGTGAATGAATTCGCTCGAAACGCTCAACAACGCCATTATCGCTTGCCGCCGCTGTCCGCGCCTCGTAACGTACCGCGAAAAAATCGCGCTCGAGAAAAAGCGGATGTACCGCGACGATGTGTATTGGGGCAAACCGCTGCCCGGATGGGGCGACCCGCAGGCGCGCGTGTATATCGTGGGCCTCGCGCCCGCCGCGCACGGCGGCAATCGCACCGGTCGTATTTTTACGGGCGACAGCAGCGGCGATTTTTTATTTGCGGCGCTGTATCGCGCCGGGTTCGCCAATCAACCAACCTCGCGCGCGCGCGACGATGGCTTGCGCTTGACCGACGTTTATATCGGCGCCGCCGCGCGCTGCGCGCCGCCGGACAATAAACCGACGCCGCAGGAATTTGCCAATTGTTTTCCGTACCTCGCGCGCGAATTTGAATTGTTAAAAAACGCGCGCGTTGTGATTGGCCTCGGCGCGATTGCGTTCCGCACAATTTTGCATGTTCTGGAAACGCGCGCCTTGCCGCTGCCGAAACCGCGTCCGCAATTCGGACATAATGCGTTATATCGCGTTGGCGCATACACCGTCCTTGCCGCGTATCATCCGAGCCAACGCAACACCAACACCGGTTTGTTGACCGCGCCGATGTTTGACGCGGTATTTGAAAACGCCAAACGCGCGCTTGCCGCCGCTTGAATCCGTCCGGCAAGCGCCGCACGCTGATTACTTTTCCTGCCCATGACGCTCATTCGCGATATTTTGCGCGCCCTCTGGCGCTTTGTCTTTTTTTGGGCATTGGACACGGCGTCGCTGTTATTGACCGCCGCGCTTGTGCCGGGCATTCATTTTCAAAGCGCCGATAATGTGTTGGCGGTCGCCGCCGCCGCCGCCTTTTTGCTCGGCTTGATCAATTTTTTGATTCGTCCGCTCATTCTGTTGCTCGCGCTGCCGTTCGGTTTCATCGCCATCTTTATTGTCGCCTTTTTTCTCAATGCCCTCGCGTTGGGGTTGACCTCGCAGTTCATTGCCGGTTTTGTCGTCAGCGATTGGCTCGCCGCGTTCTGGGGCAGTCTTGCGCTCGCATTTTTCAATACCCTCTTTACGAGCGTCATTGCCGTTGACGACGACGATTCGTTTTATCAAGCCATCGCCGAACGCTTGGCGCAGCGCGAAGACTTTTACGCCAAGACCTCGACGCAAGGGCTGGTGATGTTGGAAATTGACGGGCTGTCCTATCACCACATGCGGCGCGCTCTGGACAAGGGCTGGATGCCGACGCTGAAACGTTTGCAGACCGAAGAAGGATACGTCTTGTCGCGCTTTGACTGCGGCTTGCCCTCGCAAACGTCGGCGTGTCAGGCGGGCATTTTGTTTGGCGAAAATTTCGATATTCCCGCGTTTCGGTGGTACGACAAACGCGCCGCCAAGCTGATTGTATCGAGCCACGACGCGCCGCTCATCAATGCGCGTTATGCGTTCGGCAAAGGTTTGCTGCGCGACGGCGCTTCGGTCAACAATATGATGAACGGCGACGCGCGCGTTTCCATTTTTACGCTCGCGGATTTATTGACCGGCAGCGCCGAGCAGCAGCAGCGCCGCGCCCAAGACATTTATCTGGTGGCGCTGAATCCGTATTTTTTTCTTCGCACTTTGATTTTGTATTTCGCGGACGCGGCGCGCGAAGTGGGCGAAGGCATTTTGCAGCAGTTGCGCCGCGAGGCGCCGCGCCTCAATCGGCTCGAACATTTTTATCCGTTCGTGCGCGCGGCGACGACGGTGGTGATGCGCGACATGGCTGCCGCGCTGGTGATTCTGGATATTGTGCGCGGCGCGCCCGCGTTGTACACGACGTGGCCCGGATACGACGAAGTCGCGCATCATTCGGGACCCTGGACGCGCGACGCGTTTCGCACGCTGCGCCAATACGATCAAGTGATTCGGCGCATTCACGATGCGATCGAGCGCAAAGCGCCGCGTCCGTACGAGTTGGTCATTCTTTCGGATCATGGCCAATCGTATGGCTGGACGTTCAAGCAGCGCTATGGCAAATCGCTGCACGAATTGATTGACGAACTCGCGCCCCGCGATACGACCGTCGCGCAATCGTCCGGCGGCGACGACGGCATCATTTCCGTCAATGCGATGGCGATGGAATTGAACAATCTGCAAGCGCGCCAAATGGGGGGGCGTCTCGGGCGGCGCGTGATTCACAACGCGCAGCGCGCGACCCGGCGCGGTTTGCGCGCGAACGAAAGCGCCGCCGCGCCGCTGCCCGCCGATTCGCAAATCGTCGTGTGCGGCAGCGGCAATCTCGCCCAAGTGTATTTTACGGCGGAGGTGGAACGGCTCGGTTTCGAGCGCTTGAATGAATTGTATCCCGGCATGGTGGACGCGCTCGTACAGCACGAAGGCATTGGCATTGTCATGGCGTACGACCAAAACGGCGCGCCGATTGTATTTGGCAAACATGGCGCGCGCCATTTACAAACCGATACGGTCGTGGGCGTGGACCCGTTAACGCCGTATGGCGATGCGGATTTGCGCGCGCGGCAATTGAAACGGCTCGCGGAATTTCCCAACAATGGCGACCTCACCATCATCAGCGCGTTGTATCCCGACGGCACTGTGGCGGCGATGGAAGAATTGGTGGGCAATCATGGCGGCATCGGCGGCGAACAAACGGACGCGTTCCTCTTTCATCCGCCGACCTATGACGTTCCGCCGACGAGCAATTCCGCCGATGTGTTTGCCATCTTGAACGCGCGCCGCGACATTGCGCCGCCGCCAAGACCGCGCGCCAAACCCAAACGCCAAATCGAAAGCTGGACGCCCGCGACGCTTTGGGCGGGCTTGCTGCGCGCGCGCAAATGGCTGCCCCTCGCGTTTCGTTCCATTTTGCTGGACCGCCGGGCGTACCGCCAGGCGGCGTTCGACCCGTACATGACCGCGCCCGCGTTGCTGCTCGCCGCCAGCGTTACGCTTTTGACGTTATGGTTTGCGCGCGGCGCGCTTGATTTTGGCGCTTGGGCGGAACGCATGGCGGCGTGGTTCTTGAGCGTCGGCGTTGCGTTCGGCGCGGCGCGTCTCGTGCGCGGCAGCGCCGATTGGACCATGACGCTGCGCGCAATGGGTTTCGCGCTCACCGTCAAACTGTTGGAATTTTTCGCGCTGTTTGAACCGCTGGCGTTTATCGCGCGCGTCGCCGCGCTGCTGGCGCTATTTTTTGCCATGTGGTTGGCGGTGAGCGAAGCGCACAAACTGCGCGGCTGGCGCACGCTCGCGCTGCCTTTTTTGGCGCTTGGCATCGCCGCGCTCGCGGTCGCGGCGGCGGACATTTTGTTTCACGGCGCGGCAATCTCGTTCGCCGCCGTTTTGCGCGCGTTGGATTTGACGCCGCGCTGATTATGCCACCGACAATAAAATGACGCCGACCACAATAATCAGCGCCGCCGGCACGCGCAAGCGGGCGCCGCGTTCGTGAAACCAATACGCGCCGATTGCGACGCCCAACACAATGCTGATTTGGCGCAAGCCAATCACATAACTCGCGCGGTCGTCGGATTGAAACGCCCACAAAATCAACGAGTAACTGCCAAAAATAAACAGCGTCGTCACGACGGGCAGCTTCCAATCGGCAAGCCGCGTCGGCAGCGTAAAAGATTCGCGCAGCGCCAACAGCGCCAGCCAATACAAAATTCCGCCCACCACCGATTCTAAAACGCCATACCGCATCGCAAACAATAAACCGTTCGGCAATTGTCGCAATGCCGCGCGGTCAATGACCGTGTACGAAGCGATGGCAAACGCCGCCAACAAAACCCACGCGGTCGTGCGATTCCAATAGCGCGCGAGTTTCAATTCATGCAGCGATTGCAGCGGCGCCAGCGCCGACCCTAACGCAATCAAGACAATGCCGAGCCAGCCCAACGGCGTTGGCGCTTCGCCCGACGCGACTTCGACGCACGCGACCAGCAGCACCGGCAAGGCGCGCGAAAGCGGATACGCCACGGTAAAATCGCCGCCGCGATAACTGTGCGTCATGCCAAAATAATAGACGGCAAGAAACGCGCCGCCGAAAACGATATTCAATGGGACCACGCTAAAAACGGGCGCGGTGAAAAATTCCAGCAGCAGCAGCGGCGCGCAAAAAATTATCACCGAGACGACGGTGATGCCCATGAACATGTTGATACGGCGCTGGTCGCGCACCAACAGATTCCAGCCCGCGTGCATCGCGGCAGAGATGAGGACGAGCGTGAGAGAAAATAACGACATGCTAAAGCGAACGCAAACGCCAGAGACGGCGAGAGGGAGAGAAATTTTCTCTCCCTCTTGTTCACTGTGACGCGTCAACCAAATAAAAATGGCGGCGGACGCATCCCAATCCCAATCTCTGTAGCGCCAATTCAATCGCGCAAAATCGTCTTGCGCGATCCGCGCGGCGAACGCTGAAAATAAAACGCTGCGGATTCTTTATGGCGCGGCGGTCCATTGGTCGGACGACGTTTCATAGTTAAAACGGATTTCGCTGCCCTGCGGCGTATCGGCGTTGGCTAGATTAAATTCGACCACGCGCGCCAGCATTTCGGATTGCGACAATAACGTCAAACGCCATGCGCGCTGCGCGCCGGTCAAGGCGCCGACATCGCGCGGTCTGCCCTGAAAAGCGCCCGACGCTTCTAAATTTACCGCGCGCAGCTGCGGCGCGCGCGCCGAACCGAAAAACAAAGTTTTGCCTTTGGCGCTCAGACCCACCGTCAAACCCAGCGCGTCCGCCTCATCCAGCTGTCCCGCAACATTTGCCGACCCCAAGTCCACGCGATAAATATGTCCCGCTTCTTTGTCGGCGGTCGAACCCGCGAGACTGGAAACATACAAGCTATTGCTCTCGCAATCGTACGCCAAGCCAACGATGCCGAACGGATTATCGGGCGTCGGCGCGTCGCCTTCGGGGAGCGTGACATACGGCGCAAGTTTTCCGGTCTTGGTATCCACTTTGTAAATTACATTTTGCGGTTTCGCCTGTTTGACGCCGGGACCCAGACGCGGACTGGGCGCTACATAGAGATTCCCATTGGCGTCCAGCGCAAACGCGCCGACCAAGCCCGCCTCGCTCCACGATTGATTTTGATATTTCGTAACGGCGTCGCTGTTGGGCGATGGCACGAGCAAGACGAGCCGATGAGTATCCGAAAGGTCGAACGTGGCATTGTTCCCCAGTCCGAATTTGCTCAAAAATTGAGGCGCGGTTACGCACGCGGCGCCAACGCCACTCGCCGCGCCATTCGCCGCGCCGCCGGAATTTTCTGCGTTTGTCGCTTCCGCCTGCCGCGTTTTGCGCGCGTCGGCTTTGGAAAGCGGAGCGAGCGCGGCGGCATTGTCGGCTGGCGCCGCCGGCACGTCCGCGATGGCTTGGGTTTCGGCTGCCGATTTTGAACCGGGCGCAATAAAGCGCGTATAGACAAAAAAGATTCCGCCCAGCAACGCCACAATGACGAGCAGCGGCACGAGTAGTTTGAGCGGACTCTTTTTCGCTTTGGCGGGCGCTTTGCCGCCGGCGGCGGGCGGTTTGGCGGCGGGAGCTGGCGCGGGCGCGGGCGCTGCCGCCGGTTTTGCCGGCGCGGGGGCTGCTTTTGCCGCATTGGCGGGCGGCTTTTTCTTTTTAAACATGAGAACCTCTATCTGAATTATGCAAGTTTAAACGGGCTTGCATTGCGGCGCGCCGATGACAGGTACGGATTGCCAAATAATTCTACGTGCGGCGGCGCGCTATGTCGCGCGCGCGCAATGGGTAAATAACACAAGCCGCTATTTTTTTCAATGGTATATCCGTACCGCCGCCGCAGTCCATCGCATCTCAATTTTTGGGTGTGCGTAAAGTTTTTGG
>JAJVIA010000058.1:6102-13826 GCA_022072245.1 Anaerolineae bacterium
AAAACCAAAAGCGCGGCGGCGATGCCCATCAAAGCGCCCGTCACGATATTGGCGACTTGATAAATCAATAAAAGCGTCGGGTCGTCAATGGCGTATTCGGATTTGCCATTGGTAATCACAAAACTGGGCAGCTGGACGCCATTAAACGCGCCCGCCAGCCAGCCCCACAACGCGCCGAGTTGAAACAACGCATTGACGCCTGCTATCGCCAAGCCCACCGCCAGCAACCATTTAAAAGTGCGCCGCGGGGGCCAACGGGCGGCGACAAATTTTACCCACAGCCACGCGCGCTCGATTTGATTGGGCGCGCGCGCGACGCGCGTTTCTTCCGCCTGGACAAAATTCAAAATCGCTTTCGCCAGATTGAGTTCATTCACATCCGAGGCCTGATTTAGAACCTGTCTTAATTCGCCCACCAATTCTCTACGTTCAAACGGGTCCAAATCGTTATCCAACACCTGTTTCAAATCTTCGAGCGCGTGATACAAGAGCGTACGCGTATCGCGCGGCTGCGCGCGCCGCACGCGCAGATACAACCACACGCAGACAATCAAAAAGGCATAAATGATGGGAAACGCTAACGGGAAAAAATAATCGTTGGACGAAGTGATAAATTTGCCCACTTCGTCAATAAACAAACCGACGCCGATGCCGCCCAGCAGCGCGGCAAGCCACATCATCCAATGATTCGCCCACAAAAGCAGCGCGACCAACGCGATAAACAAGAGCAGTCCGCCCCACAACATGTGCGCGATGTGAAACGTGCCGCCGCCGCCCACTTGGGGATACCCCGCCAATTGCAAAAAAAAGCGCGTCACAATGACGGTCACGGCAAAGGACGCGATTAACAAAATCAGAAAACTGTCCGCCGCCTGTTGCCGCACCGGCGACCAGATGCGTTTTGGATGCGCCGTTTGGGTGGATGCCATCTCTATCCGTCTCCGTTCCATGTATGTTTCAACAATGCAAACATTTCCAAATCCCAAAAACGGTTTTTCCAAAAACCGTATTCGCGCAAAACGCCTTCGCGTTGAAACCCGACTTTGGTCAAGACGCGCGCGGACGCGACATTGCCCGGCACGACCAGCGCCTCGATGCGATTCAGAGCTAAACCGGTTGGCGGCGTCTTTTCAAAACCGTATTGCGCCATCGCGCGCAGCGCTTCGGTCATATAGCCCCGGTTCCAATATGCGCGCGCCAAATCGTAACCGATGCCGGCGCGCAGCCAACCGCGCGCAAATGCGTTGAATCCGCCCGTGCCAATGACAACATCATTTTCGCGGAGCGCGATGCCCCAGCGCAGCGCGTCGCCGTTCGCATTGCGCGCGTTCATGCGCGCAATCAACAGCCGCGCTTGGTCCACATCCGTAAAGGTCGCCAAATCGTAATAGCGCGTCACCGCGTCGTCGCCGAAAATTTCAAAAACCGCTTCGGCGTCGCTCTCGCGTATTTCGCGCAGGACAAGGCGTTGAGTTTCGATGCGCGGGATCGCAGTCATTGCCTTGTTTTTTGGGATGGGCGGACAAATTTCAAATTTGTCCGCCCGCCAACGGAGCTTTTATGGGGCGTCATCTTTTTTTGCCTTGTCCTTGCTGCCTTGAATGACGCCGCCGGTCGCCTGATGGCCGTGCGTAATGACCACAAACGCTTTCGGGTCCGCTTCGCGCACGACATTACGCAGTGTGTCCACGAACGGGCGGCTGATGGTGCAAAATAAAACGCTGTGCGGTTCTTCGGTGAACATGCCTTCGCCTTGCCACGCCGTCACGCCGATTTGTAATTTTGCCAGCAGCGCGTGCGCGACCGCTTCGCGTTGGTCCGTCACAATAAAGGCGGTGCGCACGACGCTGGGACCCTCCAAAACATAATCTGTCGCAATGCCCCAGATAAACAGCGTCACCAACGCGTACAGCGCCGCTTCCCAGCCGAACGTGAATCCCGCCGCGAGGATAATCAAACCGTCCGTGACAAAATAAATCTGCGAAACGGGAATGCCGGTTTTCAATTGCAGGATGCGCGAAATAACGCCGGTGCTGGCGGTGGTGCCGCCCGCGCGATATACAATGCCCGTGCCAATGCCGCCGACGACGCCCGCGAAAATCGCATTGAGTAAATTGTTTTGCGAAATGCCGGGCGGCAGATATTGAGCCGCCACATTCGCGCCGAGATTGTAAAGCAGCACGACGTATAACGTCTTGGTCAAAAAATGAAAGCGTCCGAGATTGCGAAAACCGAGAATCAGCAGCGGAATGTTCAAAATCAACATTGTCGTGCCGACCTGCCAGCCCGTGTAATAATTGATAATAATCGCCGCGCCCGAGACGCCGCCGGGCGCGAGATGCGATGGCGCCAAAAACAGCGCGACGTTGGACGCCAAAATCACGCCGCCGATGGTCAAGAGCGTGTACGTCCACAAGGTATTGCGCCAATTGAGCAGCGCCGCGCGCTGTAACGCCTTTTGCATAAATTTGAAACCGCGCTCATACACCCGCCGCGAAATTTTTCGCGCCCGGCCGTGTAGCTGCGCGGTTGCCGTTTTGCGGCGCAAGTTATTCGCGCAGTTCGCGCATTTTTTGCAGCAGCAAAAAGATTGCCGCCGCGAACAAACCCACGACCAGCGCCTCGCGCCAATACAAAATAATTAGGACGCCGAGCGCCACCAGCGCTAGCCCGACCGCGATAGCGTTAATCGTCATGGTGTACGTGCCGCGCAAAATGGCTTCTAGCAGCGCGAACGTGACGACCAAAATCACAATGCCGCCCAAGACCAAGTGCGGCGCAAACAATGCCAATAGCGCAATCACAATCAACATGACGCTGATGCTGATGGCAGCCCAGAATTCCGCAAAACGATTGAAACGCATCTGCGCCAAACTGACCGGCGTCGCCAAATGCGTAAGGTGGGCGCGCGGGTCATCCGCTTCGCCGCGCTGCAATTTTTCCGCGCGCAGCGTCATGGCGGCGCGCAGCGCCGCGTTTTCGGAATGTTCGCGGCGTAAAACGCGCACCGCTTCCGCCAAACGATCTAGCTCGTCCGTCAGCGCTTGATAACGGCTCGCGAGATGCGGATTGCCGCGCATCGCTTGCAGTTGCGTCCCCCATTCTTGCAAGTCCGCCGCTTTGGGCGCGAGTTCGGTTTCAATCGCAGTTTGGCGCGCCTCGAGTTCGCGCGTGCGCGCTTGAATCATCGGCAGCTCCATTGGCGGCGGGGGCGTTTTATCCAAACCCGCGAAACCGAGCGGGTCATACCACGAATCGCGCGGCGAACCGTCGCGATTGTACATGGGCCCTGCGGGCGCGTTCTCGCCCGAAATCGGGTCGCGCGCGTACAAACCCCACAAACCGCGATATTGGCTCACCCACGGCGTCTGTTCGTCAATCACGACGGGCGTCCACGTTTTCGCTTGACCGGGCCCGACGGCTAAACCATCGCCGCGCGCAAAATCTACAAACGGAATACGAAACGGATGCTCGTCCGTCTCGCTGCCCAAGCCCAACGTCTGATGCCAAAATTGGCTCCACATGCGCGCGGCGTGCGCCAACCATTTGGGCAAGGGCAAACTCACTTCGGCTTGATATTCGCCGGGGCGAAAATAGGAAGCGTGCGAACCCGCGCCCGCATACACCACCATATGCCCGTCAATTTTATCCACCTGCGCGTCGTCATCCCAGCGCCGCCGCAAATCGCTGCCGTGAAAATCGTGCGACGCGTACGCCACCCATTCGGGATACAACGCGCCATCCTGTTCGTACAAATAGAGATTGACCAATTCCCAGTCGGATTCGTGGTCATTGACGCCGTGAAAACCGGAACGCCAACTGTTGAACGCCATGAAAAACCAGTACTGCAAAATGGTCCAGCCGTTTTGGCGCGTGACGCGGCCGTGATAGACGTACTTTTCTTGGCGCTGCTGCATTTCGTTGTACTGTAATTCCGCTTGCGCGGCGACGGCGCCCGGCACGCGGCCCCGCGCCAACAACGTCAAGCTAAACAGCGCGTCCGCCAAACGCGGCAATAAACCGCCGCGCGCGAGCCGACCTTGGCCCGCGCGAAAAACATTTTTCTTGGCTTGGTGGAGTTGATTGCCCGCCGAGAGCGCGCCCATGCTTTCTTGGAGGGTTTGCGGCGCGACAAAACGCAGATATTCGACGGCGCCAAATTCCAAAGAATGCGGCGCTACCAATACTTCGGGCGAGAGTTCGCCGCGCGCGCGCAGGCGTTCTTGGCGCTGGTCGGGATAATGCACCCACAACGAACATTCGTGGATATAGCGCTCCACATCCATCGCATAAAACTGTTCGCCTTGGGTGTATTTGACCACCGGCTCGAACGCGCGCAGCAATTCCAAATCAGTTGCTGTTAAAGGCGCGTGGGGGCGGAGGGGCATTTTTGGATTCATTGGTCAGACTGCGGATACCAAAAACTTGACGCACGCTCGATTGATTCAACAAAAAGACCAGCGCGATAGCCAAAGCCAGCGAGGCGGCGGGCGGGCTATTGCCGTTCAAAATGCCGGTCAAGTCAACCAACAGCCCCAACGCTTGCCAGGTCATGACGCCGACCCACGCCCAGCGTTTGAGCAGCCAAAAACTAAAACCCAGGACCACTTGCACGACGCCGAGCGTCATGTACAAAATTCCTTCGGCGGCGTCAATCCATTGGTTATCGGATAAAATTTCGGCGGCGCGTTCTTGTTCGATTACTATACGCGCATCCGGCGGCTTGGCGATGAAATCGGTGGACGCGAATAAAAGCGCGCCATAAAATAAATCCACCAACGCCGCCAAAAAAATCCAGAGGGCTACAAACGTAATCGTAAAGGGACGTTTGGGTTTTACGGGTTTGGTTAGCGCGCTCATCTTGGTTCGCCTCGCGGAAAATTGGGAAAGCGTCGGAATTATACAATGCCCATTTTGAAAAAACAATGGGCGCGCGCCGGCAAAACGATTTGGCAAATAAAAATGTGCGCGAAATCAAAATATCAATATAATGTCGCCGCGTCACAAGCGTAAATTTTTCAAGGAGCAAATCCCATGAGCGACATTCCCGTACAAGTTATCGTGGCGGCTTTTCAAGACGAAAATACCGCGAACGCAGCATTGAATGAATTAAAGGAAGCGAAAAAGAAAGGTTTGATTGACATCCGCGACGCGGCAGTCTTGACCAAAGACGCGCAAGGCAAACTCCATATCAAAGACACCAAAGATTGGGGTTTCGGCAAAGGCGCGATGGCAGGCGGCGTTGTCGGCGTCATTGCCGGTTTGCTCGCGGGCCCCGTCGGTTGGGGCTTGCTCGGCGGCGCCTTGATTGGCGGCGTCGCCGCGAAAATGGCGGACGGCGGTTTCGACAACAAACGGCTCCAACAAATTGGCGCTTCGCTCAAACCCGGTTCCTCCGCCATTGTAGCGGTGGTTGACCATGTTTGGGTTGCCCAAGCCGAAGCCATTATGCAAAAACAAGCGCTGGATGCCACCACCCAAGCCATCAGCGATGATGTCGCCAAACAATTGGAAGAGGGCCGCGACGTTGTGTACACCGCAATTGGCACGAGCGGCGCCGTCGCATACGAACGCGCGGCGGTTGGCAAAGACAGCGCCGAAGTTTCTCGCTTGGTTGCCACTCCCGATGCGGTGTATGCCGAAGGCGCCAACATTACCAAAGATGCGGTCACTGCGGGCGCGGTTTTGGCGACAAAAGATGGCGTCGCCGGCGTCATGGTCGAAGGCAAACCGGTTGCGGACGCCGCCGCCGATGCAGCCAAACAAGTCACCGACGGCGCGCAAGCCGCCGCCGATGCAGCCAAGCAAGTTACCGATGGCGCGCAAGCCGCCGCCGATGCCGCAGCGGATGCCGCAAAATCCGCCTGAGATTTTTTTCCGCGCAAACAGAAATGGAATGGGGCGCGCGTCCCATTCCATTTTTTTTATTTCCCAAAAATTTGCGCGAAACAAACGAATATGCTATATTCCTGTGCCGTTGACCCGCGTGGTGCGCGGGAGTTTTTTTGTGTCCCGCGCGGGGCACGTCCTGATACGGAAAGGAATTTTTTTATCATGAATCTCGTCGAATCCGTTACGAATGAACATCTAAAAGAAAAAACCACCGAGCTGCTGCCCGGTGACCGCGTGCGCGTGCATCTGCGGATTGTCGAAGGCGACCGCGAGCGCATCCAAGTTTTTCAAGGCGTCGTCATGCGGAAACGCGGCGGCGGCATCAATACAAGTTTCACCGTCCGCCGCATTGGCGCGCACGGCGTCGGCGTCGAACGGACTTTTTTCCTTCATTCGCCGCGTCTGGAAAAAATCGAAGTCGTCAGTCACGCCCACGTCCGCCGCGCGCAATTGTATTATCTGCGCGGCCGCACCGGCAAAGCCGCGCGCTTGCGCGAAAGACGCATTGACACGCGCGCGACGACTGCCGCTGCCGACGAACCCGAAACGGAAACGGCAGCCGAATAAAACGAGAACGAGGCGTCAACGCCTCGTTTTTTTTATTGCCTTGTCTCGCTTGCGTAACGCCGTTCATGCCGCATAAAATTTTTCCCACGCTCGAATACGAACGCGCGTTTTGGCGCGACGGCTTTGTAGGCGTCGCCGGTTTGGACGAAGCGGGACGCGGCGCGCTCGCGGGTCCCGTCGTCGCGGCGGCTGTCATTCTGCCCGTTATGGCGGACGACGCTTGGCGGCAGGATGAATTATTGCGCGTCCTTGCGCGCGCGAACGATTCAAAACAGCTCGCCGAAAAAACGCGGAAAGAACTATTCGAGCCGCTGTGTACCAGCGCGCGCGCGTTTGCAATCGGCGCGGCGGCGGCGGATGAAATTGATGCGCTCAATATCTTGCGCGCGTCGCAGCTTGCCATGACGCGCGCGTTGGCGCAACTGACGCCGCCGCCCGATGCGTTGCTGCTTGACGCAATGGTGTTGCCCGAAATAGAGTTGCCGCAACAAGGCATCATTCACGGCGACGCGCGCGCGCTCTCGATTGCCGTCGCGTCCATCCTCGCCAAAGAGACGCGCGACCGCCTCATGCGCGCGTTCGACGCGCAATATCCGCACTATGGTTTTGCCAAACATAAAGGATACGGTACGCGCGCGCATCTCGCCGCGTTGAAAAAATTTGGACCCTGCGCGCTGCATCGCCTTTCCTACGCGCCCGTGCAACACTCTGTGCGCCCGCCATAATCGTTTCTGTCGCGCAGAGAATGATATGAGACGGCGCCAAGACCCCAAGTGTTTCGCGGCAATCATCTCTATCGCGTCGCGCGACGCGGCGAAAACACTTGGGGTCTTGCGGACAATGCGCCCGCCCTATGATATGGAATCTGCGACCCGCATTTGTGTTACAATGCCGCGCATGGCGACAAACACACGCGCGCGCAAAACGTTCGGCGCTTCGGCGGAACGCGTCGCCGCGCTGCATCTGGAACAACACGGCTACCGCATCCTCGCGCGTAATGTGCGGACGCGGTACGGCGAGATTGATTTAATCGCCGAGGACGCGGACGGCATCGCCTTTGTCGAAGTCAAGGCGCGGCGCGGGCGCGCGTACGGCGCGCCCGAAGAAGCTCTCACGCCGCGCAAACAATTGAAACTCGTCCAACTCGCCGACGCGTTTATCGCCGCGCACGAAATGTTTTCCGATAAAGCATGGCGCATTGATGTGGTGGCGCTTGAATTGGATCAAAACGGCAAGTTGGTTCGATTGGAACTCGTCAAAAACGC
>JAJVIA010000077.1 GCA_022072245.1 Anaerolineae bacterium
CACAGCGCTATGACGTTGCGCGTGAGCCGTCCGGTCCCTTGCAGCCAATAGCCGCGAAATAACAATTCTTCGGCGCTCGTTTGCAGCGGCGTAAAAATCAGAATGAACGGCAAAAAGAGCAGCCAGCGCGTCGCGTCAAAAGTCCACACCGCGCGTTCGGGATAAATCAAAAATTCAGCAAGCTGACCGAGCGCCAGCAACACAAGCCACACGCCGAACCCTTGCGCGAGCCGCCGCCAATTGATTTTGGGCGCGGGCGTGACGAGCGTCCGCAGCGAGCGTTGATGCAAAAAACGCACGACGAGCCACAAGCCGAGCCACAAGCCGAGAAACGTCAGATTCAAACCGATGTAATTCCAGAACGGGTCGCCGATTTTTAAATCCGCCAAAGCCAGAATTGCGCCGGCAGGGTCGCCCGTGGTTACATAACCCGCCCAGAACAAGAACGGCAAACCCAAAAGGGCGCCGATGACTTGCCAGAAAAACAGAACAATGAACGAACCGGCAATCCAGCGCAGCGCGCCGTTTTTACCCTGTTCGCTCAAGGCGAGAAAAAGATTCCCCATCGCTCTTTTGTCCTTGTGCGCGTCCCATTAAACTTTCACGCCCGGCGCAAGCGGATAAATTTACGTCGGCCCACGCTCAAAATCGCTTCGCCCTCCGTCGGCGGCGCAATCTGTTCGTCCAAAGCCGTGATAGTCATTTCGTTCAATTTGACGCCGCCCTGCTGAATCAATTGGCGCGCTTGGCTTTTGCTCGGCGCGAATTTTATCGCGACGAGTAAATCCACGATGGACATTGGCGCGGACAGGTCGAACGTCTCCATTTCGCTTGGCAGTTCGCGTTTGGAAAAGACGCGAATAAATTCTTGTTCCGCGTCGCGCGCGGCGGCGGCATCGTGAAATTGCGTCACAATGTCGGAGGCGAGTTTCATTTTAATATCGCGCGGATTCACGCTGCCTTGTTGGAGTTCGCGGATATACGCTTCAACCTCATTGCTCGGCAAATCGGACGCGACGGTGAGATAAATGGGCAACGCGCTATCGGCGATGGACATGACCTTGCCAAAAATATCGTTCGGCGTGTCATACACATCAATCGTATTGCCGAGCGACTTGCCCATTTTCGCGTTGCCGTCCGTGCCGGGCAAAAGCGGCACGAGAAAAACTTGCTGCGGACGTTTGCCGCGCCGTTCTTGCAATTGGCGGCCCGCGAGAATGTTAAACTTTTGATCCATGCCGCCGAATTCGACATCGGCGTCAATCGCAATCGAATCGTACGCTTGCAGCGCGGGATACATCAATTCAATCAGAGTCAGGGGCTGTCCCGCCGCGTAGCGTTTGCGAAACGTCTCGTGTTCGAACATGTCGGCGAGCGTAAATGTTTTGGCGAGGTGAAACACATCGTCCAATTTGAATTTGCCGAACCATTCGCTTTGCCAGCGCACCTCTGTTTTGTCCTTGTCCACCACCTTAAAGAATTGATCCATAAAGGTGCGCGCGTTCTCCTGCGTCTGTTCGTACGAAAGCATTTTGCGCGTTTCGTCTTTACCCGATGGGTCGCCGATTTGCGCGGTCCAATCGCCGACAATCAAAATCACCTGATGCCCAAGTTCCTGAAATTGGCGCAGTTTGCGGATGCCCACCATATTGCCAATCGTAAGCAAGGGGCGCGAGGGATCGAACCCCATTTTCAAGCGCAAGGGTTTTCCTTCGGCAATGCGCGCGCGCAATTCCGCTGCGGTGATAATTTCCGCGACGCCGCGCGCCAGAATTTCGTCGAGAGAAAAAGACATGGGAAAAGTTAAAAACGAAAAGTCCAAAGCTCAAAGAGACTCTACTTTTAGCTTTGAACTTTTAACTTTGGACTTAATTGACGTTGACAAGTTGCGCGCGAATGACCCAGCGATACATGTTGCCCGAGAGCGGATTCGCTTGCCCATTCCAACACGTGAGCAAGGTGAGCAGGGGCTGCGGCGTATCTTGCATAATTTCTTGGGCGTGTTGCACGCGAACCGCCAACGGCTCGCCGCCCTCTTTGATAGGAAATGAATCGGTCACGCGCCACAATTGCGTTTTGCCCTCTTGGGTCGTGACGACAATTTCATCGCCCGCCGCAAGATTCCACAAACCCGCAAAGAGGCCCAAGCCAAAAGTGTTGGGCGCGGTCAAATTGTGATGACCCGAAAGCACCGCGTTGCCGTTTTCGCCCGGCTGCGCGGTGGTAACCAAATGACCTGCCGCGTCAAACGGTATATCCCAATCGCTAATGATTTGGTCGCCGGATTGATACGTGACAAACGCCGCCGGTTTGATGGGCAAATCCATCTGCAATTTTGGAATTTGCAGACGCACGGCGGGCGAACCGGCGCCGCGCGGCGCGCCGCCGGGACTCGATTCGGCTGCAATCAAAGTTGGCGCCGCCGCGTCCGGCGTCGGCACCGCCACCCCGGCGAGAATGCGCGTCGGCGTGTTGGTTGGACGGTTCAGATTATTTAGATTATCAGCCACATCGGTCGGAATCGCGGTGCGGGGCGTCAAAAGAATCGCGGTGGGCGTGCGCGCGAGGTTCGCGGCAATCGTCGCATCGGGCTGTATCGGCGTGGCGTGCGCCGCCAAGGGCGTTACGCTCGGCGAGACGCGCGTCGCGTCGGGCGAAGGAATGACGACGGTCGCGGTCGCGGCGTTATTGGACGGCAGCAGCACGACCGGCGTAATGGTCACGGCGGGATTTTTATTTTGACCGGGCACTTGGGCTTCGAGCGACGCTTCCAATTGGCGTTGCGCGCTGTACGAATAGGCGGCAAAAGCCAGGAGGAGACTCCCCAACAACGCCAAGCACGCGCCAAGCAAACGCAAGAATTGTTTTGGCATTGTGGCGAATTATAGCCCAAAGTAATTTTCATCCAAAACGCGCGCGAACAGTCATTCCCTCAACTGAAATAATTTTGCTATTGGCAAACAGTTCGGATAAAATTACGCTTTGCATATCGCCAAAAAAGCGGTTGCGGGAGACCTGTAGCCATGTATAAAACATCTGACGAGCTTCGTTCCTCTTTTCGTAATTTTTTTGTCGCGCGCGGTCATACCGCCGTGGCGAGTTCTTCGCTCATTCCGGCGGGTGATCCAACCTTGATGTTTGCCAATTCGGGAATGGTGCAATTCAAAGACCTTTTCTTGGGTTTGGAAAAACGCGCGTACGTGCGCGCCACCACCGCGCAAAAATCCATGCGCGTTTCGGGCAAACACAATGATTTTGAAAATGTCGGACCGTCGCCGCGCCATCACACTTTTTTTGAAATGCTCGGCAATTTTTCGTTCGGCGATTATTTCAAAAAAGACGCGATTCAATTCGCGTGGGACCTGCTTGTGCATGAATGGGGTTTGGAACCCGAACGCTTGTGGTTCACCGTCTTTGCGGGGGATGACGAGGCGCCGATTGATCAAGAAGCGATTGACTTGTGGAAAGCGGTTGGCGCGGATCCCACGCATATTTTGAAATTCGGACGCAAAGATAATTTTTGGCAGATGGGCGAAACGGGTCCGCAGGGACCCTGTTCCGAGATTCATTATTATCGCGGCGAACATCCGCAAGACCCGCAATTTAATCGCGCGGAATATGTGAACGGCGCGGGCGGCGAGACGATTGAAATTTGGAATCTGGTGTTTATGCAATTCAATCGGTATCTCGTCGGCGAAAATCAATACGCATTCGAACCGCTGCCCAAACCTTCGGTGGATACGGGCATGGGGCTTGAACGCATCGCCGCGATCATGCAAGGCAAGCTGTCCAATTACGAAACCGACCTGTTCACGCCCATTATCGAGACGACGCGGAAATTGTTGAACGCGCCCGCCGATGATTATTTCAATGTCGAAAAACGCGGCATCTCGTATCGCGTGATCGCCGACCATGCGCGCGCCGTGACGTTTTTGATTGCCGACGGCGTAAATCCGAGCAACGAAAAACGCGGTTATGTGACGCGCTTGATTTTGCGCCGCGCCGCGCGGCACGGGAAATTACTCGGTTTCACGGGCCCCTTTCTTGAGCATGTGCTTTCAACCGTCATTACCAAGATGGGCAACGAATATCCCGAAATCGTCCACGAACGGGAACGCATCTTGAAGGTGGCGCGCGAAGAAGAAGAACGCTTTTGGGTCACGCTCCAACATGGCGAAAGTTTGCTAGAGAAAATCGTCGCCGAGCGCATAGCCAAAGGCGAGGATACAATTCCGGGCGGCATGGCGTTTCAGATGTATGACACGCACGGCTATCCGCTGGAATTGACGAGCGAGTTTGCGCGCGAACGCGGTATGCGCGTGGACGAGCAGGCGTATCACGCCGCGATGGCGCACGCCAAAGACACTTCGCGCAAACTTTCGGCGACGGGCAGGGTGGACGAAGCCGCGCGCCAAACCGCGCGCGAATTGTTTGACGAATTGAAAACGCGCGGCGCATTACCGCCCACAAACGTCAAATACGACCCCTATCAGGGAACAAAACTAGAGACGCGCGTCGTCGGTATTGTGCGCGAGGATGAATTGACGGATGAACTCGCAACGGGCGAACGCGGTCAACTTGTCCTTGCCGATACGTGCTTTTATGTCGAAAGCGGCGGACAGATCAGCGATACGGGCAGCATCGTTCATTTCCGCGAGCCAGCCCTTTCTTTCCGCGATCCAATCGAATGGGAGTTTCGCGTGGACGACACGCGTCAACCTGTCCCCGGCTTGATCGTTCACATTGGCGAAATGATCAAAGGCAGCGCGCGCGTGAATGATGCGGTGCGCGCGCAAGTGGACGCCGCGCGACGTGAAAACATTATGCGGAATCACACGGCAACGCATCTGCTGCACGCCGAATTGCGCCGCGCGTTGGGAACGCATGTCCATCAAAAGGGTTCGCTCGTCGCGCCTGACCGCTTGCGTTTTGATTTCGCGCACAACAAACCGGTCTCGGCGGACGAATTACAAGAAATTGAAACCGCAGTGAACGCCGACATTTTCAAGAACGATGCGGTCGAGCCGTACATTCTGCCCAAAGACGAAGCGGTGGCGCGCGGCGCGATGGCATTGTTTGGTGAAAAGTACGGCGATACGGTGCGGATGATGGAGATTGATGGCATCTCGCGTGAATTGTGCGGCGGCACACATGTTGCCCGTACGGGCGAAATCGGTTTGTTTCATATCGTCGCGGAAAGTTCTGTCGCCGCGGGCATTCGCCGCATCGAAGCGGTGACGGGACCTGCCGCGTATGCGGAATTTCATCAAGCGCTGTCACGACTCGAACGCGTGGCGGAACAAATCAAGACAACGCCCGCCCAAGTGGAAACCAAAACGGCGGCGTTGCTCGAACAACTCGCCAGCGCGGAAAAAGAAATCGCGCGCCTGCGGCGCGAGCTAGTCAAACAGCAAACCGCGAACGTGGACGATCTGATTCATCAAGTAGATGGCGTGCGCGTTCTCACACACATTGTAGATGCGCCCAATCAAGATTTGCTGCGCGAGCAGAGCGATTTTTACAAAAACAAAATCGGTTCGGGCGTTGTTGCGCTCGGCGCGGTGATCAACGACAAGCCGAGCATGATCGTCGCAGTCACGTCCGATTTGATTGCCCGCGGTTTTGACGCGCAACAAATTGTGCGCGCGTCGGCGCCGATTATGGGCGGCGGCGGCGGCGGCAGACCCGCGCTCGCCCAAGCCGGCGGCAAAGACGCGTCCAAATTGCAAGCGGCTTTGGACCAAGTTGTAAAGCAAGTGGAAAGGCAAAGCAGTTGACGCAGTTTTCCATTTGCGCTCCGCGCTTGACGCTCCCGTATGAATGACCAAGTAATTACGCTCGCCAAAAACGACGACATTCTCAAACTGCACGCGAAAATCGAGTGGGCGGATGGCCGCCGCATTATTTTGATTGTGCCGCGCGGCTGCCGCGCGCTCGACGCCGCGCACGAGATGCAGCTGCTGCGCCGTTGGGCGGACCAAGCCGACGTGCAGGTCGCGCTCGTTTCCACCTCGTACACCGTCCAAGAGCTCGGGGGCGTGGCGGGCATTCCCGTTTTTTCGAGCCAAGAAAAAGCCGCGTCCACAGAATGGCGCTGGCAGCGCAATGTGGGCGAACCGGTGGCGCGTCGCACGACGCCGTTTGACGATGGCGCGCCGCAGCCGCGCACGCCGTTGTTGGACCGGCTTGGCCTCGCGGGTTGGAAATTGCTGCTGACCTTGCTGCTGTTTGGCTTTGCCGTCGTTTTGTTAATCGGCATTGCTTCGCTCTTGGTTCCGAGCGCCAGCATTACGATTTATCCCAAATCCATTGTGGTCAGCGATGCCGCCGAAGTGATTCTCGACCCGACGGTAACGACGATTGACCACATCAACGCGATTGTGCCAGCCGGGCTGTATCGCAAAGAAATCAGCAGCACGGTGACGGTGGACACGTCGCGCACGGCGACCGCGCCCGCCGACCACGCCACCGGCATTGTGACGTTTAATAATTTGCAAGGGACCGAAGTCACGATTCCGCTCGGCACGATTGTGGCGACGACTTCGGGCGCGACGCAGCGGTATTCCACCACAATCACGGCGACGCTGCCCGCCGGTTTCAATGCGCGCGTCAATGTGCCGGTGCGCGCGCTGCGCGCGGGACCCGAAGGCAATGTCGCGCCGCTGCAAATCAATTTAATCGAGGGTCCCCTGTCCGCGAATGCGCGCGCGGTGAATTTGAACGGCGTGGGCGGCGGTTCCATCAAGGACGTAAAAATCGTTTCGTTCGACGACCGCCGTACTGCGCGCGAAAAACAGAGCGCGCTGCTCCAAGATAAAGCGGTGGCGATTCTCAAAAACGCCGCCGAAGATAATGTATATGTGGTTCCAGCATCCATCGAGGTTATCGTCATGGGCGAAGCGTTCGACCATCCGGTGGATGACCCCTCGGACACTTTGACGCTCAAGACGGACGCGGTGGCAAGCGGCATCTTTGCCGATTACGGCGATTTGGAAACGTTTGCCAATCGGCGCTTGCTGTCGAAACTGCCGGCGGGCTATACGGTTTTACCCGGCACGCTGCGCGTCGAAGCCGACCCGAACGCGCGCATGGAAGCCAATTCGGTGATTCTCAAAGTGCGCGCCGCGCTCTTGGCGACGCCGATGATTGACCGCGCGAAAATTTTAGAAGGGCTGAACGATTTGCCGATCTATCAAGCCATCCAAACCATCGCCGCGCGCGTGCCGCAAGCCAAGCCGCCGAAAATTGAAATTACGCCGTCGTGGTGGAGTCGGCTGCCGTTCTTTGGTTTTCGCACGACGCTGTTTGTGGAGACGCAGACAAAATAATTTCCCATGCGTTATTTGGGTTTGGACGTCGGCAACAAACGCGTCGGCGTCGCGGTCGGCAACAGCGTGACGCGTCTCGCGTCGCCGCTCGCGGTTATCGTGCGCGCGACGCTTGCCCAAGACGCCGCGCAGCTCGCGCAATGGATTCGCGAATATGACGCGGAAACGTTGGTCGTGGGTCTGCCGCACAACGCGGACGATTCGGACGGCGTTCAGGTCGCGTTGACGCGCGCGTACGCGGAAGAATTGCAAACGCAATTGGGTCTGCCGCTGCATTATCAGGACGAACGCTATTCCACCGCGACGGCGCGCCGCGCGCAGCAAGCGCGCGGTTTGAATGAAAAACGCGGACGCGCGACATTGGATGCCGTCGCCGCCGCAGTCATTCTGCAAGATTTTTTGGATGCGCTCCCTCCCAGTTAAAGGATAGACATCGGATGAAAGATTTGGTACGGGCATTTGCCAAACTGACTTTGGCGCTGTTGACGCTGCTTTGCGTCGGCGCGGCGATTTTTTACGCCTATCAATTCGCGTTCCCGCCGCAGCAGCAACAGACCGCCGCGTTGAATTTGCCGCAGGTTGATTTTGGGCAATGCGGTTCGCCCACGAGCAGCGGCCTCGACCCGACGGATTTGGCGTACGCGTTTCAATTGGAACAGTATCGCGATTTGCTCGACAAACCCGCGAGCGCGGACCGCAGCGAAGTCAATTTCACCGTCGAAGAGGGCGAACTGCCGATTGATGTGACCGCGCGTTTGGAAAAGGAAGGATTGATTGAAAACGCGGACGCGTTTTTATTGCTGTTGAAATGCCGTCACGCGGCGGAATACATTCAAGCGGGCGACCATGTGATGCGTCGCAACATGACGATGGACGAAGTGATTCTTTCGCTCCAACGCGGCACGACGCGCGGCGTCACGATTACGATTCGCCCCGGCTGGCGCGCGGAACAGATTGCGGATTATTTGACGACGGTCAATCTGCCGCAGTTCGACAAGGATGTTTTTTTGGAATTGGTCCAAGAGGGCGACGCCACGTTTGCGTTTCTTCAGGACCGCCCGCGCAACGGTTCGCCGGGGCTCGAAGGATATTTGTTTCCCGAAACGTATCAGGTCTTGCAAGGCATCACCGCGCCGCAATTGATCAACCGCCTCTTGTCGGAATTTGACCAACGCATCACGCCCGAAATGCGCGCCAAAGCGACGAATCAGGGTTTGACTTTGCAAGAGGCGATTACGCTGGCTTCGATTGTCGAACGCGAAACGGTGAAACCCGAAGAGGCGCCAATCATTGCGAGCGTGTATCTGAATCGCGTGCGCGCGAAAACGTATTTGAACGCCGACCCGACGGTACAGTACGCCATCGGTTATGTGCCGGAAGCCAAACAGTGGTGGAAAACGCCGGTGACGCTGGAAGAATATCAAAAAGTGATTTCGCCGTACAATACGTATTTGAATCCCGGTTTGCCGCCGGGCCCGATTGCCGAGCCGAGCATGAATTCGATTCAAGCCGTTTTGGAACCGGCGCAAACGGATTTCTTTTACTTTTTGGCGACGGGCGACGGGGGGCATGTTTTTGCGCGCACGTTAGAAGAGCAAAACGCCAATCTCGCCAAATACGGTTATGCGCCCGCGCCGACGCCGCAGCCGTAACAAACTGTTATGCGAATCCTCATGTTGTCGTGGGAATATCCGCCGCACATTGTCGGCGGTTTGGGCGCGCATGTCGCGGAAGCGCTGCCCGCGCTGGCGCGCGACGGCGCGGCTGTGACTTTGGTGACGCCGCGCTGGAAGGGCGGCGCGGAAGCGGAATGGGTGCATCCGAACGCGCGCGTGTATCGCGTGACGCCGCCCGTGTCCGAAATCAGCAATTTTTTTGCCGATGTGCAGCAGACCAATTTAACGCTGGAACAGTTCGCGCACACGGCTTGGGAACAGGCGGACGGTTTTGACCTGATTCACGCGCACGATTGGCTGGTGGGTTTTGCCGCCCAAGCGCTGAAAAAAATTTACAAGACGCCCTTGATCGTTACGATTCACGCGACGGAACGCGGGCGGGGCAGGGGCGCGCTGCACGGCGAAATGGCGCAGGCAATTCACGGCGCGGAATGGTGGTTGACGTATGAAGCGTGGCGCGTGATTGCGACGAGCCATTTTATGGCGGACGAAGTGCAGCGCTATTTTGATTTGCCCCAAGATAAAATTGCGGTTATTCCGAACGGCGTGGACGCGTCGCGCTATGCGGCGCTGTCGGCAACCGAACGCGATGCGTGGCGCGCCCAGTGGGCGGAACCGCACGAGCGCATTGTTTATTTCGTCGGACGCTTGCAGCAAGAAAAGGGTTTGTTTGTGTTGGTGGACGCGGCGCGCCAAGCGCTCGCCGTCGCCCCGAACGTCAAATTTATTATCGCCGGCACGGGTTCGATTTTGGGCGCGCTGCGCGCCCAAGTGCAGGCGTGGGGTTTGAGCGACCGCATCTGGCTGCCCGGCTATATTAGCGACATGATGCGCGACCAATTGTTTCAAATGGCGGATGTGGCGGTCGCGCCTTCGCTGTACGAACCGTTTGGCATTGTGGCGCTCGAAGCGATGGCGGCGCAGTGTCCCGTGATTGTGAGCGACGTCGGCGGTTTGAGCGAAGTGGTTGACGACGGCTTGACGGGGATAAAGATTCCGCCGGACCGCAGCGATTTGTTGGCGCAGGCGATTTTGCAATCGCTGAATGCGCGCGCCCAAGCCGCCGAAATGGCGGAACGGGCGTATGCGGTGGTCTGCCGCATGTACACGTGGGAACACATTGCGCGCGCGCATGTAAATTTGTATCACGATGTCATGGAACGGCGGCGCGCGACGGTGTGGCATTGATAACGCGGCGCAGTGAAAACGCGATTGCCTACGCGAAAATTTTCAACCCGGTTCAAAACTAACGTCCGCGCGCCGCATTTATGCGGCGCGCACATTCTCCTCGCGTTCATTTTTTTTGCGCTGGGGTGCGGCGGTTGCGCGTCCACGCCGACGCCAACCGTCGCGCCGAGCGCGCCCACCTCCACTCGCGCGCCGCAAGCAGCCCCCGCCACGCCGACGCCGTTTCTCCCCACGCCCGCGCCTCTGTCTTTTGACGGCAAGCACGCGTACGACGAATACTTGCAAGCGCAAATGAATTTTGGAATTCGCCCCGCGGGTTCTGTCGCCGTTCGCAAAACGGGCGATTACATTATCGAGCAGTTGAAACAAAATGGCTGGCAGGTGGAAACGCAAGAGTTTGAATATCGCGGCGTGCCGATTCGCAATGTGATTGGAAAAATTGGAGTGGGGCAGGGACCCTTGATCATTCTCGGCGCGCATTACGATACGCGGCCGCGCGCGGACCAAGACAAGACGAATCCGAACGCGCCTGTGCCGGGCGCGAACGACGGCGCGAGCGGCGTCGCGGTCTTGCTCGAACTCGCGCGCACGCTCGACAAGACGAATTTGAAAAATGAAATCTGGCTCGCGTTCTTTGACGCCGAAGACAATGGCGGCTTGAACGCGTGCGCTTTGCGCGTCGCGCCGCAGCAAAAACCGACCGCGCTGTGCGATACGAACGAATGGACGTGGAGCATCGGCGCGCAGCACGTGGCGGACAATTTGCCGACGAAACCCGCAGCGGTGATTGTGGTTGACATGATCGGCGACGCGCAGCAAGATATTTATTACGAACAAAATTCGGATAAGGCGCTGCAAGAACAATTGTGGCAGAGCGCCGCGCAGTTGGGCTATGGACAGCAGTTCATTCCACAATACAAATGGAGCATGAGCGACGACCACACGCCTTTTTTGCAAAAAGGAATTCGCGCGGCAGACCTGATTGACTTTGATTATCCTTATTGGCATACTACACAAGACACGGCGGACAAGGTGAGCGCGGAGAGTTTGGAACGCGTGGGGCGGGTGTTGGAGAGGTGGGTGGAGAGTGGTGCGGGAGTGCGATAGTGCGATGGTGCGATGGTTTGGTGATTGGGTGATTAGGTGATTGGGGAGACCGTAAGCAGTCGGCAGCCGGCGGTGATTTTTTATCGCAGTCTGCGGTCATCATTTATCATGGACGACATCAATATCACAGGCGGCGAATTACATTCGCAAGGCGACATTGTTTTTGGCGACAAGCATGTGCATCTGCCGCCGCAAGCGCCGGAATGGCAGCCGCCGAAACAAATGCTGAACGTTGTGCCGACGTTTGTGGGGCGGCAGGGCGCGCTCCAAGACCTTGCCACGCTCGGCGCAATCGGCGTGACAACGCCGCGCTTTTTGATTGCGGGCGTCGGCGGGCTTGGCAAAACTTCGCTCGCCGCGCAAATTACGCATGAGATTAAATCTCGATTTCCCGGCGGCATCTTGTTGGCGGAAATTCCGACGGTGGACGTTTTTTTGAAATTGGGCGAGTGGGCGGAATTGTATGGCGGCGACGTAACAAAAATCCAAGACGTGAATCAACGCGCCGACCGCGTGCGCCAAATCATTCAACAGCGCGTCGGAACCAAGCGCGTGTTGGCAGTCCTCGACGGCGTGGTGGATGAAAGCGACGACGCGAAACTCGCGCCGCTTTTGCGCGCGTTGCGCGACTGCGCGGTGATTGTGACGAGCCGCGCGCGACAACTGGCGGCAATGTCCGACGCGTGGTTGATTCAATTGGAGCAATTGAATGACGAGGAAACATGGCAGTTGTTTGTCCGCGTCACGCACAACGACACGCGCCTCGAAAATCAACGCGCCCTCGTTCTGGAAATTGGCAAACTCGTGGATGGTCTGCCGATGGCGCTCGACCTGGCGGCGCATCAACTCGCCGACAATGCGTCGTGGAGCGTCGCGTATTTGCGCGACTTGCTCCGCGATGAAATTCGCCAACTTGAAGTTTTGCATTGGGGCGGCGATGAATCCGAACGCGGCATCCGCGCCTCGATTCGCATCAGTTACAACCGCCTCTCTACCGACGAACAAAAATTTTTGGACGCGCTGGGCGCGTTCGCGGGCATTGATTTTGACGCGAACGCCGCCGCGGCGGTTTGCGAGACGGATTTTGAAACTGCGCGCAAACGTCTGGCGAAACTGCGGCGCATATCCGTTATTCAAGAGAGCGCCGCGCCCGAACGCTACAAACTCCACGCGCTCATGCGGACATTCACGCGCGAAAATCTGCGCGCGGCAAAAACCGAATCCGCCGCGCAACTGCGAATGGCAAAATACTATTGCGCCATCGCGCAAGAAAACGGGAAAAAACTTAAAGGCAAGGAAATTGACAATGCGCTTGCGATTCTCGATGCCGAACTCACCAACATCTTTGCGGGGCAGAAATGGGCGCGCGAAAACGCGACGCGAGAAGCAAGAGAACTGACGCGCGATTACATTGACCGTGCGATGGCACACTATTTCTCATTGCGCGCGAATTGGGTGGAATGGATTGAATGGAGCGAGTACGGAATTGCCGCCTGTCGAGCGCTGGAGGACGAACGCGGCGAAGGGGCAATAGCTGGCAATCTCGGCGCGGTGTATGCGAACAAAGGCGAATGGGACAAAGCGATTGAATTCTGTCAGCGAAGTTTGGAAATCAGTGAGCGTCTCGGCGATGTGCATGGCATGGCGCAAACCTATGGCAATCTCGGTATCGTCTATCGGCAAAAAGGCGAATGGGACAAGGCGATAGAGTTCTATCAGAACGCGTTACAAACCATGGAGCGCGTCGGCGATGTGCATGGCATGGCGACAACCTACATGAATCTCGGCTCGGTGTATGCGGACAAAGGCGAATGGGACAAGGCGATTGAGTTCTATCAGAACGCGTTACAAACCATGGAGCGCGTCGGCGATGTGCATGGCATGGCGCAAACCTACACCAATCTCGGCATGGTGTATGCAAACAAAGGCGAATGGGACAAGGCGATTGAGTTCTATCAGAACGCGTTACAAACCATGGAGCGCGTCGGCGATGTGCATGGCATGGCGCAAACCTTCAACAATCTCGGCATGGTGTATGCAAACAAAGGCGAATGGGACAAGGCGATTGCGTTCTATCAGCAAAGTTTAGAAATCAAAGAGCGCCTCGGCGATGTGCATGGCATGGCGCAAACCTTCAACAATCTCGGCTCCGTGTATTACCGCAAAGGCGAATGGGACAAGGCGATAGAGTTCTATCAGAACGCGTTACAAACCATGGAGCGCCTCGGCGATGTGCATGGCATGGCGCAAACCTACAACAATCTCGGCTTGGTGTATGCGGACAAAGGCG